>NZ_CP013949.1:7502499-7833499 GCF_000296215.2 Bradyrhizobium sp. CCGE-LA001 | reverse complement strand
CGTCAGAAAACTTCTCTTGAGAGATATAGTTGCGTTGTGAGCGCCATGCAGAATTTCTGCCAGGGTCCTTGAACGTGACCCTTGGAATGGCGCGACCTCGAAGCGAGTCCATCTTCAGGCATGGCTCGACCGTCAGGCGCGAACGCCACATGGTCAGATCAGCGATGTCAGAGATGGAGGGGTCGCGAGGTCAGCGCGTACTCGGCGCTCCGTCACACGCGGAAGGCTGGACATCGGACGGAGCTGCAAAGGCATCGTTGGAATAGGAAACGTGCTTCAATACCGCGTTGATTCCGTAAGACATGATACCTCCCCGTCCTGCCGTGATAACTCACGACAAGGTCCTGCGTGTCCTGAAGACAACCGCGCCGTACTCCTGTCGCGGATGCCTGCCCAATGTACTGGTCGTCCGCTCGACTTCGCCCACCTTGCGTGCCGGGGTCGCTCTGCGATGTCTCTCATGCTTGGCGCGAGAAGATCCCGCTTGGAGACATTCAGACAAAAAGCTACCGTTCCCATATTGCTATGGGTTGTGAACCGACATCGCTTGTTGAAGCGTCGCCTACGTGCACATCGCCGCCGATTTGCACGCTCGCCCCGTTTCCTAAACCGCGCTGGTCTGAAGATCGTGGGCGCCGCTGACGACTTAAGAAATACACTAAGCGGAAAGACTCGCAATGAAATTGATTCACACTTGAGGCATCAAAAAACTTGACCTCGGTTAACGCCGCACCCGAGTTGTGCACAGGCTCCGGACCAAGTTTTTGGATTCGTGTACAGAATCGAAAATGCCGCGCCTCATGTGACAATTCTCAGCCACCGCCAAAATTTTTTTACAAATCCGTCACGCGCTGGACGTGCGGGCGAATTTTCCAAATGCTTGTCGCTGCTATGTTGATAAGTGATTATTGAGTCATCGCTTTTCGAGACTCGTTTTGCAGGGTAACTCCACCGTGACACATTCCGGTGAATCTACGGTGTGTAGAACTTTCGTCGCCCGCGGAATTCAATTCGAGCCCGCGGCACAGGGATTTTTTGCAACGCAGTGAAAGTTTCGACTGTTGCAGAATGTCGGCAGGTAGAATTACGGAACGAACGAATAGCGCCAACGATGCAGATCTTCCATCGACGATCGCCTTTGGCGTGACCGCTTTCCGAATATGACAGGCAACAAAAAAACCCGGCGCGAGTGCCGGGCTTTTCAATCGATGATGTCGCAAGATGACTTCGCGAGCTTACTTCGCGAAATGACTTGGCAGTTTACTTCGCGAGCTTGGCGATCTGCGCAGTGAGGCGCGAGACTTTGCGGCTGGCGTTGTTCTTGTGAATGATGTTGCGCTGTGCGGCGCGCATCAAGGCCGGCTCGGCATTCGCCAGCGCCTTGACGGCAGCGGCGCGGTCGCCGGTCTTGATGGCTTCCTCGACGCTGCGTACGGCACCGCGCATCTGGGTGCGGCGCGACTTGTTGACGGCAGTGCGGCGGGCGATCTTGCGCGTCGCTTTCTTGGCGGAAGTGGTATTGGCCATGGTCTCAATGTCCTTTGCGGTACCGGTCGCGTCTTGGTCGGGTAGCGCCGGCTGCTTGACCGCTGAATCGACGCTCGGATTTAGGGTGTTCGGTTGCTGGCCGTTCCCGGAACATGAGCGACGGCCTTGCGGCTGTCTCTGAGGCTCCAGAGAGTCCTCAAGCTCGAGATGAGTCTTGAAGCTCAGGGCGCCTGCAACTGCTCAAAGAACAGCGGCGGCAGGATTGCGCCCACCGCCAGTTGGCGCCCTTATAGAGAGGCTCTTTGGCACCGTCAACGCTTTCGGAGCTGGAAAACCGGCCCAAACGAGCCCGGATGGGTGCTGTAACGCCCTGAAGAGGTTGAATTTCTGCCGTCGTCCCGCTATTGGCTGGCGACGTCTTGAAGGGTCGTCCGATCGGACGACCATGGTGGGTGAGGCATGATCCGCGGCTTTTTCCGACTGATTGGGCTGCTGCTGCTCGCCGGCGGGTTCATTTTCATGGTCTATGACGGCGCCCGCTGGGTGGCCGACCAGACCCTGAAGTTCACACGGTTCGGCCAGTTCTGGAACGACATCAATCAGGCCAGCCAGACCGCCTTCCGGACCTGGGTCGAGGCGAAGGCGCCCTGGCTTTGGACCTCGGTGATCCGCCTGGTACTGGATCAGCCGGTCTTCGCCGTCCTCGGCGTTCTGGGCATCCTGCTGATGATCCTGTTCCGTCCGCGGAAACCACTGATCGGCTATTCCCGGGATTGAGTTTTAATTCCCGCCGGGATTGAGTTTTTCAATTCCCGCAGGGATTGAATTTTCAATTCGAGACGGTGAGCCGCGCGGGCAGCGTAACGGCGCTGCCTCCCGCAGTGTAGATGCCTGTATTCACACCTGATCGCGAGCCCCACCGCCTGAGCCCTTGTCTCATGCGACCGCACAACTCGCCTTCGGAGATACATCATGCTGTTCATGCGCGGGCCGGCGCGTTCTATTTCGCCGAGGACTATCACCAGCAATATCTGGCGAAGAATCCCGCCGGTTCTTGCGGCCTCGGCGGCACCGGTGTGTCCTGCCCGATCGGCGCCGGCGTGAGCGCGTAAGTCAGCCATGTACTCGTCATGCCCGGGCTTGTCCCGGGCATCCACGTTCTTCGTGACACGCAAAGGTCGTGGATGGCCGGGACAAGCCCGGCCATGACGGCGCGGGACATGCGTAGAAGTTGGCCGCTGTAAGCGATGCCGCCGGCGCAGCCGCCTCGCAAACGCTTTATTAACCATACCCGGTGCATCACTGGATCTGTCTCGTTTCGAGGGATGGGTCCGGTGCCGGTTGCACGCGCGTTTCGATGGTCGAATTTTGCAGCGTCCTTGGCCGCGTCCGCCGCGCTGGCCCTCGGCGGCTGCATGCAGACCGCCGGCCCCGTCGCAGTGATGCAGCCGCGCGCCGATCTCGACTCCATGGCCTATGGCCAGCCCTATGGCGCGCCGCAGCCGGTCGTCGTAGCCAACAACGGCGGCGGCGCCATCGCGGCGCTCAGCAATTCCTTTGCCGCTTCGCCTGCGCCCGTGCCGGTCGGCTACGCCGCGCCGATGGTGGTGCGCAATGGCGCCTCCTACCATCTCGACGCCGGCGACAGGCTTCGCGTCGTGGTCTACGGCCAGGAGGGCCTCACCAACAGCTATGCGATCGACGCCGGCGGCTCCATCACCATGCCGCTGATCGGCGCCGTGCCGGCGCGCGGCCGCACCACGGCAGGGCTTGCCGGCGAGATCGCCGCACGCCTGCGCAACGGCTACATCCGCGAACCGTCAGTCGCAGTCGAGATCGAGGCCTATCGCCCCTTCTTCATCCTCGGCGAAGTCCTCGCGCCCGGCCAATATCCTTACGTGCCGAACATGACGGTCGAGAGCGCAGTCGCCATCGCCGGCGGCTTCTCGCCGCGCGCCAAGCGCGACATGGTCACCGTCACGCACACCGAAAACGGCGGTGCCATGCGCGCCGTCGTCCCACTCGGCACGCCGCTGGCGCCGGGCGACACCGTGTTCGTCGGCGAGCGCTGGTTCTAAGGCTTCAGCCCAATTGTCACCTCCGTCATTCCGGGGCGACGAAGTCGCGAGCCCGGAATCCATAACCACGATCGGGAGTATGGGATTCCGGGCCTGCGCCTCGCGGCGCATCCCGGAATGACCGGGTGAGTTGCGCACGCTACTTCTGCAAATGCTTCCCGAAAAATTCCATGCTGCGCGGCCAGGCGATGTCGGCGCTGGCCTTGTCGTAGCTGGCGCGCTCGTCGCAGTGGAAGCCGTGCTGGGCGCCCGGATAGACGAAGACCTCGACCTCGGGCCGCTTCGCCTTGATGGTCTCGACGTCGGTGAGCGGAATGCCGGCATCCTTCTCGCCGAAATGCAGTTGCGTCGGCACCTTCGGCGTCTCGTCGGCGAAGCGCACGACCGCGCCGCCGTAATAGCCGATCGCGGCCTTCAGCCCCGACAGCCGCGTCGCTGCGACGAAGGCGATGCTGCCGCCGAGGCAAAAGCCGATGATGCCCACGGGGCCGACGCTCTTCACGGCATCGATCGCCGCCTGCGTGTCGCGCAGCATCGCGGCCCAATTCGGATTGGCGACGAACTTGCGCGCTTCGGCGATCTCGTCGGGCGAATAGCCCGACTGGAAGTTCGGCGAGGTCCGGTCGAAGATCGACGGCGCGATCGCGACATAGCCTTCCCCGGCGAGACGGTCACAGACCGAGCGGATGTGGTGATTGACCCCAAAAATCTCCTGGATCACCACCACCGCGCCTTTCGGGCTGCCTGCGGGGTCGGCGCGATAGGCGCCGAACTGGAAATTGTCGGAGGCGGTCAGCTTGATGTCTTGTCCCACGCGGGTTGTCCTTCTTGGTTGGTCTTCGATTAGGAGTTATGCGCGCTCAACAAACTCGTCATGCCCGGGCTTTGTCCCGCCTGCGCGGCCGTAGCGGCTTCGGCGCGGCGAAGGCCCGGGCATCCACGTTCTTGGTGCCGCCCGAAAGATCGTGGATGGCCGGGACGAGCCCGGCCATGACGTTGTGGCAACTTCAACGCAGGAAAGCGCGGATACGATTTCCTGCGACCCGAAGAGCCTCCACTCACTCCCACATCCAGTTCTCGCCGTAATCCTCCTTCCATCCTGCCAGCCGTCCGTGACGGAATTGCAGGAACAGACGGTGGCGATAGGGGATCAGGCCGCTGCCGCCGATGTTGCGAAGCGCGAGATAGATTTCGTTGCCGGGACGTCCCCGCACATATTGCAGCGGCTGTCCTAGGGCGCGCGCGGTCTGATCGGCATCCATGCCGAAGGCGAGGGGAACGTTGTTGGACAAGGTGTTGACGAAAGGCTGGCGCGCCGGCACGGCGCCGAACGGCTCGGCCTGCGCCGATATCGACAGCAACATCGCGCCCGCAGCCAGCATCGCCCGCTTCATCGCCAACATCCCTGCTTGATCGGCTATTCCGGCAAGTTCTTCAGGAAAGGCGTGACGGCGTCAACAAAAGCCTCGGGCTGATCGATGTTGACGGCGTGTCCGGCGGCGGGGATCACGACCTTTTGTGCGCCGGGGATCTTCACCGCCATGTAGTCGGACGCCGCCAGGAACGGGGTGTCGTCGGCGCCGACCACGATCAGGCTGGGCACCTTGATGTTGGGCAAAAGCTCGATCACGCGGGCATCGCGCTGGGTCAGCATGCCGCGCGCGGCGAGCGCCAGCCCTTTGGCGTTCCGATGATTGGCGGTGGCGCGTTCGCGCGTCGCCGATTTCAGGACGTCGAGGCCCTCGCGGTCGAGCCTGTCGGCGGTGGCGAGCGCCCGCGCGTTCCAGGCCTCGCGCGCGTCGTCCTTCTTGAAGCCGGGGCCGGTATCGATGATCAGCAGCGCGCGGGCGCGCTCCGGATGCGCGCGATAGAACGCGAGCGACATGTAGCCGCCGAGCGAGAGACCGCCGATGATGGCGCGCATCGCGCCCACCGCATCGAGGATCGCCGCCATGTCGCCGACGGTCATGGCTTCACTGTAGGCGCCGGGATCATCGGGATAATCGGACTGGCCATGGCCGCGCATGTCCCACAGGATCAGCTTGTGATGCTTCGCGAGCGCATCGACCTGCCCATGCCACATCGCTGAGGTCGAGGAATAGCCATGGGTCAGAAGCAGCGGTGGCCCATCGCCATGAACCTCGTAGTGTATCCCGACGCCGCCCCGATCGATCTTCGGCATGGTTTCCTTCCCTCTTGTTTTATTCTTGCCGCGTCAGCCGGCCCTTACGCGCGCACGGCCCTCGCAATTTGCCTCTCAAGGCATACCCCAACCGGCGCCTTGTGCCACCCCTTCCAGGCATGATCGAACGTCAGAAAAAATCCTTATCTTATCAATGACATCTCTACTGTGCATGGGGTTGTTTTCGACGTCGATTGGGAATCACCCGCCATCAAACTCCCTAAAATTGCAGGCAATTCCCGCAGGTTCCATTGAGCACGCCTCTTAAGGGCCGGAGAACCTGATCCGGCTTAGGCTCGAGGCAAATATGTCCGTGCTCTCGGTATCCTTTGGGGAAGTCATGACCGCCTCAGCCAAATCCGCCGCCAAACGCCGGCTTCTGCTCGCCTCCGACCGGAGCGACGAGAGCAGCGAGCTCGCCAGCATCCTGAAGGCGGTCGGCGACGTCTCGACGGTGACGACCGAGGACCTCCCCGAGAAGCCGTCGCGCGATCTCTCCGGCCTCGTCGTCGACATCAATCTGCGCTCACCCGAGAGCGTGCAGCGGGTTCGCAACAAGCTGCGCGGCGATGCCTATCGTTCGATGCCGCGGCTGTTCGTGCTCGCCGACGCCTTACATCACGGCACCATGCAGGCCTGGGCGCTGGGCGCGACCGACACCATCTCGCGCCCGCTCCAGGCCGACGCCATCCTTCAGCGCATCCGCTCCGCCTTCCCGGACACCGCCACCTATGACGCGACCGACCGCGGCAAGACGCTCAACCGCGGCGTCGAGGCCGCGCATGGCGTGCTCGCCAAGATGTTTGAGAAGCTTCCGCTCGGCGTGCCCCTGACCTTCGACGACGTCATCGCCGCCGAGAGCAAGATCCTGAAGGCGATCAAGCATTCCTCGCTGCGCGAATGGCTCACCACGGTCGGCTGCCACCATGTCGGCAGCTACCGGCACTGCCTGTTCGTCACCGGCTTCGCCGTCGCCTTCGCCCAGCATCTCGGCATGCGCGAGGACGACCAGCGCCGCCTGACCCGCGCCGCGCTGCTGCACGATGTAGGCAAGGCCTTCGTTCCCGCCGCGCTGCTCGACAAGCCCGGCAAGCTCACCGACGAGGAGATGGCCGAGGTCCGCCAGCATCCGCGTCGCGGCTATGACGCGCTCGCAGCCCAAGGCGGCTTCCCGCCGGAGATGCTCGACGTCGTCCTGCATCACCACGAATTCCTCGACGGCTCCGGCTATCCCAACGGCCTGTCGTCGAACCAGATCAGCGACATCGTGCGCCTGACCACGATCGTCGACATCTACGCCGCCCTGGTGGAGAAGCGCGCCTACCGCATGCCCTTCACCCACTCCCGCGCTTTCACGATGATGGAAGGCATGGGCGGCAAGCTCGACCAGCAATTGCTGCAGGCGTTCCGCCCGGTGGCGCTGGGGTCGTTTTGAAGCAGCATTCTCTCCTGCCGTAGGGTTGGCAAAGGCGCGCTTTTCGCGCGCCGTGCCCGCGTTCATCGCATCGGAGACTTTTGGTGGGCACGCTACGCTTTGCCCACCCTACGGCAGTGTGCCGTTCCGCGACGCTGTCACCCCACCATCTTCCGCAGCTCCGCCTTCGCTACCTTCTCCAGCGTCGAGCGCGGCATGTCGTCGACGAGCCTGATCTCGCGCGGCACCTTGAAGTCGGCAAGTCCTTTGCGGCAGGCTTCCATCACGCGGTCCTGAAGGTCGGGCGCGGCACCCGCGACGCCGTCTTGCGGGATGATGAAGACGACCGGCACCTCGTCCAGCATCGGATGCGATTTCGCCACCACGGCCGCCTCGCGCACGCCCGGGACGACCGCGATCACCTGCTCGATCTCGGAGGCCGCGACGTTCTCGCCGCCGACCTTCAGCATGTCCTTGGCGCGGTCGCCGAACTTGATGTAGCCGTCTTGAAGGCGCTCGACGCGGTCGCCGGTGAGGAAGAAACCGTGCTCATCGAAGCTCTCGCGCGTCGCCTTCTCGTTGTGCAAATATTCGGCGAACAGCGACAGGCCCGGGATGCCCTTGATCGCGAGATTGCCGGTGCCGCCGACCTCCGTCGGCCGGCCGTCGTCGTCGGTGATGCGGATCTGATATTCCGGCGCGGCGCGGCCGATCGACATCGGGATGTTGGGCTGGTCGATTTCGCCGACGATGCCGTGGGTGATGGTTTCGGTCATGCCCCACCAGCCGATCATCTTGATGCCGAACGCGGCAAAGGCCGGCGGCTCGTTGATGGCCGTGCCCCACAGACGGAATTTGTGATCGTTCGGAATCTCCTGTTCGAGCAGAGCCTTCATGCAGAAAGGGATGGTCGAGGTCCAGGTCGCGCCGTGCTCGCGCGCGACGCGCCAGAAGCGGCTGGCGGAGAAGCGCGGCTGGATCACGCAGGTGGCACCGACCCACAAGGTCGCCAGCATGGAATAGGCCAGCGCATTGGTGTGGAACAGCGGCAGGTAGGTCTGGTGCACGTCGCCGGCATGCAAGTCTTCGTGCGCGGCGTTGATCTTGGCGCCCCACAGCGCGTTGGCGTGGGTCCACAGCACCGCCTTCGGGCGCGACGTGGTGCCAGAGGTGTATTGCACGCTGCATGGCGCGAGCGGATCGGCTGGGCGCCTCGGACGGTCGGCACTGTCGCCGAACAGGGATTCGAAGCTGTCGCCGCGCGCGGCCGCCTGGGCAGGCGCTGTGCCTGCGTCATGCGAGGTCACCGCCATCCAGCGGATGTTGCGGCAGCTCTGCGCGACAATCTCCGCAAAGGCCGGCTGCGTGATTGCAGCGACCGCGCCGCAATGATCTGCGAAATACGCGATCTCGGCCGGCGCCGAGCGCGTGTTGGTGGTGACAGCGATGGCCCCCAGTTCGACGCAGGCGAACCAGGCCAGCATGGCCTCGATGCAATTGTCGAGATGGATCAGCACATATTCGCCCGGCCGGACGCCGCGTTTTGCGAGGCCCGCGGCAAGCGCGCCGACCCGCTCGTGGAACTCGCCATAGCTCCAGCGCCGCGACGGCGCATCGAACGGCGCCCAGATCAGGAATGGATGTGAGCTGCGCACCTCGGCGCGCATCCTCAACAGCCAGGGCACGTCGAGCCCGTCGAACGGACCCACGATTCCGGCTTCTTGCTGTTGAATGGGCATGTGTCCTCCCGTGCAGCCTGCATCTTGATGGCGGCTGCTTATTGATGATTGCGTCTTCCTGCCATCGGATGGCGCGGGGCGCAAATCGGGGAGGGCGCATCGTCTCTCCATCGTCGTGGCCGGGCTTGACCCGGCCATCCACGTCTTGCCACTCGAAGAGCGTGGAAGCCCGGGCATGACGGCTGAATAAGGCGCGCGAGCGTGCCTTAGTCCTCGTAGGACGAGATCTCGATCAAACTGCCATCGGGATCCCGGCAATAGACCGAGCGCAGCGTGCCACGGGCGCCCTGCCTCGGACCCGGTCCTTCCTCGATCGCGATGCCATGGGCTCGCAGATGCGCCACCACCTCGTCGGGTGTGGCGGAGGTGAGGAAGCACAGATCCTCGGCGCCCGCGGTCGGATGGTCGGCGGTGAACCACTCCACCCTGTCGGCATCGCGTTGCCGGACGTTGATCCTCTGGTTACCGAATGTGAGGAAAGTCCGCGGCGCTTTGCCGCCGCCCGGATCGAATACCTTGACTTCCATGCCGAGAATCTTGCGGTACCACTCCGCGGTCGCCGCGACGTCGCTGACATTGATCACGAGATGATCCAGGGCGTGAACCTTGACCGGCATGCCTTATCCTTTCGTCGTGACGCGCCCCGCGCACTTTCCGCACTCCGCAAGCTTTGTTACAACCCCGCCGACGCCGCTTTCAAGACACCGGCCTTTCAAGAACAACACTGGGAGAACCCTTGATATGATCACTCGCCGTACCGCGCTGGGCCTGTTCGCAGCCAGCCCGCTCGCAGCCACCCCGCTGTCCAGGGCCCTTGCCGCCGATTATCCGGCCCGCCCCGTGAAATGGGTGGTCGGCTATCCGCCGGGCGGGGCTACCGACATCCTGGCGCGGCTGATCGGCCAGCGGCTGTCGGAAAAGCTCGGCCAGCAATTCGTGATCGAGAACAAGCCGGGCGCGGGCAACAACATCGCCACTGAATCGGTGATCAACGCCGAGCCGGACGGCTACACGCTGCAGCTGGTCAATCCGGCCAACTACATCAACGCCTCGCTCTACAAGAACCTCAAGTTCAACTTCGTGGAGGATATCGCGCCGGTCGCCTCGTTCCAGCGCGTGCCGAACGTGATGACCGTCAACAAGGACGTGCCGGCTAAGAACGTCGCCGAGTTCATCGAATACGTGAAGGCCAATCCCGGCAAGGTGAACATGGCCTCGTCCGGCAACGGCACCTCGGTGCATCTGTCCGGCGAGATGTTCATGGCCATGACCGGCTGCAAGATGCAGCACGTGCCCTATCGTGGCGCGGCGCCCGCGATCACCGACATGCTCGCGGGCCAAGTGCAGGTGATCTTCGACAACATGCCTTCGATCATCCAGCACATTCGCTCGGGCTCGCTGCGCGCCATCGGCGTCACCACGACGGAACGCTCGCCGCAGCTGCCCGACGTGGCGCCGATCGCCGACACTGTAAAGGGTTATGAGGCGAGCGCGCTGTTCGGCATGGGCGCGCCGAAGAAGACGCCGAAGGAAATCATCGCCAAGCTCAACGCCGAGGTCAACGCGGTGATCAAGGAGCCCGACATGGCCAAGCGTCTGGTCGAGCTCGGCGGCGAGCCGCGGGCGCAGACGCCCGAGGCGTTCGGCGAGGAGATCAAGGCCGAGACCGAGAAGTGGCGGAAGGTCGTCGATTTTGCCGGTCTGAAGGTCGAATAGACCGGATAGCAACCTTGCGGCCTTGCCGACGTTTTCCGGAAGAGACTTCATTCCCGAGGCGTTCGGCAAGGAGCCGCAGATGCGCAAGGCAATGCTCGCAATGATCGCGATGGCTGGATTGGGTATCGGCAGCCTTGCCGGCACCGGTCCAGCTGCGGCCTATGATTATCCCTGGTGCGCCCAGGGCAAAGGCTATGGCTACCCCGGTGAATGCGCCTACCGGACCCTGCAACAATGTCAGGCCAGCGTCTCCGGGCGCCTGCTGACCTGCGGGATCAATCCGCGCGCGGCCTACAATCAGCAGCGGCCATCGCGGCGGTATCGGCATGACTACTACGCGCCATATTAGGAAGGCGAACCAGCTCGGCGATCCGGATAACGTGACTTGACGCAAGCTGGCTAAAAGAGGCGCTCTGTCCTCGTTGCACTGGAGGACGGACCGTGAGCAGGATTCAACTCGTTTTGGTGGCGCTGGCTGCCATCGGGCTCGCAGCCTTTGCCGGCGTTACGCCGGCCGCAGCCCGCGACTATCCCTGGTGCGCCCAGGGCGGCGAATACGATTATCCCGGCGAATGTGCCTACAGCACCTATGAGCAATGCCAAGCCAGCGTCTCCGGCCGGCTGCTGTTCTGTGACCGCAATCCCCGCTTTGCCTACGGCCCGGATCGGCCGCCGCAACCGCCGCCGCACCGGCGCGCGCGGGCCGTCGCGCCGTACTGACGGTATGGCGGCCTACCGCTTCGCATCGTCTTGTTCCGTGGCATTGCACGAGATCAGCATCGTGTAGGCCCGGGCGTTGGCGGCGATGTCGGTCGTCTTCAAATCGCCCTTGGGCTCCGCGGTCTGGTAGGGCACCACCGAATTGTCGAGGAAGTCCCGCAGCGCGCCGGTCTTGATGGCGAAGTTGATGTTCTCGGGGATATTGCCGGTCGCGACTGCGATCCGCAGATTATCGAGTTTTGCCGTGACGACACCGACGATCTGCCCGGTGGTGTCGAACAACGGGCCACCGCTGTTGCCGGGCTGCACGGGCGCGCTGATCTGCAGAAAACGCGAATCGTTGCGCATGCCACTCAGCGAGCTCACGATCCCGGTGGTCACGGTAAAGTCAGAGCTCAGCAGCCCGCGATAGGGAAAGCCGATCGCGACGACCGAGTCGCCGGAGCGTATCGAGCGGTCGCGGATTCGAGCAAATTCCTTGAACGCCACCGACGACGGCGCCTGCAAGAGGGCGAGATCGTTGGTCGCATCGCTCGATACAACACGCAAAGCGACCGCGGCCTCGCCCGTGAGATTGCCATTGAGGTCGCTGCAGCCGTCAATCACGTGATGGTTCGTGACGACGTGCCCATTGCCGCTGACCACGAATCCGGTGCCACTCTTGGACTTGGTGGACTTACTGACCGGCGGTGACGCCGGCTTGTCCGCCGTGGCCGCCGGCTTCGCAGCACCCTTCGCGAAATCACCAGCCTTGCTGAGCCCATCGGCTTTGACTTTGTTAACGCAGTTCGCCAACGCCGTCACTACGGGACCGGTCGAGGCCAGGTTGAAGTTCAAAACGGTGCGGCCGCTCGTCGCGACCATCAGGCTCGCCTTCTGAAACGTCCGCACGACGTTGGGCGGCATCACGGAGGTGAGCATGTTCGGCTGATTGGCGGTGGCGAACAGCCGGGCCTGCTCCTGTCCGTCGAAGATGACGTCGATCGCGGCGTTCTCGCCCTGCTTGAAGCGGTAGTTCGGGCTTGCGAAAGCCAGCGTCCAGGTGCCGACAGAATTGTAGCCCACGACGAGGATGACGCCGTTCGCGTAAGGCGTCGTCGCCGCGCAATGCGAGAAAGCGCCGGTCTCATCATTGCTGAAGGCGCCGCCGATCCAGTTGCCGACATTGACACTGCCAAATGGGCCCGCGGCCTGCGCGGATCCAGCGACGCTCACCTGCAATAGGCACACAACGACAAACGACCTAAGCCACATACCAGCCCCCGGGAATGCTTTTGGATCCATCCTATCCGCCGTGACAGGTGCGGCGCAACCGCCAGTTGTCATACCGGCCCGAACCGTCTGCCCCCGCATGAGGACTTGCCTTTACTTTGCAGTCCTATATACTTTGCAATACAAAGTTACGGGACGAGCGGTCCCGGAAACGCTCGGTTGGAACGAGGTTTTGGCGTTGCCGATGCGCGATCTCGACAAGGCGCTGGCCGACATCGTGGCGATCCGCAGCCAGATCGCGGCGGGCACCGCCTTCCGCGGCTACGGCCCGGCGACCATGGCGGCGACCGGTGCCGTCGCGCTCATCACCGCTATTCTGCAATTCTGGTGGCTCGACGATCCCACCGGCGAGCCGCTCAGCTTCTTCATCGGCTGGTTCGTTGCCGCCGCGCTCTCCGGGCTAATCATAGGGATCGAGATGCGCGCGCGCTCGCGCCGCCATCATTCGGGCCTCGCCGATGCCATGATCCACCAGGCGGTCGAGCAATTCCTGCCCGCCGGCGTCGCCGGCGT
This sequence comes from Bradyrhizobium sp. CCGE-LA001, assembly GCF_000296215.2. Taxonomy (NCBI): domain Bacteria; kingdom Pseudomonadati; phylum Pseudomonadota; class Alphaproteobacteria; order Hyphomicrobiales; family Nitrobacteraceae; genus Bradyrhizobium; species Bradyrhizobium sp. CCGE-LA001. The sequence goes on along the minus strand of NZ_CP013949.1, from coordinate 7,820,377 downwards.
GCTGCTCGCGGTGGTGATGTGGAAGTTCGCCGCCGAGACGCTGTGGCTGTTGCCCGGTCTCTGGCAGATCCTGGTGTCGCTCGGCATCTTCGCCTCGGTCCGCTCGCTGCCGCGCAGCGTCGCGCTCGCCGGCGCCTGGTATTTCGTGTCCGGGTTCGCGGTGGTGGCGCTGGCGAGCCAGACCAAGCTGCTGTCGCCGTGGACCATGGGCCTGCCCTTCGTGATCGGGCAGTCGCTGATGGCGGCCATTCTATATGTCGCGTCGGGAGACCATGATGTCGAAGTCTGACAGCGCGCCCTTCTCCTATGAAGGGCTGGACCGCGTGATCCACGAGAAGGCGAGGCTCGGCCTCATGACCTCGCTGATGGCGCATCCCAAGGGCTTGGCCTTCGCCGATCTCAAGCAGCTCTGCGGCCTCACCGACGGCAATCTTTCCCGGCACCTCGCCGTGCTGCAGGAGGCCGGCCTCGTCGAGGTGACCAAGGGCTATGAGGGCAATCGCCCGCACACCACCTGCCGCCTGACCAAAACCGGCCGCCGCCGCTTCCTCGACTATCTCGCCGTGCTGGAGCGGCTGGTGCGCGATGCTGCCAAGGCCGCCGGCCGCGACGCGCCGCCGTTCGGACGCCTCGGCATCGCATCGACCTGATCATCCCCTTTTTTGACCGGAGACTTTGTCATGCAAAGTAACCTCGTGGCCCGCGACGACAAGCTTCACGTCGGCATCATCATGGACGGCAACGGCAGATGGGCGACACGCCGCGGCCTGTCGCGCGTGCGCGGCCATGAGGCCGGTGTCGAGACGATCCGCCGCATCGTCGAGGCCGCGCCGAAGCAGGGCATCGGCACGCTGACACTTTACGCCTTCTCCACCGACAATTGGCGCAGGCCGAAGGTGGAGGTCGCCGCGCTGATGACGCTGCTGCGCTTCTATCTCTCGAGCGAGGTGCAGAGCCTGGTCGAGAATGGCGTGCGCCTCACCGTGATCGGCCGCCGCGACCGCCTGCCCGACGGCATCGCCAGCGCGATCGCGCGTGCCGAAGCAGCTACCGCCGACGGCGGTAAGCTGCATTTGCGCATCGCGGTCGACTATTCCGCGCGCGATGCCATCCTCAACGCCGCGGCGAAGGCGGCGGCCTTGACCAGCCTCACCCGCGAAGCCTTCTCGCAGCTCGTCACGGGCGAGGCCGGATTGCGCGACGTCGATCTCATCATCCGCACCTCGGGCGAGAAGCGGCTGTCGGACTTCCTGCTCTGGGAGGGCGCCTATGCCGAGCTGCATTTCACCGAGCGGATGTGGCCCGAATTCGACGCGGGCGATCTGGCCGAGGCGCTCGCCGCCTTCCACGGCCGCGAACGCCGCTTCGGCGGCCTCCAGGCGATCATGCCCGACGAGGTGCCGTCGCTCTCTCGCGCGTGAGGCGCATCCGCCGCGCGAGTTGCCCGGCGCGTCGGCCGGGCTTGCAGGAAGTCTGAGCAGCCGCGCTCGAAAAACGCTGCAAGCCTCCCCGGATCGTGCTCTACTGCCCGCTCGCGGCGGAGGTTCGCAACATGCGCGCAGTTCTGGATTATTGCAGCGGCGGCAAGGAGCGGCAGGTCGAAGCAGGTGCGCTTCTCGTCACCGAAGGCGGCACCAGCGGCCATCTCTACGTGCTGATGCAGGGCAAGCTCGAAGTGCTCAAGGGCGAGATGGTGGTTGCCACCGTCACTGAGCCCGGTGCGGTGCTCGGCGAGATGTCGGTGCTGCTGGGCCAGCCGCACACCGCCACCGTGCGCGCCTGCACCGATGCCGTCGTCTACGAATTCGAGGATGCCGCCTCGTTCCTCGAGAAGGAGCCCGGCGTGGCGCTGTTGATCGCAAAGATGCTGGCGCAGCGGCTCAATGCGGCCAACACCTATCTGGCCGATCTCAAGCGGCAATATGCCGGCCACGGCACGCAGCTGGCCATGGTCGGAGAGGTGCTCCAGAGCATGGTCAACCTGCCGCCGCGGGAGGTCTCGCCAGGCTCGGATCGGCAATCCGATCCAAGGATGTGAGCCAGTCGGGCGGCGTCTCGATGGCAGCGGCCGGCCGCTGCAGCGGCGCAGTCAGGTCGATCCATTGTGCTTCGCCCGCGGCAAGCCAGAAGGCCTTGTCCGCATCGAGGTCCAGCACGATGTAGGTCGGCGGGCGACCGGGCTGCAGGCCGGCGTTGAAGATCCAAGTCCGGTCCAGCCGGTCGTACCATGATCCATCCTGGATGAAGGGCGATTGGTGCACATGGCCCGAGATCACCATCGATGGCTGGTACTGCGCGATCCAATGCACCAGCTCGACGTCGCCGAAGAAACGCTTGCCGCCCCAGCTCGTCGGTGAATTCACCGGCGGAGCGTGATGCACCCAGATCCAGCGCTGCAGCCGGCTGGCAGCGGCATGGCCGAGCTGATCGACGATGCGCTGCCTGACCAGTGGCCCGTCCCACCACGGGCACACCGTGAACATCGCCTCGCCGATGACGAGGCTGTCGCCGTCGCAGCCAATGCCGATCTCGCGCACCTCCGAGATCCAGCGCGGAATCTTCTCGCCGTCGGCATTGCGCTCGTCGAGGTCGTGATTGCCGGAGCAGAGGATCACGCGGGTCTGGGCGGCGAGCAGCGCGAGGTATTTCTTCACCACAACAATCTGGGCGCGGAAGTCCACGATCGAGCCGATGTCGAGCGCGTCGCCGGCGAAAATCACGAGGTCGAATTGCGCGGCCGCGCTGACCAGCCAATCGAGCTGCGGCAGCGAATAATGCAGATCGGCCACGACCAGGCAGCGCATGGGAGACGTCCGCGAGAGAGTGAAAATGTCAGGGATTCCGGACTTCATGAAGCAAGAAGCGGACCAGCATGGTCGATTTTCTCCGCGCAATCACCTCGGGACTGGACCGTTTTGTTGAATTCTGATGTCCTAGCCCGCCCTCAACACGGATCTCCGTATGCCCCCCTTCAAGACCATTCGTGCCCGCGCCGAGAAACGCAAGGGCGGGCCCAAGGCGCTGGAGACATTGATGCCGGCTAAGCCCGACCTGAAGCGGCTGGCCAGGCTCGGCGATGACCGTATCCTCGCGGAAATGACCAAGCGGGTATTCTGCGCCGGCTTTGCCTGGAGCGTGATCGACACCAAGTGGGGCGGCTTCGAAGAGGCCTTCCTGCGTTTCCAGCCGGCCAAGCTCAGCTTCCAGCCCGAGGATTATTGGGAAGGCCTGCTGCGCGATGTGCGGATCGTCCGCAACGGCGCCAAGATCATGTCGGTGCGCGACAATGCCGCGTTCGTCCAGGAGATCGCGAAGCAGCACGGCAGCTTCGGCAAGTTTCTGGCGCAATGGCCGTCGTCCGACGAGATCGGCCTGCTCGATCTCCTCACCAAGCGCGGCAGCCGGCTCGGCGGCAACACTGGCCAGATGCTGCTGCGCTTCGTCGGCTGGGACGGTTTTGTGACGTCAAAGGACGTCGTGGCGTGCCTGCGCGATGCGGGTCTCGACATCGCCGAAGAGGTGAAATCGAAGGGCGACCTCGCCAAGGTGCAGGCGCAGTTCAACGCCTGGGCCGAGGAGACCGGTCTGCCTTACACCCATCTCTCGCGCATCTGCGCATTGTCAGTCGGTGAGAACAGCAGCGAACAACGATGAAGCAAGGAAAGCAATAATGGCCAAAGCCTATTGGGTTGCCACCTACCGCGCCATCAAGAATCCCGATGCCATGGCGGCCTACGCCAAACTGTCGCGTCCGGCGATCGAAGCGGCCGGAGGCCGTGTGCTCGCGCGCGGAATGCCGGCTGCTGTCTTCGAGTTCGGCCAGATGGAACGGGTGGTTCTCATCGAGTTCGACAGCGTCGAGAGTGCCAAGGCGGCGTATGCGAGCCCGGCCTATCAAAAGGCGCATGACTTGCTCGGAGACGGCGCCGATCGCGACATCCGGATCGTCGAAGCTGCAGATTGACGCATCTCTCGGCAGATCGTGTGCATCTTGTGGCAATCCCGTGCCGTGAGCGCGGCGGATGAAACCCGCGATCACGAATTGGATTTCTCAGGAACATTTGTGCGCAGCACCTGTTCGGTAGTCTGAGCCAGGCGCATATCGGCGCAGGGAACGCCCGCTCTGGCTCAGTCCACTGAAACCCGACGTGACAGAACGGAGCAGCTCATGAAGCTCACATCCGAACAGGTGAAGCAGACCGTCAACCAACTCGGCGCTCAGGTGCTGCCCGACGAACATCCGGCCATGCCGCAGCTCAACAGCATGTTCGGCGAGCACACTTTCTTCGTCGACGAGATGGGCCTCAAGGTCCTCGAGCCCACACCGTCGCTCGGCACTGACCGTCAGAGCGGCGAGGTCGTCAGTCTCGCCGATTGGGGCGATTCCGACCTGACGCGCCTGATGGCGCACGAGCCCGAGCCGACCGGCGTGGTCGTCGTGTTCGAGCAAGTGAGGCATTGAGCCCCCAAAACGGGGCGTTTCGAGACACGTGCGCCACGGTGACATACGGATCACTCCCGTGGCGCGCGTCCATGGCATGATTCGCGGCGTGGCAATCAGAGACGTGGCAATCAGATCCGCTGCCTTGCGAACGATCCGGCGCCGATCGCATTACCCGCCACGAATGCTTTGTGCGTAGCGCCGCATTTCTCCGCGACTGGCCGGAAACAGTGCGACGATCGTGAGCGAGACGGCATACGACAGGCCGAAGCAGGCTGCCAAATCGGGTATCCCGCCGATCGAACGCGCGAGCAGCCAGCGATGGAGCAGACACGCAGCTCCGACTGACGCCAGGGCACCGGCGAGATGAGGCCCGATCACTTTCATGAGGTCTCGATGGCGCACGGGGCCGTTTCGTCCGATCAGCCACCACAGAATGGGTGTGCGTATGCACTCGCTGATCGAATATGCGCTGGCGACGCCGACCGGTCCGAACGGCAGGCCACAGATGAAGGCTGCAATCGACGTTGAGACATTGAACAGGCCCCAGCGCATGTATTCCTTGGCGCGGCCCTGACTGAGGAACAGCCAGGTGGCGGGGCTGTTGCTGGTCTGTAGCAGGCCGGCAATGCTGAGCGCGACGAAGATCGGCGCCGCCTCTCTCCATTGGTCTCCCAGCAGAGTTTCGACGAGCGTGTCGGCGCAGGCGATCATGAAGGCGACGCCAGGCAGCACGAGGAGGAACGCCGGCAGCACGGCGCGACGAAACGACTCCCGATAGCGTTCAGGCTCCTTCAGCAGGCCCGACAATGTCGGCAGCATGATCCGCACCATTGGGTTGCTGACTTGCTGAAGGGGAAACAGCAGGAGTCGGTAAGCGCGGTTATAGGCGCCGAGCGAGGCTGTACCCCAGACTTTGCCGATCAGCACCCCATCTGTGTTGCGGGAGAGGAACTCCGCGAAATTGTAACCGGTCACGCCGAGCCCGAAGGTCAGCATGTCGCGTGCGGCTCTGATCGAGCCGGGCCTCGACGGCAACCACCCCGAACTCAGCCAGGCGCCGCCTGCGAGCACCAGACCCGATGCCAGGCTGCCGGCGAGGATGGCCCAATAGCTGTGATAGACCAGCGCGACCACGACCGAGGTCAGTAGTCCGGTCAGTGCGGCCGCGGATTCCAGGCCTGCCAGCGTCCAGAACCTCATCTGGCGCGTCAGCAACGACAGATGCTGGACGTCGGCGCCGCTGAGCAGCAAGGTGACACTCATGCCCGAGGTCAGTGGAGCGAGATTCGGCACGCTGTAGAACCTGGCGATGAGCGGCGATAGCGCCACCTGGGTGACGGCCAGGGCCGCGCCGACCGAGAGGTTCACCCAGAACAGCGCGCTCAATTCGGTCTGGGTCAATTCGTCCTTCTGTACGGTCGCGTGTCCAAGGCCGAGATCCTGGAACAGCACCGCGAAGGCGAGCACCGGCGAGGCCATCGCGTAAGTACCGAAGTCGACCGGCGTCAGCAGGCGCGAGAGCAGGATCACGGATCCGGTCTGTGTCGCAAGACGCACGACCTGCGTGACGACCGCGGCGAGCGCACCATTCCGTACCTTCCGGGACTGCTCGTCCTCGGAGAAATGCATGTTGAGTTGAGTCACGATCAGCTCCTCGAGCGGCGAACGACGAAAACTTCAGGCGCAGTTCGAAAGCGAGACGGTGAACCAATGACAGTTTATGTTTTAGCGATGTCATGCGAGGCAAGCGTCGTGCATGTGCGATCAAGCGGACGCCGCTCATGCGCGGATCGCTGCGCGTGAGTGACGTCGAACTTGTCGCGCGTGAGCAACGTCGCGAAACGCTGACGACTATCCGTCAGTACGTGTCATTTGAATGGCGCGAGCAAAATGCGTGCGCAAAAAAACTTCGCGTCGATTGCGCACGAACGAGAAGCAATGGAATGCATCTTGCTCAAGCGGAGCGTCGAATTGAATCGAGGCGGGTTTGTCAGCTTGATGTCAGGCACTGCCTCGAAGATCGACAAAGGCAGTCGGCCTCTGACTGCCATGCAGTCATTGGGAACTGTTCACAATGGTGTCAGGTCTCGCCTGTTTGCTATTGTCCTGCAATGCTCCTTCGACGGGAATCTCGATGACGATCCGAGTACCCGGACCCGCCTTGCTCTCGAGTCGCAAGCGCCCGTTGAGCGATGAGCTGACCAGATTGAACGCGATATGCAGTCCCAGACCGGCATTGCCCTTCTCACGGCTTGTCGTGACGAATGGATCGAAGACATGCGCCTGCAGGTGATCCGGAATTCCAACGCCTTCGTCGGCGCAAACGAGACGGACCGATTTGGAATCCGTCTGGCTCACCGTGATGACGAACTTGCCACCCTTCTTGTCGGGGTAAGCGTGTCCGGCCGTGTTGAGAGCGAGATTGCTGATCACCTGCGCGAGCGCGCCGGGGTAGCTGTTGAGCGTAATTCCCGCCGGGCATTGCACCTCGATGGTCAGGCCATGATGCGACAGCAACGGGCCGAGCTTAGAGATCAACTCCGACAGCCAATCCTTCAGCTCGAAACTGCGCCGGTCCTCGTCGGCCTGGTGCACCGCGACCTGCCTGAAACTCTGCACCATCTCGGATGCGCGGTGCAGGTTCTCGAAGGTCAGGTTCAGCCCCTGCTTGAGCCTGTCGATTCCCTTGGTCAGGTCGGATCGCCGAACCGACGCTCCGCCCAAGGCGTCGGCCATTGTCTGCAGGTCCGCCTGCATGGTCGTCGAGGTCGTCAAGGCAAGGCCAAGCGGGGTGTTGACCTCATGCGCGACGCCGGCCACCAATTGTCCGAGCGAGGCGAGCTTTTCGGCCTGCACGAGCTGCTCCTGGGTCGCGCGCAACTCCCGCAGCGATTTCTCCGAGCGTTCCTTCTCACGTTGCAGCGCCTCGGCCGTCCGGAATTGCTTTCGCGCCCGGAATTCGCGCGCAGCCACGGCATAGAGCGATAACGCGTAGGCGTTGCCGACGAGCGAGTGATTGATGAAGCTCAAGCCCGCCGGCATCGTCTGCGCGAATGTCTCGGCAACCAGCAGTGCCGTCGACGAGAGCAGGCAGAAGATCGCCAGCGAGCCGATCCGCAACGGCAGCATGGTCGAGACGAACAGGATGATCATCATCATACCGGGCGCGGCAAAGGTGAAGCCCGACGGCAGGACGAGGTAAATGCTCGGCAGGATGCAGCCGGGAATGACGCAATAGACGAGGAAGATCGTCTCGGCCCAGGGCTTCATCCTGCGCCGCGACAGCAGCGCAGTCAGCGGCAGCAGGATGAAGAGGGCGGTGCCGCCGCGGATGGCGAGCGTGGTCGGAACCACCTCCGGATACAGCACCCAATCCCACAGCGTGTAGCCGGCATAGGTGGCCGCACCCAGCAGCATTGCGATCTGCGTCCAGCCGAGACTGCCTCGGACGTACTGGTCGACGAACCGGCGTTCCTCGATACGGTCTTCGAAGCGAAGACCGAGGCGTATCAATAAAGCAAGCATTCCAGCATCAATCGTGAAAATCCGTGTTTTGGTGTCTCTACGACAGGTTTTGCGCCGCGTCGCGGACAAAGATGTCGCGTTCGCCGGGGGAGCCTGCCGGCTTCCTTCAAATACCCAGCGTCAACTGCGGCTCCGCCTCGTCGCCGGCCTGCAGCGCGGACAGCGAGACGCCCAGCAGCCTGACGCGCTTGGGCAGCGGCATCTCGATCTCGAGCAGGCCGCAGGCCAGCCGTTCGAGATCGTCCCGCCTCGCAACCGGTGCGGGAATAGACCTGCTGCGCGTGATGATCTCGAAATCGGCGAACTTGATCTTCAGCGTGACGGTGCGGCCGCGATTGCCGGTCGCCTCGCAGTGCCGCCAGACCTTGTCGACCAGCGGCCTGAGCTCGGCTGCCAGCGCGTCGTACGCGTCGAGGTCGGTCGAGAACGTGTTCTCCGCGCCGATCGATTTGCGGATCCGGTTGGCCCGGACCGGCCGCTCGTCGACGCCGCGCGAGATCCAGTAGTAATAGGCGCCAGACTTGCCGAAATTCGCGTTCATGAACGCCAGCGTCTGGTTGCGGATGTCGAGACCTGTGAACAGGCCGAGCGCGTTCATCTTCGCAGCTGTCGCGGGGCCTATCCCATGGAACTTGCCGACAGGAAGCATCTCGACGAAGGCCGGCCCCATCTCCGGCGAGATCACGAACTGACCGTTGGGCTTGCGATGGTCGGAGGCGAGCTTGGCCAGAAACTTGTTGTAGGAGATGCCGGCCGACGCGTTGAGGCCGGTCTCCGCCCTGACCTTCTCGCGGATCTTCAGCGCGATGTCCCGCGCCAGCGGAATGCCTTGCAGGTTCTCCGTCACGTCGAGATAGGCTTCATCCAGCGACAACGGCTCGATGATGTCAGTGTGCTCGGCGAAGATGTCGCGGATCTGCCTGGAGATCGCCTTGTAGACCTCGAAGCGCGGCTTGACGAAGATCAGATCGGGACATTGCCGCTTCGCCGTCACCGACGGCATCGCCGAGCGCACCCCGAACTTGCGCGCCTCGTAGCTCGCAGCCGCGACGACGCCGCGCTCCGCGGAGCCTCCCACCGCGACCGGCTTGCCGCGCAGCTCCGGATGATCGCGCTGCTCCACCGACGCATAGAAGGCATCCATGTCGATATGGATGATCTTGCGCACCGGCGATGCGTTGTCGGTGACCGGGTCGGATTCGCTCATGGAAAGATGATACCGTCGTGGAAAGCGAAGCGCGAGGTGATGGATGGTTCTGTTGTTGATCTTCGTGGCAGGCGTGGTCGGCATCGGCTGGCTGATTGGTGCTACCAACCTTCCCGGCGAATGGTATGCCGGCCTCGCCAAGCCGAGCTTCGTTCCGCCCAACTGGGCGTTCCCGATCGCCTGGACGATCCTCTACGTCATGATCGCGATTGCGGGATGGCGAACCTTTCGCCGCGAGCCCAGGGGCAAGGCGATGCTGGCCTGGGCCACGCAAATGGCGCTGAACTTCGCCTGGTCGCCGGTCATGTTCACGATGCATCAGATCGGCGCCGCGCTCGTCATCCTCATTGGCCTGTTCGTCGCGATCGTGGCTTATATCGCTCTGGAGATGTCACGCGACAGGCTGGCCGCCGTCCTGTTCGTACCCTACGCAGCCTGGGTCGCGTTTGCCGGCGTGCTCAATGCGGCGATCTGGCGTTTGAACTGAGGCGTTCATCTGAGAGTTCTTCAAAGAAGAATCTCAGGTTTGTGAGTGGCAAGCATGGCCGCGCGACCTCATATGGGGTCGCGGAGGACAAGCCAATGCAATACAGCTCCGAGCTCATTCACACGATGCGTCAAGCGCTGGAGACCGTGATGGCGAGCGTGCCCGCCCATCAATCAGTGTTCGGCCTGAAAGCCGCCGTCGCCGAATGCATCCTGAACGCCGCCGCACAGGGACAGACGTCATACGACGGACTGGTGATGGCCGCCTCCGACCAGATCCAGACGATCGTCGCGATGCTGACGTGAGGGGGCGGGTGTATTTTTCTGGGCAACCTTTCGCGATTCAGGATCTCGCTCACTGATCGCGAAATGGAGGTCGACGCCGACCTAAGCCCAGATGAGATATCGCGATAGCCCTTCGCTGTGAGGCGGCCGGTCTTCGCTAGATCCTTTAATCGCCGCGCGAATAGCGAGGAAGTCGCGATTCGCTCCTCATCTCCTAACGCGTCATCCATTCCGGATCGTCACCTTTCTATAGCGGCACATCTGCGATGAGCGGCGTTTTGGCAAGGCTTCATAACTGCCGGCCGCCCGCGCTTCCAAGGCGTCCAGCCGTCGCCATGCCGCGAACCGGCGCGCGACCCGAATGCGGAAGTCGTCGCGCATCGTCGCCTTGAGCTTGTCCACTGTATACGTGTACCAGCCCAGAGCACGCGTGATCTCTCTCATCCGCTGCGTGTGCGCTGCTCTCTCGAGGTCAGTCAGCGTGGCGGGGTGCTCGCCGAGCTTGTAATCGAGATCCCCCCCCCAGCGTAGCCGTGCGCACCGCAGAAGCGCGCCGATGTCGGGCACCTTCAACAGCCCCGCCGCGGCCAAGCATCATGCGTCATCTAAGTGCGCTCCATCTCCTGAAGCGTGGTTTGCTGCATCCGCACAGCGCGGATTTGGCAGGCGGCTTCACAGTCGAACCCTTGTGAGGAACGGCAGAACCTACCAAAATCGAGGGATTGCCTATTGGAGATTTCAAAATGCCCCTTACTACCGATCCGTCTCGCGATATCGAGTTCCGACTTTTCGAAGGCATCGCGTTTGCGATGTTCGACAGCGAACAGCGCGTCCTTTGCTTCGTCACCTGGGCTGCCTTGCTCGATCGCGCCGCAAAGGATGGGACCCGTCAAACGGACGCCAGAGGCACGTTCGAGCAGTACCGCTGGAAAATCGAACTGATCGCGAGCAGGAACTACGACCAGGGGGAAACCAGGCCTGTGGTCCGCACTGAGCAGCTCACCCCGCGCTAACGGCTCCTGCGGGTTTTTGGCTCGCGATCCCAGGCAGCAGAGATGTGGCCGTCGTGAAAGCCATCCTGGACGTCATTGTTCGATACGCTGTCTTTACGGCGGGTAACAGGCAAATAGCTGCTCGGCGGGTTGTTCGGTGTCTGATCGCTGATCTGCGCATGGTCACGATCGGTACAGCGCGAGGGGGCTCCGGCCCAGAGAACGACGGGCGAGAAACCCTCCGATTCACACTGGCGCGTCTAGCTCATCGAGAGGGCCTTGGTTGGCGGTGCAAACCGATCTGAGAATGTTGCGGCTTTTGCATCCCGGGCTGCGGAAACGGCGGCGGAAATAAACGCCGAACATCCGATCGTTGCCAGCGCCAGGAGAGCCGCACCAAAAATCAGGCTACGCATCTGAGCCTCCGTAGACGAGTCACCCCAGCATCGGATCGTATTGTTTCAGTTTCGCTTCGCGGGCCGCCTTAAGTGGTTTCATGCACGCGGCCGTGAATCGAACGCTGCCGGGCTCGAAATTGGTGTCCCGGCAGCGTTTCATTCTCGAACTGAGCGCTGAAATCCCAGTTAGCCCAGCTTTAGCAAAGCTCATGCCATAGGTGCCTGACGAGACGCAAAGCGGCCTCAAGCAGGTTTCCGGGGCTGGCTCGGACGCTGAGGCCGTTCGGCGCGGCCCCAAAGAGGCCTGCATTGCATATTTCTGCCGATCATTGCCGGATTCGCAAGGAATACTTGGGCCAACCGTACATTATTGCTGCCGGTTCGCGGGCCGCATCAAATAATAGACCCAAACCTGCCGAGAGACGGCGCCGGCTCGCAACTCCGCGAATCTGTTGGCCTTATGCTTCGAGAACTCGAGAGCCAACAAACGTCCCCCCACTGCTGAAGCAAGCGGTGGACGAAGCCACGCAAGCCTTCACCGATCTTGTGAGTGCTTACCTGGAGTTTTTCGAGATGAATGAGGAGCTGAGTAACTAGCTGATTGACTGGCGCACCCGACACGATTCGAACGTGTGACCTTTGCCTTCGGAGGGCAACGCTCTATCCAGCTGAGCTACGGGTGCAGTGATGCCTGATGTAGCCGATTGGCGAGGAGCGGGCAACCGGTTCTCGCCATGCTGCGTTCAAGCGGATTTGCGCCGGATAGGCCCAGGAACCTGTGCCGCCTCCCGACCGAGGGCGGCGAATTCGGCGAGAACCCGTTCGGCGCAGATGACGCGGTTGCGGCCGAGCCGCTTGGCGACATAGAGCGCCTCGTCGGCCGCCCCTAACAGCCGGTCGGGACCGCCATCGGCGCCGGTGGGGATTTGGCTGGCGACGCCGACGCTGAGGGTGACGTGGTCGCCGGCACCCACGGCGCCGTGGGCGATCTGCAAGGCCATAACCGCGCAGCGGATCTCCTCGGCGACGGCGCAGGCGGTGTCGCAGTCCATGTCCGGCAGGATCAGCGCGAACTCCTCTCCGCCATAGCGGCCGGCGAGGTCGAGCGGGCGCACGGCGTGCCGGCTCACGGCAGCGGCGACCGCGCGCAGGCATTCGTCGCCGCTCTGATGGCCGTGGCGGTCGTTGAACAGCTTGAAATGGTCGACGTCGACGAACAGTAGGGCCAGCGGCTTCTGCGTGCGCTGGGCGCGCCCCCATTCACTCATCAGCATCTGGTCGAAAGCACGGCGGTTCGACAGGCCGGTCAGACCGTCCTTGGTGGCGAGCTCCTTCAGCGCCATCTCGGCGCGCTTCTGGTCGGTGAGATCGCGCAGCGTCTCCACCACGGCGATCAGATTGCCGGCCTCGTCGTGGATCGGGCCGGCGTCGATGGCGAGATAGAGCTGACTGCCGAGCTTCGGCATCACGCACCAGTTCTCCGCGGAAAAGCCGAGGCCGTTATGGCCGCGCGCGGCATATTCCGAATAGAACTCTGGCAGTTGCTCGGGACGATCGAGCGCGACGAGGTCGGCGAGGCAAGGGCGCCGGGTCTCGTAGAAGGCCTGCCAGTGCTTGCTGGTGCCGATCACCTCCGAGGCGGCGACGCCGGTCAGGCGTTCGCAGGCCCTGTTCCAGATCACGACGCGGCGCCTGGGGTCGATCACGAAGGTCGGCACCACCAAATGCTGCATCAGCCGCACCGCGTAGGAATCCGCGACGTCGATGGCCTTGGTGGAGGTCGTGCGCAATTTCGCCATCACGCCACCGCCGCCACTGGCGCGGCATCACCCGGGCCGAACAGCTTTCGCACTTCGGCGGCCGGCTTGGGTGCGCTGAACAGATAACCCTGCATCTCGGTGCAACCGAGGTTACGCAGCATCTCGCGCTGGGCCTCGGTCTCGACGCCCTCGGCGACCGTGGTCATGCTGCTGGCGGCGGCGATGTTCACCACGGCTTGCACGATGACAGGCGAGCCGCTCGTTTCCGCGATGTCGGCGACGAAGCAGCGATCGATCTTGATCTTGTCGAACGGGAAGCGCTTGAGATAGCTGAGCGAGGAATAGCCGGTGCCGAAATCGTCGAGCGCGATGCGCACGCCGATGGCGCGTAGCTGGTGCAGGATCGAGAGCGCGGCCTCGTCGTCGCGGATCAGCACGGCCTCGGTGATCTCGAGCTCGAGCCGGCGCGGGTCGAGCCCGGACGCGGCGAGCGCGCCGGCGATCCGCAGGGCCAGCGTGTCGCATTTGAGCTGCACCGGCGAGACGTTGACCGCGACGCGGACATGCGCGGGCCAGGTCGCGGCCTCGTTGCAGGCCGTCCGCAGCACCCAGTCGCCGAGCTCGTTGATCAGGCCGGTGTCCTCGGCGACCGGAATGAATTCCGCCGGCGACACCATGCCGCGTTCGGGATGGCGCCAGCGCAGCAGCGCCTCGCAGCCCGAGACCTCGCCGGAGCGTAAGTCCACCAGCGGCTGGTAGTGAATCTCGAAGCCGCCATTGACCAGGGCCTGGCGCAGATCCTGCTCCATGGTCAGGCGCGCCTTGGCGCTCGCATCCATCGCCGGCTCGAAGAAGCGGTGAGTGCGGCGTCCTCCGGCCTTGGCGCCGTACATCGCGAGGTCGGCATTCTTGATGAGCTGGTCGAGATCGGCGCCGTCCTGCGGCGCCAGTGCGATCCCGATGCTCGCGTCGGTGGAGAGCTGGTGCCCGAGGCAATGATAGGGCTGCCGGATCGCCTCAAAGATCCGCGTCACGAACGACACCACGTCGGCGGAGGAGGATATCCCGGTCTGGATCACCGCGAACTCGTCGCCGCCGAGCCGCGCGATCAGGTCGCCCGGCGTCAGACAGCCGCGCAGACGGGCCGCGATCGCCTTGAGCAGCTCGTCGCCGACGTGATGGCCGAGCGAGTCGTTGATGCCCTTGAATTCGTCGACATCGATGTAGAGCAGCGCGAACTGGCAGCCGTCGGCGACATGCGCCAGCTCGCGCTCGATCTGCTCGCGGAACAGCGTGCGGTTCGGCAGGTCGGTCAGCGCATCGTAATGCGCCATGTGTGCGATCTTCTCGTCGGCCCGCCGCTGCTCGGTGACGTCCTCGACGACGTTGATGATGTAGCGCGGCTCGCCGGACTTGTCGCGGATGCCGATCCTGCGCGAGGTGATGTAGCGCCGTCCGATACTCGGCGTGTTCCAGATATGCTCGTCCAGGAAGAGGCCGTCCGGCGATTGCAGCAGCCTGTCGTCGTCCCGGGTGACGATGCCGGCGTCGTCCGCCGGGTAGAGATCGAACGCGGTCTTGCCGACGATGGTCCCGGTGGAGTCGTCGAGCTGTTCCTCGGCCACGCGGTTGGCGAGGAGGTACCGGCGCGTCCGGGCGTCCTTCACGGTGATCCGTGAGGGGATGTGATCGATGATCTCGCGCAGGAAGGTGTGGTTGCGGTCGCGCTCCTGCTCCAGGCTGCGGCGTTCGGTGATGTCTTCGATGGTGGCGACCCATCCGCCCTGCGCGAGCGGCGTATTGATGACCTGGAAGGCGCGGCCGTTGGCCAGCTGATGAATTCTCGTGGAGACGGTGCCTTCGGCGACGACTCTCATCACGTCGGCGCAAAATTCCTCGACATTGCCGTCGAACGCACCGCGCTCCTTGCGATGGTGCATCGCCTCGCGGATGTGGCAGCCGGGCTTGATGACGTCGTGGGACAGGCCGAACATGTCAGCATAGCGGCGGTTGCAAGTGACGATGTGGCCGCTGGCGTCGTACAGGATCAGCCCCTGCGACATGTTGTTGAGGGCGGTGTCGAGCCGCTGCCGCTCCGCCTCGATCCGCTCCTGGGCCTCGCGGTTCTGCCGGTTGATCTGGCGGATGATCAGATAGAGGATCAGCGCGATCACCGCGGCCGAGAAGCCCGCCGTCGCCACCATGAAGCCGGTCTGCTGCCGCCAGTCGGCCAGCGCGGCACTGGTGATGTTGGTGGCGACGATGACCAGCGGGAAATGCGTCAGCGACGCCGCCGACCCGAGCCGCTCCTGGCCGTCGACCGGGCTCCTGACGCGCAGCGTGTGCTGACCGCCCTTGGCCAGCACTCTCCGCATCAGCGGCGCATCCTTGAAGCTCCGTCCGATCATCTCTTCGACGTGCGGATAGCGCGCCAGCATCTTGCCTTCGCGATCGAACAGCGAGATCGCCGTGCCTTCCGCGAGCGCGACCGATGCAAAATATTGGTGGTAGCTGTCCGGATCGATCCGCCGGACCATCGCGCCGAGGAAGGTGCCGTCGGGACCGTTCAGACGCCGCGCGACCACCGTGGTCCATTTGCCGATGATGAAGCTGCGGACCGATTCCAGGATGACCGGCTCGGACGTCAGATTGGTTTTGAACGACTGGAAATAGGCGCGCGAGGAGACGTTGATCTTGGGCAGCGGCTGGGCGCGCGACCAGTTGATCAGCTCGCCCTCGGCATCGTAGATCGCGATGTCGCCGAGATAGGACACCGAGCTGATCTTGCTGCGCAGCATCTGGTTCGTCGCCGGCGTGGACATGCGCTCGCGGAACATCGCGGGCGAGGCGATGTCGGGCAGGTTCATCTGCCCGATCACATCGGCGGCGACGACATCGGAATCCTGGAATTGCTGATCGAAGTGCCGCGCGATCAGCTGCACGGTGTTTTCGAGCTCGCGCTCGCGGTTGACCAGGGTCCGCTCGCGAAACTCGCCGACAGCCATGGCCGTCACGGCGAAGATGCCCGCGACCAGCAGCACGCCGCACAAGGTCAGCCACAGGACCGGGCCACGCCGCATCGCCGCCCTCCAGCCGTTGTTCACGGCTAAGGACATTCCGGCTGCGATCCCTGCAAAGACCTGGCGCATTCCCCCTCCCTGGAGGAACAGGAATACACCGCACAAATGGCGCAAAGCTTAGGAAAGCCAGTTACCTAAGCATTAATCCGGTTGTGCAATCGCGCTCGCACGCAGCCGGGCGCGAGTCGCGTCACGGTTGTGTCATGTACATCGCGAACGCTGCGCTGCATCATGAATCGTTACTTAATGCGAGGCGCCCGCGCTCTTGTCGCCGCCGACCTTGCGCAGCCGTCCGACCACGCCGGTGGGGAAGAAATAGACGCTGGCGATGAACAGCAGCCCGAGCCACAGCAGCCAGCGGTCGGGGTGCAACAGCCCCGGCAGCAGCGGCAGCCCGGCTTCCGACGCCGCCGTGGAGGCGACCTTCATCAGCGACTGCAGATAGTTCTGGGCGAGGATGAAGATGGTGGCGCCGATGATCGCGCCGTAGATGGTGCCCATGCCGCCGATCACCACCATCAGCAGAATGTCCAGCATGATCGAGAAGCTGAGCGAGGTATCGGGCCCGGCATAGCGCAGCCACAGCGCGTTCAGGATGCCGGCGCTCGCGGCGACCAGCGCCGCGATGCAGTTGGCATAGGTCAGGTGGAACACGGTGCGGAAGCCGAGCGCCTCGGCGCGGAAGCGGTTCTCGCGGATCGCCTGCAGCACGCGCCCGAACGGGGAGTTCACCACCCGCAGCAGAGCCAGGATCATCAGCGCCGAGATGGCGAGCACCAGGTAGAAGGTCAGGATGCGGCCGTTGATCTCGAAGCCGAACAGGTTCTTCGAGATCAGCACGGTGCCGGGACGCAGCAGCTCGGGCAGCTGGAAGCTGCGTCCGTCCTCGCCGCCGGTGAGCCAGGACAGTTGCGAGGCCAGCACCTGGAAGGCCGAGGCGACCGCAAGCGTGATCATGGCAAAGAAGATCGCGGCGACCCGCAGCGAGAACAGCCCGATCGCGAGCGCCAGCAGCGCTGCGAGCGGCAGGCCGATGACGATGCCGGTGGCGACCGCGGCCCAGTTCGGGCCCATTCCGTACAGCGCGATCGCGATGGCGTAGCTGCCGATGCCGTAGAACATGGTGTGGGCGAACGAGACCGAGCCGGTGTAGCCGAGCAGCAGATCGTAGGACGCGACCAACGCGGCGAAGACGCAGATCTTGGCCGCGACGTTCAGCGCCTTGGCGCCCGGGAACAGGAACGGCGTTGCCGCCAGCGCCAGGATGATGAGGACAAGAACGAGCGTGAGGACGCGGCTGCGCGGCGGGTCGCCTGAGAGGAGCATCATCGGCTGGTCACCGCATAGAGGCCGCGCGGCCGCCACATCAGAATGGCGACCATCAGCAGGATGTTGGAGACGAGGGCGAGCTTCGGCACCAGGAAGCCGCCGTAATTGGCCACCATCGCCACCAGGATCGCGCCGATGAAGCAGCCGCCGATCGACCCTAGGCCACCGATGATGACGACGATGAAGATCAGCACGGTGAGCTCGTCACTCATGGACGCGTGCACCTGCTCGCGATAGAGCGCCCACATCACGCCGCCGAGGCCGGCCAGCGCCGATCCCGTCATGAACACGCCGAGGAAAAGGCGGCGGATGCGATAGCCGAGCGCCTCCACCATCTCGCGATTCTCGACCCCGGCGCGGATCAGGAGGCCAATCTTGCTTCGATTGAGCACGAGCTGAATCGCGATGAAGATGCCGAGGCCGATCAGCATCGCCAGCACGCGGTACTTGGCAATGGCGACGTCGCCGAGGATGAAGGAGCCGCGCAGCGAGGTCGGCAGCGGCATCGGGATGATCTGCGGTCCCCAGAGCGCATAAAGCGTCTGCTCGGCGACGATCAGGCCGCCCGTCGTCATCAGGATCTGCTTCAGATGCTGGCCATAGACGGGCAGGATCAGCACGCGCTCGACGACGAGGCCGAGCGCCCCCGAGACCGCCATCGCCAGCAGCGCCGCCGGCGCCAGTACGGCGAGGTTCATCCAGAGCGAATCGGCCTGAATGGAAGCCGCAAACGGTGCCAGCACCAGGGTCGCGATGTAGGCGCCGACGGCGATGAAGGCGCCATGGCCGAAATTGAGCACGTCCATCAGGCCGAACACGAGCGTGAGGCCGGAGGCCATGATGAAGATCATCATGCCCATGGCGAGGCTCGCCACGGTCAGCGTTAGCCAGGACGAGGTCGAGCCGATCAGCGGAAGCATGAGGAGGGCGAGCGCCACAGGCAGCAGGATCGGCGCGAGGTCGCGCTTCGGCTTCGGCAGCGGATCGTTCGCGGCAAGGTCAGTCACTGATGCGTCTCCAGGCTCAGGCCGAGCAGTCGCTCTTGCAGCGGCACGTCGGCGGCGAGCGCCGACATCTCGCCGCCATGGACGATGGTGCCGTTGTCCATGACCAGCACGCTGTCGCCGAGCTCGCGGGCGGCGAAGAAGTTCTGCTCGACCATGAGGATCGTCGCGCCCTTGCGCTTGATCTCCTTCAGGCATTCGATCAGCGCCATCACGATCGCGGGCGCGAGGCCCTTGGTCGGCTCGTCGATCAGGAGCAGCTTGCGCGGCTCGATGATGGCGCGCGCGATCGACAGCATCTGTTTCTGTCCGCCGGAGAGGCTTCCCGCACGCGACAGCCAAAACCGGCGCAGCGCGGGGAAGAAGCCGAAGATCCAGTCGAGCTGGGTGTCGTCGAGCGGCCCGTCGCGCGCCGCGAGCACCAGGTTCTCCTTCACCGTGAGATCGGAGAACACCGCCATGCTCTCGGGCACATAGCCGACGCCGAGCCGGGCGATATCGGGCGTGGCGCGGCTCTCGATGCGCATCCCGGCGAGGCTGATCTCACCGCTGGAGGCCGGCCACAGACCCATGATCGTGCGCAGCGTCGTGGTCTTGCCGGCGCCGTTGCGGCCGAGCAGCATCGTGACCTGGCCCTGCGCGACCGTGAGGTCGATGCCCTGGAGGATGTGATAGCGGCCGATATGGGTGTGCACGCCGGAGAGTTTGAGAAGATCGGTCATGCTGCACTCTCTGCAGCGTTCTTGGGTGCGACGCCGAGATACGCCTCCTGCACGATCGGCGAGGCGATCACTTCGGCAGGCGCCCCGTCCGCAACCAGCTGCCCGTTATGCAGCACGATGATGCGGTCGGCGAGCGAGCGCACCACGTCCATCTTGTGCTCGACCAGCAGGATGATCTTGCTGCTGTCCTGCTTGAGCTGAGCGATCAGGTTCAGGACGACGGGCACCTCGTCGATGCTCATGCCCGCGGTCGGCTCGTCGAACATGAACACTTTCGGCTCCAGCGCGATCATCAGCGCCACCTCGAGCTTGCGCTGGTCGCCATGTGACAGCACGGTCGCGGCGACGCCGCGGCGGCTGCCCAGCGCGACCTGGTCGAGGATGGCGTCGGCCCGTGCGATCAGGTCGCGGCGGACCATCCAGGGGCGCAGCATGTCGTAATGCGTGCCGCTCGCCGCCTGCACCGCGAGGCGGACATTCTCTTCCACGGTCAGGTTCGGGAACAGGTTGGTGAGCTGGAACGCGCGCCCGAGCCCCGCACGGGTCCGCATCGGCGCGGAATGCTCAGTGATGTCGGTGCCGTCGAACAGGATGCTGCCGCTCGATGCACGAAGCTGGCCCGAGATCAAATTGAAATAGGTGGTCTTGCCGGCGCCGTTCGGCCCGACGATGGCCGTGAGCTCGCCCGGCCGGAACGTGCAGGTGACGTTGTTGACGGCGACATGCCCGCCGAAGCGGATGGTGAGATCGCGGGTTTCGAGGGTGAGGGGCATGTGGTGTCAAAATGAATGGTGAAATGAAGGTGCGTCCACGATCACGCTGCGCTCCCTTCCCGCTTGCGGGGGAGGGCTGGGGAGAGGGCTATCGCCACAGGCGAAGACCCCCAAGAGCAGAGAGCCCTCTCCCGGCCTCTCCCGCGAGCGGGAGAGGTGAAGCAAGGAGCCTACCGCTTGTTGCGGACGGGAACGTCCATGTCCTCGATCTTCAGCTCACGTACCGGGTCGAGCACGGCCCAGGCGACGTTCGGGTCGACCTTGACCTTGAAGTGATACATGCTCTGCAGCGCCTGATGGTCGTCTTTGCGGAACACCATCTTGCCCTTCGGCGTGTCGAACTCCAGGCCTTCCATCGCCGTGATCAGCTTCTCGCTGTCGGTCGATTTCGCCTTGGTGACGGCGGCGACGACCGACATCGCGGCGGCGAAGCCGCCCGCGGTGAAGAAGTCCGGCGGCGCGTTGAAGCGCTTCTGGTGCTCGGCGACCAGCCAGTCGTTCACCGGGTTCTTCGGGATCTCGTAGAAATAATAGGTCGCGCCTTCCATGCCGGGCAGGCCCTTATAGGCCGCGAGCGCCGGCAGGATGTTGCCGCCGGTCGACAGCTCGATGCCGTAGCGCTTCGGATCCATGTCCTGGAGCTTGGCCAGCGGATTGCCGGCGCCGGCCCAGATCACCCAGATCACCTTGCGGCCGGGCTTGTCCTTCAGCGCGTCGAACAGGCGTTGGCCGACCGCGGTGAAGTCGGTGGTTGAGGTCGGGGCATATTCCTCCGCGGCGAGCGTGGCGCCGGTCTTGGCGAGCGCCTCCTTGAAGGCGGCGACGCCGTCGCGGCCGAACGCGTAGTCCTGCGCCAGCGTCGCGACGGTCACGCCCTGCTTGCCGATCGCGACCGCGTTGGAGATCGCGTCCTGCGAGGAGTTGCGCGCGGTTCGGAAGATGTAGCGATTCCACTTCTCGCCGGTAATTTGATCCGCGACGGCCGGCTCGACGATCAGGATCTTCTTGTTCTCCTCGGCGACGGGAAGAATGGCGAGCGCCGCAGCCGACGAGGTCGTGCCGATCGCGATGTCGGCCTTGTCGTCCTGATAGGCTTCCGCGAGCGCGGCCTTGGCCAGATCCGGCTTGCCCTGGTCGTCCTTGGTGATGACGACGATCTTGCGACCGTCGAGCGTCATGGTTCCCTTGGTGGCGTATTCGAAGCCCATCTTCAGACCGGTCTCGGTCTGCTTGGCATAGGCCTCGAGCGGACCGGTCTTGCCGTAGATCAGCGCGACCTTGAGGTCGTCGGCCCGTGCGGAGCTGCCCGCGGCAAGCGCGAGGATGGTTGTTGTTAGGATGAATGATCGACGCACGATGGTCCCTCCCTGAATGAACTGCCTTGGTCAAAGCGATTTGCACAAGTGTGCAGACATTGCAATTCCACCTTCCGGTGGTGCTTGCATGAGGCTGCATATGACAGTCTGTTGACGTGTATGTGCCGGATCGTCGCGAGCCGGGTTAACGATCCCGGCCTCGCATCAGCCCATGCCGTTTTCTCTCGGCGGCCCAGAGCAAGCTCCGCGCCAGAAGCGAAGTTTTCCGCGGGAGTGGCCGAAAATGCGGCAATTACCGGTGACGGCCTCAGGCGAAGGCAGCCAGCGGGGTGTCAGGAATCCGAGACTCCAGACATGCGTCGTCTCCAAACTCAGACGGAGGCCGATCCTGCGGCGAGGCCGAACTTGGCGAGCTTCTTGTAAAAGGTCGCGCGCGAGATGCGCAGCATCCGGGCGGCCTCCGTGATCTGGCCGTTGCTGGCGGCGAGCGCTTGTTCGAGCGTGTGCTTCTCGAACTCGGCCTCGGCTTCGGCATAGGGCACGACCGTTCCGGCCGCGCGCTCGGGTGCTGCCGGCCTGATCTCGGCCCCGACGGGAAGGATGCGAACGAAATCGTCGCCGGTCAGCCGCCCGGAATCGCTGAGGATCAGCGCCCGTTCCAGGATGTTGCGGAGCTCGCGGACGTTGCCGGGCCAGTCGTAGCGCGCAAGGGCGGCGAGCGCGCTCGGCGTGATCCTGGTGCTGGCATAGTCGCCGGAGGCACCGATGTCCTCGAGCAGCCGGGCGCAGATGTCGGGAAGGTCATCGAGGCACTGGCGCAGCGGCGGCAGGTCGATCGCGAGCACGTTGAGGCGATAGTACAGGTCAGGGCGAAACGTGCCCTCGCTGACGCGTTTGCGCAAATCCACATTGGTAGCGGCGACGACGCGCACGTCTACCTTGGAGATCTTGTCCGAGCCGAGCGGCTCGACCTCGCGTTCCTGGAGCACGCGCAGCAGCTTGGCCTGCAACTGCAGCGGCATCTCGCCGATCTCGTCGAGGAACAGCGTGCCGCCGTCGGCGATGCGGAACTTGCCCTCACGCCCTCTGCGGTCGGCCCCGGTATAGGCGCCCGGCGCGGTGCCGAAGAACTCCGACTCGATCAGGGTGTCTGGTATCGCGGCGACATTGACGCTGACGAAAGGCTTCTCGGCGCGGGACGAGGCGTTGTGGATCGCCTGCGCCAGCATCTCCTTGCCCGTTCCGGTTTCGCCGGTCAGCAGCACCGTCACGCTCTGCCGCGCGGCGCGGCTGGCCAGCTCCTTGGCTTGCGCGATTCCCCGCGTGGTGCCGACGAAATCGGCGAAGGTGAAGCGCGCGGCGCGGGCGTTGGACAATTGCCGCCGCGCCAGCCGTAAATCGCTCTCGAGCTGCGCGACGCGGGCGAGCAGCGGCTTCAGGCTTTCGAGATGGTGGTAGAGCACGAAGCCGATCGCGCCGATCACCTTGCCGTCCTCGTCCTCGATCGGCATGCGGGTGACGACCAACTGCTCGCCGCCGAGTTCCATGATGTCGAGCAGGATCGGCTCGCCGGTCTCCGCCACCTTCCGCATCAGGCTGTTGGGGATGACCTCCTCGATCGGGCGGCCGATCGCCTCATGGGTCTGCTTGAGGCCGAGCGCCGTGAGATATTTCTCGTTGACGTAGACGACCCGCCCGCCGCGATCGATCGCAATCGCGCCCTCGCAGAGCTTCTCCAGCCGCTCGAACAGCGTCTCCATCGCGCGCGCACGGAGATAAGCGGGATCGCTGATGGAGAAGGCGGGCATGACGTACCTCGCGGGAAGTCTGCCTGTGTATTAGCAAAAGAGCAGCGATTTCAAAGGGGGATTTGGCCCACCAGGCCAACGACAGCAATGTTTGTTGCGCCGCTTGTCCTACCGCCGATACGCGCTTGCGCGCGAATAGCCCTGGCGGTTCTGCTGCGTGGGGCGGCTCGCCACGCTCGAGCGCGCCTCGCTGGAAGCTGGCGTAGCGAGCTTCAGCTCCTCCAGGAAGATCGGCCGCGAGAAGTAATAGCCCTGCGCGTAGCGGATCTTGGTTGCGGCCTGGAGGTACGCGAGCTCCTCGTAGGACTCGAGGCCCTCGGCAATCACGGTCATGCCGAGCGCTTCGCTCAAGGATTCGATCGCGCGCAAAATGCCCTGGCTGCGCGGGCGCTTATGGATGTCGGTGATGAAGGAGCGGTCGATCTTGATCTCGTCCGCGGTGATGTCGGCGAGCGCCGAGAGCGAGGAATAGCCGGTGCCGAAATCGTCGATCGAGATGCCGACGCCGAGCTTGCGGAACATCGGCAGGATCTCGTCCTGGAAATGATTCTTGGCGACGAAGGCATCTTCGGTCACCTCGATCATGAACCGCTGCGGAAAGCCGGTCGCGTTCAGCGCCTGCGCAAAGCTGCGCATGAATTCGGGGTTGCCGGCCTGCTTGGCGGCAACGTTGATGCTGATGGTCGCTTCCGCGCTGAAGGTCTCGTTGATCAGGTCGATCGACTTGACGATCTCGGCGAGCACGAGATGAGTCAGCTCGTCGATCAAGCCGAGCTCGCTGGCGAGGTTGATGAACGAGCCGGGCGCCTGGATCACGCCTTCATCGTCGCGCAGGCGCACCAAGGCCTCGATGCCCGTGACGGCGTGCGTCCTGATGTCGACCTTGGACTGGAACGTGCAGCAGAAGCGCTTTTCCAGAATGGCAAGCCGCAGCGATTGCTCGACCTTCATGCGCGCCAACGCCTCGCGCTCCATGCTGGCGTCGAAGAAGGCGGCAGAGCCCTTACCGCCGTTCTTGATGCGGTACATCGCGATGTCGGCATTCTGGCGCAGGGTCTCGAAGCTGCGGCCGTGATCGGGATAGAGGCTGATGCCGACGGATGTGGAAGCGAAGATTTCCGAATGGTCGATGAAGAACGGGGCGGTCAGCCGCTCCAGCGTCGATTGCATGAATTCGGCGATTTCCTCCTGGCTCTGGATCGGCGCGAGCAGCAGCAGGAATTCGTCGCCGGAGATGCGCGAGAGCATGTCGGAATCGCGCAAGTCACGTCCGAGCCGCTTCGACAGCTCGACCAGCAGCGCATCGCCGACGGCATGGCCGTAATAGTCGTTGATGTGCTTGAAATTGTCGATGTCGAGAAAGGCCAGCGCGAAGCGCTCACCGTCGCGATCGCGGGCGAGCAGACCGTTGGCGCGATGCTCGATCACGCGGCGGGAGGGCAGCCCGGTCAGCTCGTCGAAATAGGCCGAGCGAAACAGCTGGTCCTCGAAGTTCTTTTGCTCGGTGATATCGGAGGACGCCGAGATCAGCAGCTCGCGGCCAGCGACGCGGACCGGGCGGTGGGTCGTGAGCAGCACCTGGCGAGACGCGCCGTCGTGAAGCGCTTCCTCGGTGATGACGGCCTGGCCGGCGCTCAGCGCCCGTCGGCAGGCTTCGCGGCGCGGCGTCAGATCGGGAGAGGGGCGGCTGCCGTCGATGCCGAGCTGGGCGGCCGCGGCATCGTTAACCAGCAGAAGCTCGCCATGCGCGTCCTGCACGGTCAGGCCGGCCGGAAGCATTCTAACGATTTCCTTGAGAAATCCGAGTTCGCCTTCGCTCGCGCCGGAATGGTCGTTGTCGTTCATAGAAGGCATGAATTTTCTTGTTTCAGCGCGCGTTTGCAATGCACGCGATCTTGCTCGGTTCCCTCTTAAGTTTGGTTAAGGGCCCCGAAGAAATACGGGGGTGTTTTGGCTGAAATTTGCGGCGATGCGACGCGGGTCGACGATCGTCATTAACAGGGCGTCAATGCGCCGAGTGAAACTACGCGCGGTTCTCTTTCGCTTGTGTCGACGTCATGGCGGGACAAGCCGGGGCATGACGACAACTTGCGAGGGTCCCCAAGTGGTCGCGCCGCTAACCGTTCGGGGGGATGCGGCATTGCATGATGCAATGCAGGCCGGTGGCCAGATAGGAGAGCTCGGTCTTGCCGTCGAAGGCCGAGAGCGCCGACTTCAGCAATTTGGTGCCGAAGCCCGGAGCCGACACCTCACCGATGCTCGGTCCCTCGGTTTCGTCCCAGGTGATGGTGAGGCGATCGCCGGTGATGGTCCAGGACACCTGCAGCAATCCGCGCGGCGCAGAGAACGCGCCATACTTGCCCGCGTTGGTGGCGAGCTCGTGAAACATCAGCGACAGCGTCACCGCGAGCTTCGGCGGCAGGAACAGCCGCTCGCCGTTGAGCGTGAAGCGGACATGGCCGTAAGGCCCGAGCTCCGAGATCAGGAGATCGCGGATGTCGCAGCCCCCCTTGTCGATGCGCGAGATCAGATCGTCGGTTGCGGCCAGCGAACGCAGCCTCGGATCGATCCGGGACCAGACCTGCGGTTGGTCGTGCAGCACCTGGTGCAGCACGGCGTGCACCGTCGACAGCTTGTTCTTCAGCCGGTGCTGGAGTTCGTCGACCAGCAGCTTGCGATAGTCTTCCTCCTCAATCAGGCGCTTTGAAATCCGGCGCTGCTCGATCAGCAGCGTGCGATAGTGCTCGACGCCCCAGATGGTGAGCGCGCAAACCACCCAATAGAGCGTCAGCAGGGCAAACCGGGCGCGATCGGCGAAGGCGTCGCCGAAATTGACGATCACGCCGAGCACGCCGCCGACCAGAGCCGTCGCAATGCCGATCCTGAAGCCGCCGAAGGCGGCGGCAAAGAACACGGCGGGAAAGTAGGGGGTGAAATAGACGTCGGGCCGCACATGGGCGAGACCCCAGCGTGTCAGTGTCGCGACCAGCAGGCACGCGACCGCGAAGGCGATGCTCAGGCCGAGTGATGGCGGCGCCACACCCTGCCAGCCTTTGCGGAACTCGTCGATCAGCTTCCCCATGCCCAGCCCGGTCGCGACGCCCGTCTGAAGGTCGAGCGTTGGTGGCGGATGTTACGCATGCCGGAAGCGCAAGCAAAGCTTGCCTTCCCGCGGGCCGGCGGGAATAGTGGCCGTCGCGGCGCCATCATCTGTCAGTGTCCGCCATCTGAAAATCAAATCATTCGAAACGGGAACATTCCATGGGCAGGCTGGACGGCAAGGTTGCGGTCATCACCGGCGCGACGAGCGGAATTGGGTTGCGTACCGCGGAAGTCTTCGTTGCCGAAGGTGCCAAAATTGTGATCGCGGGTCGCCGCGTCCCGGAAGGCGAGGCGCTGGCGAAGCAGCTCGGAGCCAATTGCGTCTTCCGCCAGACCGATGTCACGGTCGAAGCGCAGATGCAGGCGCTGATCGCGCTCGCCGTGGACAAGTTCGGCAGGATCGACTGCCTTTTTAACAATGCCGGCGGTCCGGCGCAGACCGGCGGGATCGAAGGCCTGGAGGTCGAGCGGTTCGACGCGGCGATGGCGACGCTGGTGCGCAGCGTCATGCTTGGCATGAAGCACGCCGCGCCTCACATGAAGAGCCAAGGTTCCGGCAGCATCATCAACAATGGCAGCATCGCCGGCCGTCTCGCCGGGTTCTCGTCCTCGATGGTTTACAGCGCGGCCAAGGCGGCGGTGATCCATCTCACCAAATGCGTGGCGATGGAGCTCGGCGAATCGAATGTGCGCGTCAACGCGATCTCGCCCGGCGCGATCGCGACCGGCATTTTCGGCAAGGCGCTGGGGCTCTCGACCGACGCTGCCGAGAAGACCCCGGCGGTGATGCGCGAAGTCTACAAGACCGCGCAGCCGATCCCGCGCGCCGGTCTTCCCGACGACATCGCGCAGGCCGCGGTCTTCCTGGCCAGCGACGAATCCAGCTTCATCAACGGCCACGACCTCGTCGTCGACGGCGCCATGACCGGCGGCCGCAATTGGAGCCAGCAGCAGCAGGGCTATGTGGCCCTGCGCAAGGCGTTCGATCAGGGGGCGTAGAAGCTTCGGCGACGGTGCCGTAGGGTGGGCAAAGGCGCGCTCTTCGCGCGCCGTGCCCACGATCGGTGTTCGAGTCCGGGGAGGCATGGTGGGCACGCTTCGCTTTGCCCACCCTACGAGACTGCGCAAGGCGTTCGATTGGGGCGCGCAGCGGACAGGTCTCGTGCCCCGGACGCGGCGCGGCGCGAAGTGCCGCTCCGCAGAGCCGGGGCCCATCTATTCGCGACTTGCCCTGGGCTTTTTGGGTCCCGGCTCGCGCTACGCGCGTCCGGGACACGAGAGTTGAACGCCTAAACCGCCTTCAGCCTCACCCGCAACCCGTCCTTCGGCTTCGGGATCGGCCACATCTGCCAGTCCGGCTTATAGCCCGGTTCTAGCGACACCTCGATGTTCTGCAGGAAGTGCCGCGCAAAGCATTTCGCCTGCATATAGGCGAAGTGCAGGCCGAGGCACATATGCGCGCCGCCGCCGAACGGCACGAAGGCGAAGCGGTGGCGGTTGCGCTGGGCGTCCTCGGTGAAGCGCAGCGGATCGAAACGGTCAGGCTCGGGCCAGATCTCCTTCATGTGATGGGTGTAGAGCGGATTGATGCCGACCGCGGTGCCGGCCGGAATCGCAAAACCCTTGAAGCTGAAATCGCGCATCGCGCGGCGCGGCATCGAGGGCACTGGCGGCTTGAGTCGCAGCGCTTCCTTGAACGCCATCTCGGTCAGCGGCATCTTTTCGAGATCGTCGAAGCTGCTCGGCGCATCCGGGGCGAGCCCGAGCGCGAGCACTTCCGCCCGCAGCCTGTCCTGCCAGTCCGGATTGGCGGCGAGCTCGCCGATGAAGGAGGTCAGTGACGAGGTCAGCGTGTCGTGCGCCGCCATCATCAGGAAGCTCATATGGTCGATGATGTCCTGCTCCGAAAGCAGCGCGCCGTCCTCGTGGGTGGCGCGGCAGAGCTGCGAGAACAGATCGTCGCCGCCGTGATTGCCGCGCCGGAGCGGAATCTGCTCGCGGAAATAGGCGACGATTCGCTTGCGGCCCTTCACGCCGCGCGCCATCTGGGTGCCCGGCAGGGGACGGCGGACCGGCGCGACGGCAGCGGCGACCATGTCGACGAAGGCGCGGTTGATCTCATCGACCTCAGGCCCGATATCGGCGCCGAGGAACGAGGCCGCAGCGAGATCGAGCGTGAGCTGCTTCATCGCCGGATAGAGCAGCATCTCGCCTTGCTTGGTCTTCCATTGCGCAACGCGCGCGGAAATGCCGCGATCGAGATCGGACAGGTAGGATTTCATCGGCCCGGATTTGAACGCGACCGACAGCGCCTTGCGATGCAGCCGGTGCTCGTCGAAATCGAGCAGCATCAGCCCGCGCGGAAACAACAGGCCGAGCACCTTGTTCCAGCCATGCGTCGAGGAGAACAGTTTCTGCTGGTCGAACAGCACGAGCTCATTGGCTTCGGGCCCGAGCAGCACGATGTTGGTCTCGCCGAAGATGTGGGTGCGGTAGACCAGACCGTATTTGGCGCCGTTCCTCTCGATATGGCCCTTAGGGTCGGCCAGCACCTGAAACGTCTTGCCGATGATCGGCCAACCCTCGTCGCCGGGGATGTGGGTCAGCTCGTTGCGTTTGGGCGCGGTGAACTGAAGCGCAGAGGCGGCCACATTCTGCATCGACATGACGATTGCTCCAGTTGGAGGTCCCGGCCAGCATAGCACATCCGACTACGCCGATGCGGTGAACGTATCGCGCACAATATTGTCACCTACGGTCGTCCCGGCCTAGCGAGCAATTGCGCACGAGGCCGGACGACGAGTAGCTTCGCATCCTATTGCTTCGCCGCTTCCTTCTGCAGATCCGGCGCGTTGACGGCGGGAATGGCGACGCGTCCGGGGCCCGTGACCTTTAGCGCCTCCGCGGCCTTTTCGTTCTCCATGATCTTGGCCATCACCGCCTGTCCCGCGCGCTCGAATATCGCACGATTCTCGATCACGAATTTTTGCGACTTGCGCAGGCCGTCGATATAGCCGTTGATCTCCGGCACGACGTAGCGCGCCACCATGTCCCAGCTGCGGCGGGTGTTCTCCGGGTTGGCCCAGTCGTGCACGAAGCCGATGATGGCGCCGACGCCGCCGGACACCTGCATCACGTTCTTGATGGTTTTGACGAGATCGTCGGGTGTGCCGATGGTGGACGCCGCACCTTCGACGAAGGCGGTCTTGTCCACGGCCTCATCGGGCGAGGAGAACGCGGTGAGGCCCGGCCGCTGCAGCGTGCCGACATTATATTCGTTGTGCCAGCGCATCAGCCCGGCGCCGGCCTCGCGGCGCGCCTGCTCGCGGGTCTCGGCAATGTGGAAGGTCAACAGCACGCGCCAGTCGGCGCGGCTCACCGTGGTGCCGTGCTTCTTCGCAGCATCTTCCGCGAACTGCCATTGCTGCTGCAGCGACATCAGTCCCTGCGTCGTCATCGATCCCAGCGAGATGATGCCGATGCCGTACTTGCCGGCGAGCGTCATGCCCGACGGCGAGATCTGCGAAGCCACCACGAACGGCATCTCCTCCTGCAAGGGCAGGATCTGCAATGCGGCGTCGTTCATGGTGAACCAGTCGCTCTTGGCGGTGACGCGTTCGCCGTTGAAAAGACGGCGGATCACGCCGATGGCTTCGTCCTGGCGGTCGCGTTGCGTCATGGGGTCGATGCCGAGCGTGTGCGCGTCCGACGCCAGCGCGCCGGGCCCGGAGCCGAAGATGGCGCGGCCGCCGGTCATGTGGTCGAGCTGCACCATGCGCTGGGCGACGTTGAAGGGATGGTGATAGGGCAGCGACACCACGCCGGTGCCAAGCTTGATCCGCTTGGTGCGCTCGCCCGCCGCGGCCAAGAACATCTCGGGCGATGCGATCATCTCCCAGCCGGAGGAGTGATGCTCGCCACACCAGAACTCGTCGTAGCCGAGCGCGTCGAGTTGCTCGACCAGGTCGAGATCGCGCCGGAACTGGAGCATCGGATGCTCCCCGATCGGGTGATGCGGGGCAAGAAAGGCTCCGAACTTCAGGCGCGCCATGGCGGTCTCTCCGGCTTGATTTTCTGTTTGTTGAGGCGATGAGGCTACGTGCCTGACGGCACGAACGCAATCGCGCGATGTCCCGTGTTGCGGAATGCAGGCATGCGGCGTGGCGAGGTGCTTCCGCCTTTTCCCTGCTTGCGGCGAGAGGGCCGGGGTGAGGAGGAGCCTCAGCGGAGGCGGATGTCGTTCAGTGTCCCGATGGTGCCACGCCGTCATTGCGAGGAGCGTAGCGACGAAGCAATCCAGAGTGTCTCGGCGGAGAAACTCTGGATTGCTTCGCTGCGCTCGCGATGACGTGGCGAGAGGGCGTGACTCGATTGATATCGGACGCGTGGAGAGCGACGAGATCCGCGACCGAACGAAGAGGCGCCCCGCGCTGGTGCTCGCGATGATCGTCGTCGCCTACGGCACGACCGCACCGACCGGAAATGCGGCCGGAGTGGCCGCAATCAGCACGCGCAGCCTTTTTCGTCTCGCTCGCGCTGTTTGTGACATTCATCGTGATGTGCCGCATTTCTGGCGTGGAAGCGTCGCGCCTCTGCAGGAATTTGAAGCATTTGCGGTTGATATCTGCGGATTTTCGCGGGAAATCCCGCGAATTTCACCAGATTGACAGCGCACGGTCTTTTTATTTCGCAATGCAGCAACTATCTGGTTTGGCTGGACGTTGAACGTCGCCCACCAGGAATTTGCCGTGTCGCTAGCCCGAAATGTCGATCTGTTGAGACGTCTGCCCAAGCTGGACGGTCTGCGCTTTGCCGAGCTCGGCCGCAGCGCGGATTCCTCCAGCCCGCTGCAGGAGGTCACGGATTTCGGTGACAATCCCGGCGCCTTGCACATGTTCGCCTTCGTGCCGGCGCAGCTCCAGACGCCGCGTGCGCTGGTCGTCGTGCTGCATGGCTGCGGCCAGACCGCGGCCGGTTACGATCTCGGCGCGGGATGGTCGACGCTGGCGCAGCACTACGGCTTCGCGCTGGTGATGCCCGAGCAGCAGCGCATCAATAACGGCAACACCTGCTTCAACTGGTTCAATCCCGAAGACATGGTGCGCGACTCCGGCGAGGCGCGTTCGATCCGCGAGATGATCGCGCATATGGTTGAGGCGCATCGCATCGATCCGAGGCGCATCTTCATCACCGGCCTGTCCGCCGGCGGCGGCATGACGTCGGTGATGCTCGCGACCTATCCGGAGGTCTTTGCGGCCGGCGCAGTGATTGCCGGGCTTCCTTACGGCATCGCCTCGAATTTGCGCGAAGCGCTGGACGGCATGTTCCATTCGCCAACGCGTCCCGCGCGCGAGCTCGGCGATCTCGTGCGCAACGCTTCCGATCATCGCGGCCCCTGGCCGAAGATCTCGGTGTGGCACGGCAGCGCCGACCGCACCGTCAATCCCGGCAATGCCAACGAGATCGTCAAGCAATGGCTCGATCTGCATGGCCTGCCGGACGCACCGATGGCCGAGATCAATGTCGACGGCTATCCGCGCCAGGCCTGGTGGAACAAGGACGGCGAGACGCTGGTCGAGTCCTACGCCATCACGGACATGGCGCATGGCACGCCGCTCGGCCTTGCCGACAACGACCAGCGTTACGGCATGGAAGGCGCATTCCTGATCGAGGCTGGCATCTCCTCGTCATACCACATCGCAAAATTCTTCGGCCTCACCGGCTGGATTCCGGACGCCACGAAGAAAGCGGAGGCAAAGCCCGCGGTGCCAAAGCCGGCGCTGACACCCGCGCCGCATCTCGCCCGCTCGATCCGCACCGCCGTCGCCGAACAGCCCACTGACACCAAGCGCGAGGCCACCCGCAGCTTCGATCTCGGCCAGATCATCACGCGCGCACTGACCGCCGCGGGGCTGATGAAGTAAGTCTCAGCCGTCGAGTCCCCGTAACCACATCTTCCTGTGGTTATGGGTTCCGCCGGGACGACGGCTGAGTTTGGTGCGGCGGAGTCGCGCAAGTCGGAACGCCGCAATAAACTCCCGCTACATTTCCCCCGTGATGAACGGATTGGTCATCCGCTCCTGGCCGATGCTCGAACCTGCGCCGTGGCCGCAGATGAAGCCGACGTCGTCGCCGAGCGGCAGCAGTTTTGTCTTGATCGAGTCGATCAGCGTGGCGTGATTGCCGCCGGGCAGATCGGTGCGGCCGACCGAGCCGGCGAACAGCACGTCGCCGACATGAGCGAAACGCAAATCCTTGTTGAAGAACACCACGCTGCCCGGCGAGTGGCCGGGGCAATGCAGGATGTCGAAATGCAGCTCGCCGATCGAGACGCGCGCGCCCTCGTCGAGCCAGCGGTCCGGCGCAAAATTGCGCACCCCGGTCATGCCGAAGCGCGCGCCGCTCTCGACCACGTTGTCGAGCAGGAACTTGTCCGCCTGATGCGGGCCCTCGATCGGCACCTTCAGCGCATCGCGCAAATCCGCGGCGCCGCCGACATGGTCGATATGGCCGTGGGTCAGCCAGATCTTCTCAACGGTGACGCCGGTCTGCTTGATCGCATCCAAAATCTTCGGCACGTCGCCGCCGGGGTCGATCACCACCGCCTTCTTGGTCGGCTCGTCCCAGATGATGGTGCAGTTCTGCTCGAACAGCGTCACCGGCACGATGATCGCGCCGGCCTTGGCTTGCCCAGAGTCTTGGGTGTCATTTTGCTCGGTCATGGCGTCACAATGCCGATTTTTGCGAGGCCGCCAAGCAAAAGATTCAGCTCCCGCGAGCCGGAACGGCCCCGGGAACAACCGTCACATAGCCGTCCCAATTGACCGGCCAATTTGAACCGGGGCGATGCTGTCGCGTTCTCCCGCGCGAGGGCGCAGATTGGGTGGTCTTTCGGCATGACTCAAAGCAACGAGACTTGGTGGCGCGACGGCATCTTCTACCAGATCTATCCGCGCTCGTTTCAGGACTCCAACGGCGACGGCATTGGCGATCTCGCCGGCATCCTCCAGCGGCTGCCTTACGTCAAATCGCTCGGCGTTGACGCGATCTGGCTGTCGCCGATCTTCCCGTCGCCCATGGCCGATTTCGGCTACGACATCTCCGATTACACCGGCATCGAGCCGCTGTTCGGGACCATGGCGGATTTCGACGCGCTGATCGCGGCGGTCCATGACAATGGCCTGAAGCTGATCCTCGACCTCGTGCCCAATCACACCTCCGACCAGCATCCCTGGTTCATCGAGAGCCGCGCCTCGCGCGACAATCCCAAGCGCGACTGGTACATCTGGCGCGATCCGGCGGCGGATGGCGGGGTGCCGAACAATTGGTTGTCCGAGTTCGGCGGCAGCGCGTGGCAGTTCGACGAGACCACGGGCCAATATTACTACCACGCCTTCCTCGCCCAGCAGCCCGACCTCAACTGGCGCAATCCGGATGTCCGCACGGCGATCCTCGATGTGATGCGGTTCTGGCTGGAGAGGGGCGTCGACGGCTTTCGCGTCGACGTGATCTGGCATCTGATCAAGGACGCCGAATTCCGCGACAACCCGCCGAACCCGCATTATGTCGAGGGCCGCCCGCCGAACGAGAAGATCCTCACGCAATATTCCACCGACCAGCCCGAGGTGCACGACGTGATTGCCGAGATGCGGCGCGTCACCGATGGCTTTGGCGCGCGCGTCCTGATCGGCGAGATCTATCTGCCGCTGCATCGCCTGATGGCCTATTACGGCAACGATCTCACCGGCGCCCAGATGCCGTTCAACTTCGCGCTGCTCTCGACCTTCTGGAGTGCGCGTTCGATCGAGAAGATCATCGAGGATTACGAGAAGGCGCTGCCGCGCGGCGCATGGCCGAACTGGGTGCTCGGCAATCACGATCGTCCGCGGGTCGCCAGCCGCGTCGGCCCCGAGCAAGCCCGCGTCGCCGCCATGTTGCTGCTGACCCTGCGCGGCACGCCGACACTGTATTACGGCGACGAGATCGGCATGCACCAGGTGACGATCGCGCCGGAGGACGTGCGCGACCCCTTCGAGAAGAACGTGCCCGGCATCGGTGTTGGTCGCGACGGTTGCCGCACGCCGATGCAGTGGGATGCGTCCGACTTCGCGGGCTTCTCGACAGTGCGACCCTGGTTGCCGCTCCCGGAGCATTATGTCAGGGACAATGTCGTCACTCTCGAAGCCGACAGCCGCTCAATCCTCTCGCTTTACAGGCGCCTGATCGACTTGCGGAAGGCTTCGCCGCCGTTGGTCGCCGGCGACTATCACCCGATCTCGGCGCAAGGCGATCTCCTGATCTATCGCCGTGACGCCGGCGGCAAGGCGCTCGTCGTGGCGCTCAATCTCGGCCCCGAGCCGATCGCGGTGACCACCAGCGCCATCCGCTTCGGCAGCGAGATCCTGCTGTCGACGTTCCTGGATCGCGAGGGGGAGAAGGTCGAAGGCGTGCTCGATCTGCGCGGGAACGAAGGGGTGGTGGTGGCGGCGCCGTAGCCGTCGACTTCACCAGGGCAGCGGCTAGCCGGAAGACGAGGCTCTATCCACGTCATTGCGAGGAGCCCTTGCGACGAAGCAATCCAGAGTCCCTCCGCGGAAAGATTCTGGATTGCTTCGCGGAGCCTGTCATCGGGCCGTGCTACGCGCGGACCCGGTGGCTCGCAATGACGATCTTTGAGGCAGCCCACTACACGACAGCATTTCGGCATCACCCCGGATGTTTGTTGCCCTCGGTGCTCTTGTCGATGTCGCTCCGCTTCAACAGATAATCCAGCCCGCCGACACGATACCAGCGATACCCATATGGTTCGAGCACGACGTGATGCTGGCCGCGCTTGTCGGCGTGGCTGTGGTCTTCCGCCAGCAGATTGATCAGGTGCGCGCCGGCGTCGCCGGGTAGCCCCGCCGAGAACGCGATCTCGCGTGGCTTGTCGTCGAGATTGTGCACGAACAGCACCGCATTGTTGCGCCAGTCATAGCGCATGATGAACACGGCGGGATCGCGCAGCGGGATGATGGCGAAATCGCCCCAGCCGACCTCGGGCACTTCCTTGCGCATGCGCACGATGCGCTCGGTCCAGTTCAGCATCGAATTGGGATCGCGCCGCTGCTTGGCGACGTTGACGTGGTCGAACCCGTAAGGCCCCTTGTCGATGACGGGGCAGTCCGGCTTGTCGCTCTTGGTGAAGCCGCCATGCGGCTCGGTCGACCATTGCATCGGCGTACGCGCACAGTTGCGCTCGGGCAGCGAGAGGTCATCGCCCATCGCGATCTCGTCGCCATAGCGGATCACGGGCGTCCCCGGCAGCGTGCACATCAGGCTGTAGGCGAGCTCGAGGCGCCGGCGGTCGCCGCCCAGCATCGGCGCGAGCCGCCGGCGGATGCCGCGGTCGTAGAGCTGCATGTCCTTGTCGGGGCCGAATTTCTTGAACACGGTCTGGCGCTGCGCCTTGGTCAGGCGCCCGAGATCGAGCTCGTCGTGATTGCGCAGGAACAGGCCCCATTGCGCCGTCGCCGGCCGTGGCTTGGTCGCCTTCAGCGCCTTCGCCAGCGGGCGTGAATCGCCCGAGGCCAGCGCATAGAACAGGTGCTGGTTGACGTGGAAGTTGAACATCATGTGCATGCGGTCGGCATCGCGGCCGAAGTACTCCATGTCCGTCTTCGGCAGCACGTTGGCTTCGGCGAGGATGATGGCATCGCCCTGTCGCCATTGCAGGAATTCGCGGAACGCACGCAGCATGTCGTATTGCTCGACCGGCTTCTTCACCTTCGCGCCCTTGGTCGCGATCACGAATGGCACCGCATCCATGCGGAAGCCGGAGACGCCGAGCTGAATCCAGAAGCCCATGATCTTCAGGATCTCGGCCTGCACGTGCGGGTTCGAGGTGTTGAGATCGGGCTGGAAATCGTAAAAACGGTGGAAGTAATACGCGCCGGCTTCCTTGTCGCGCGTCCAGGTCGTTTTCTGCACGCCGGGAAACACCATGCCCTTGTCGGCGCCTGCCGGCTTCTTGTCGGACCAGACATACCAGTCGCGATAGGGCGAGTTCTTGTCGCGCCGCGCCACCTTGAACCAGTGATGCTGGTCCGAGGTGTGGTTGACCACGAGGTCGATGATGACGCGGATGCCGCGCTGCTTGCAGCCATGGGTGAACTCGACGAAGTCACCGAGCGTGCCGTAGCGGGGATCAACGCTGTAATAATCGGCGATGTCGTAGCCGTCGTCGCGGCCCGGCGATGTCTGGAACGGCATCAGCCAGATCGTTGTGATGCCGAGCCCGTGCAGATAGTCGAGCCGCCGCAACAGCCCTTTGAAGTCGCCGACGCCGTCGCCATTGGCATCCATGTAGGTGCCGACCGACAGGCAATAGATCACGCCGTTCTTGTACCAGAGATCGTCGATCATCCCGCAGCCTCGGTGGTTCCGCCGAGGTGCGGCGGCTGCGTGATAAGTGCGAGGGAGGAGGGAGGTTCCGTGTTCCACCACACACGCTGTCGTCCCGGGGCGCGACGTAGTCGCGAGCCGGGACCCATAATCCCCGGCAGTTGGTTTGCGATGACTAGGAGTTGCCGTCTCGGCCCACAACTCCTCCTGTGGCTATAGATTCCGGGCTCGCGCCAAGTGGCGCGCCCCGGAATGACAGGCGAAGAGAGTGTCCGCCTCTCCAGGAATCGGTTATCCTTCCGCCATGGACAACACCGCCCGCAACATCGCGCTCGTGCCGCCGCCGGACCGCCGCCAATCTGAGACGGCGCTGGCGATCGCGCGCGGCACGGCGCGGCTGTTGCGCTCGCTCGGCTTCTCCTGCATCAGCGAATTGCCGCTGCCGTCCGGCCGGCGTGCCGATCTGGTCGCGCTGAACGAGCGCGGCGAGATCTGGATCGTCGAGATCAAGTCGTCGGTGGAGGATCTGCGCGCCGATCAGAAATGGCACGAATACCGCGCCCATTGCGACCGGCTGTTCTTCGCCTTCACGCAGGATCTGCCCTGCGAGATCTTCCCTCAAGACACCGGCCTGATCGTCGCCGATTCCTATGGCGCGCACATGCATTGCGAGGCGCCCGAGCACAAGCTCGCCGCCGCCACCCGCAAGCAGATGACAGTGCGCTTTGCGATGGCGGCGGGCTTGCGGATCAACCGCCTGGTCGATCCGCAAGGCCACGCGGATTTCTGGGAATAGGAACACACACTCGTGTCCCGGACGCGCTGCAGCGTGAAACGCTGCTGCGCAGAGCCGGGACCCAGAAGGCGGCAATCTAAGTTGAGGCGTGGACCCCGGCTCTGCAGCGTCCGGGGCACGAGTGCCGTAGGGTGGGCAAAGCGTAGCGTGCCCACGTCTTTCCCAAATGCGGAGAAGAACGGTGGGCACGGCGCTTTGCGCCTTTGCCCACCCTACGGCGCCGTTACCGCGGCGCGCGCTTCGCGAGAATGCGCTGCAGCGTGCGGCGGTGCATGTTCAGCCGGCGCGCGGTTTCCGAGACGTTGCGGTTGCACATCTCGTAGATGCGCTGGATGTGCTCCCAGCGGACGCGATCGGCCGACATCGGGTTCGCCGGCAGCTCGGATTTCTCCGCGCTGGTCGACAGCAGCGCCGCGACGACGTCATCGGCGTCGGCCGGCTTGGACAGATAATCGATCGCGCCCATCTTCACCGCGGTCACGGCGGTGGCGATGTTGCCATAGCCGGTCAGCACGATCGCGCGCGCATCCGGGCGCTTCTTCTTCAGCGCTGAGACCACGTCGAGACCGTTGCCGTCGCCGAGCCTGAGGTCCACCACCGCGAAGGCCGGTGCGGATCTGCCGATCTGCGCAAGACCGTCTGAGACGGTATCGCACGAGGTCACGGCAAAGCCGCGTGTCTCCATCGCGCGCGACAGCCGCTCCAGAAACGGCTTGTCGTCTTCCACGATGAGTAGCGAGCGGTCGGTCTGTTCGTTCAGTTCGGCGATGGCGTTCAAGGTGTTGTCCTCTCTCCAGCGCATTGACATATGGCGTCGCAATCGGCCGGTGCCAAGGCGGCAAATAGTCGATCGGCGCCGTTGTGCGACGCAAGGCCGCGCCTTATCCTATTGTTTCTTCGAGCGTCTCGATAGCCTCAAAACGCTGCCTGGGCCACGTGATCTGGACCACCGCGCCGTGTTCCGGAAAAGTCCGGTTGGTAAACGAGACCTTGGCGCCGGTGCGTTCCAGCAAGGTGCGCGCGATGAACACGCCGAGCCCGAGGCCGCGCCGTTCGCTGCCGCCGTCATCCTGGGGGCGCCGCCGCGACAGGTAGGGCTCACCGATCCGGTTGAGGATGTCGGGCGGGATGCCGGGTCCATCGTCGGAAATCACAAGCTCGATATGATCCTTGTTCCACCAGGCGTTAACCTCGACGGTGGTGCGGGCGAAATCGACCGCGTTCTCGACGATGTTGCCGATGCCGTAGAGGATGGCCGGATTGCGTGAGCCGACCGGCTCGGCCGCGACGGCCACCGCGATCCGCACCTTGATCTCGACGCCGAAATCGCGATGCGGTGCCACCACCTCCTCGATCAGCTCCGACAGCTTCATGCGATCGAAAGGCGCGCCGGTGGAGGATAGCTGGGTGATCTTGCTCAGGATGTCGCGGCAGCGCTGGGTCTGCTCGCGCAAGGTCTTCAAGTCGGCGGCGATGCTGGCATCCTTCACCGTCTTTTCGAGCTCGCGCGAGATCAGGAAGATAGTTGCGAGCGGCGTGCCGAGCTCATGCGCGGCCGCGGCAGCCAACCCATCGAGCTGCGTCAGATGTTGCTCGCGCGTCAGCACCAGCTCGGTGGCAGCAAGCGCGTCCGCAAGCTTGCGCGCCTCCTCGGTCACCTGGAAGGAGTAGAGGCTGGTGACGCCGATCGCGAGCACGATCGAAAGCCAGACGCCGACGAGATAGACCGGCGGCAGCACCAGCGGATCGTCGGCATCCCACGGCAGCGGCGAATGGTAGAAGAACAGGATCGAGGCGCAGGCGACGGCGAGCACGCCAAGGCCGAAGGTGAAGCGGGCCGGCAGTGCCGTGGCCGAGATCAGCACGGGCGCGAGGAACAGGAACGAGAACGGGTTCTGCAGGCCGCCGGTGAAGAACAACAGGCCGGCCAGCTCCACGATGTTGAGCGCAAGCAGGCCCGCCGCCTGCATCGGCTCCAGCCGCTGCATCGGATTGGCCGCGGTCTGGAGCCCCAGATTGAGTGCCGCCGACAGGGCGATGATGCTGACACAGGGGACGATCTCGACGTCGAACTCCAGCCCCTGCGCCACGATGAAGATCGCGGCGAGCTGGCCGAGCACGGCAAGCCAGCGCAGCCGCAGGATCGTGTCCAGCCGGATATGCCGCTGCGCGTGGTGAAAGTCGGAATCGGCAATTTCGGTCATATCGGCCAAGGGGGCGGCACCTTCTCATCCACAAACACTGGGCTTGCGGAACCACCCCGGGATTACAAGCCTTGCGCTATCGGCTGCAATAGCAGAAGAACGGCCAGCATGACCGAGAATGACAAGGATTCAAGTCGGCTGACTGTCGCGGATCGCAGTCCATCGGCGGCGATTGCGGTCGATCATCTCGTCAAGGTCTACAAGCAGACCCGCGCCGTCGACGATATCTCCTTCTCGCTTCCGCGCGGAAGCATCACCGGGCTGCTCGGCGGCAACGGCGCCGGCAAGACCACGACCATCGCGATGATCATGGGCCTGGTGCTGCCGACCTCCGGCCGCGTCGAGGTGCTCGGGCATCGGATGCCGGAGGAGAGCGCCTCCGTGCTGGGGCGGATGAATTTCGAGAGCCCCTATGTCGACATGCCGATGCGGCTGACGGTGCGGCAGAATCTCACCGTGTTCGGCAAGCTCTATGCGGTGAGGAATCTCGCTGACCGAATCAAGGAGCTCGCCGAGGATCTCGACCTCACCGATTTCATCGATCGCGCCAACGGCAAGCTCTCCGCCGGGCAGAAGACCCGCGTCGCGCTGGCGAAGGCGTTGATCAACCAGCCCGAGCTGCTCTTGCTCGACGAGCCGACCGCCTCGCTCGATCCCGATACCGCCGACTGGGTGCGAGCGCATCTGGAGCGTTACCGCAAGCAGCACGACGCCACCATCCTCCTTGCCTCGCACAACATGCTCGAGGTCGAGCGGCTCTGCGACCGCGTCATCATCATGAAGCGCGGCCGCATCGAGGACGACGACACCCCCGAAGCCATCATGGCCCGCTACAATCGCACCACGCTGGAGGAGGTGTTTCTCGACGTCGCCCGCGGGCGGGTGAACGGTGCGAAGGAGGCGGCGCGGTGACGGCTAGCAGGGCCACGGGCGCTTCTTTCGTCATTGCGAGCGCAGCGAAGCAATCCAGGATCTTTCCGCGAAGGCAGCCTGGATTGCTTCGTCGCAAGGGCTCCTCGCAATGACGGCCTCCCTCCACCGCGGCATCTCCGTCCATCGCATCGGCGCGATGATCTTGCGCTATTGGTACCTGCTGATGTCGTCCTGGCCGCGGCTGCTCGAGCTGCTGTACTGGCCGGCGCTGCAGGTCATCACCTGGGGCTTCCTGCAGCTCTACATCGCCGAGAACGCCAATTTCTTCGCGCGCGCCGGCGGCACGCTGATCGGCGCCGTTATCCTCTGGGACATCCTGTTCCGTGGGCAGCTCGGCTTCTCGATCTCGTTCCTGGAGGAGATGTGGGCGCGCAACATCGGCAATCTCATGATGAGCCCGCTCAAGCCGATCGAGTTTCTGCTGTCGCTGATGGTCATGAGCCTGATCCGGCTTGCGATCGGGATCATTCCGATGACCCTGCTCGCACTGTTCATGTTCCACTTCAATGTCTACGCCCTCGGCCTGCCGCTGATCGCGTTCTTCTGCAATCTGATCTTCACCAGCTGGTCCGTCGGTATCTTCGTGTCGGGCCTCGTGCTGCGAAACGGCTTAGGTGCCGAGAGCATCGTCTGGACGTTGATGTTCGCGATCCTGCCGCTCGCCTGTGTCTACTATCCCGTCAGCGTGTTGCCGGTCTGGCTGCAATACGTCGCGTGGGCGTTGCCGCCGACCTATGCGTTCGAGGGCATGCGCGCGCTGCTGATCGAGCAGACCTTCAGGACCGATCTGATGCTGGAGGCGTTGGTGATCAACGCGGTCCTCCTGGCTGCATCTTTTGCAGCATTCCTTGCCCTTTTACGCAGCGCCAAGCGCCACGGCTCGCTGCTCTCGGGCGGGGAATAACGTCACTTTCCCGTGGATTCAGGCGGTTTTTGCCGTTCTGCTTACGTAGATGTACGGAACCATGCATTGACGCAATATTACGCATTCGGCAGTATGTTGCGATGCGAAGAGGAATATAACGATGCCTATTGGTGAGTTTGGCGGCGCGCCGCCCCTGGCTGCAGAAGGCAGTCCGGTTCTGACGACGCCGATGTACTGGATGTACGAGATGGCCCACGCCTCTCTCAATCCGGCACGTGCGGTCACGGATGCGACCAGGCTCCTGTTTCAAAATCCCCTCAATCCATGGGCGCGCACCGAGGTCGGCAAGTCGGTCGCCGCGGCCTGCGAATTGTTCGAGCGCACCACGCGCCGCTACGGCAAGCCGGAATGGGGCCTCAACGACACCGAGGTCAACGGCATCCGCGTCCCCGTCGAGATCCGCTCGGTCTGGGAAAAGCCGTTCTGCCGGCTGCTCTATTTCGATCGCAAATTCGCTCGCCCCCTGCGCAGCCCGCAGCCGCGCGTGCTGATCGTGGCGCCGATGTCCGGCCATTACGCGACGTTGCTCCGCGGCACGGTGGAAGCCTTCCTGCCCGCGCATGAGGTCTACATCACCGATTGGGCCGACGCCCGCATGGTGCCGCTCAGCGACGGCCGCTTCGATCTCGACGATTACATCGACTACGTAATCGAGATGCTGCATGTTCTCGGCGGCAACACCCATGTCATGGCGGTGTGCCAGCCCTCGGTGCCCGTCGTTGCCGCCGTCTCGATCATGGAGGCGCGGCGCGATCCTTTCGTGCCGACCTCGATGACGCTGATGGGCGGCCCGATCGACACCCGCTGCAATCCGACTGCGGTGAACAATCTCGCCCAGGAGCGCGGCATCGACTGGTTCCGGAACCACGTCATCACCAAGGTGCCGTTCCCGCATCCGGGCATGATGCGCGACGTCTATCCGGGATTCCTGCAGCTCAACGGGTTCATCAGCATGAATCTCGACCGGCACATGGACGCCCACAAGCAGCTCTTTGCCAATCTGGTGAAAGGCGACGGCGATCTCGTCGACAAGCATCGTGAGTTCTACGACGAATATCTCGCGGTGATGGACCTCTCCGCCGAGTATTACCTCCAGACCGTCGACACCGTGTTCGTGAAGCACTCGCTGCCGAAGGGCGAGATGACTCATCGCGGAACACGCGTCGATCCCTCCAAGGTCACGCGCGTCGCGTTGATGACGGTCGAAGGCGAGAACGACGACATCTCCGGTCTCGGTCAGACCGAAGCAACGCACGCTTTGTGCAGCTCGATCCCCGATCATCGCCGTGTTCATTACGTCCAGAAGGGCGTCGGACATTACGGCGTGTTCAACGGCTCGCGTTTCAAGTCGGAAATCGTGCCGCGCATCCATGACTTCATGGTTTCGGCGGCAAATCCTGCTTCGTTGCAGGCGCTCGCGGCCGAATAGTCGCGTTTTCGGCTTTCCCGTCGAAAATCCGGGGCGCTTTCGAGGGTTCCGGAGGGTCAAGTTCCCGCCAGATTCGCGGTATTTAGGTAGCTTCATAGGAGTGAGTCAGGGCTCACCCCTTGGGGGTGCCGCATGCATCCAGCGGGGGCGAAAAAAGCCGGTTCCAACCCCAGTCTGTAGGGTCTCCCGGACGCCTGACCGCTGTATATTGGGCAAATGATTTGTTTTTGCGCCGAGCGCTTCCCTTGGCGGCGGTTATGGCAGAATCCGGGCGCTCTCCTGCCCCCCGGACTGACAGACATGGCCACCCGCGCACTCCTTTATCGTCGGCCCCACGAACCGAAGACCCTTGTCATCACCCATGGATCGCAGTTTTTTGCGATCCGCTTGCGCCGGCACAGACGCGCGCGCCGCTACACGCTCAGAATTCATCCGAGCGATCGCGAAGCCATCCTCACCATGCCGCCGCGCGGCACGCTCGCCGAAGCAAAAGACTTTGCGCAGCGTCACGGCGCGTGGATCGCCGCGCGTCTCGGCCGCTTGCCGAAGGCGGCGCCGTTCCAGCCGGGCACGGTGATACCGCTGCGCGGCACGC
The DNA here is from genome assembly GCF_000296215.2 of Bradyrhizobium sp. CCGE-LA001. Taxonomy (NCBI): domain Bacteria; kingdom Pseudomonadati; phylum Pseudomonadota; class Alphaproteobacteria; order Hyphomicrobiales; family Nitrobacteraceae; genus Bradyrhizobium; species Bradyrhizobium sp. CCGE-LA001. The sequence continues at coordinate 7,776,881 of NZ_CP013949.1, read as the reverse complement.
CGCATCGCATCGTTCATCGCGCAGGCACCCGCGGCACGGTGTGGACCGAGATCCGCGACAGCGGTGAACGCATTCTCTGCGTTGCCGGTGGCCTCGAGCATGTCGATCGCCGCGTCAGCGACTTCCTCAAACGCGAAGCGCGCCGCGACCTGCAGCGTTCGGCGGAGGCCTATGCCGCCGAGCTCGGCGTTCGCGTCAAGCGTCTGTCGATCCGCGACCAGTCCAGCCGCTGGGGCTCCTGCACCTCGGCCGGCTCGCTGTCGTTCTCCTGGCGCCTGATCCTCGCGCCGCCCTTCGTGCTCGACTACCTCGCCGCCCACGAGGTCGCCCATCTCGTCGAGATGAACCATTCGGCGCGATTCTGGCGCGTCTGCGGCAAGATCTGCCCCTCGATGGAACGCGCCAAAAAGTGGCTCGACACACACGGCAATGATCTCCACCGGTACGGGGTCGAGGATTAGGGGGGCCGAGGTCCAGCTTCGCTATAGCGATTTGGACAGTGTCATCGCCCGCGAAGGCGGGCGATCCAGTACGCCGCGGCACTTCTATGAATCTCGACGTCTCTGGAATACTGGATTCCCCGCCTTCGCGGGGAATGACAGCCGAATGAGACCGCGTCCTCGTGACTCAAAGGCTCACGCGCTGATATCCGCACTCACTCCCGCCTGCCCACGTGACGCCAGATACGACGACTGTTGCTGCGCGTTGGCCCTCTGCCCCTCGGCCAGCATGGCCTGGAAGGCCGCGTCGAGTTGCTCGCGGCTGTAGGTCGTGGACGTGCTTTCGCGCGGCGTCCATTGCGACTGCGTGATGGCGGTGGGCGCCTTCTCGACGGTGCCGCCTAGCAGTCTCGCATAATTGTCGGCGCGCCACTGCGCCAAATCCGGTCCAGCCAGGCCGGGCGGATCCTCCAGCTTGCCGATCTTCCCGAACGCCGCGTTGGTCATGGTCGAAGAGCCGCCATTGTAGACCGTGGCGACCACCTTTCCGTCGACTTTCACCTGAGCGTAAGTGTTCTGAGGCGCATCATCCGAAACGACCGATTGCGATGCACTGCTGTCGTGGGTTCTCAGCCAGTTCATGGCCATCAGGTCGCGCAGAACCGGATTATCCGCCACCGATGTGGCTTTGGCAGCTGACAACAGTGGCTTGACCTGAGAGACATCGACCCGAAAGCTGCTGGGCGCCGCCGACTCTGGCGGCTCGGGCATCATCGGCTGGAGACCCGAACTCGCATGCGAAGCGGACGTCGATGCGGGACGCAGATGAGGCAACGCCGCGTTGGACACACCTGAAATCATGGAAGCTCCCTGGCACTCGCTCAACCCATGAGAGCAAATCCCGGGCCGCTGACGAGCGCTTGAAGGAACTGATGTTTTTGCTTTCGGGACGTCGCCGGTCCAGGTCGATCTTGCCGCGATAGGCAGGACTTGCCGACGAATGACAGCACCTGGCAGTGCAGGTTCAAGTCCTGCGGGACTGTCTCCGCAAGCCATTGATTTTGCTAGCACGGGCTACTGTGCATGGGGTTGTTTTCGCAGCTTGTTGTGAGGCCCTAAGAATTCTCACCGAAATTCTCAGCGAGACCTTGGCCCGAAGCTATCGGTTTCCGCCGAACAACCGGTCCATCAGCCAGCCGTCGAGTCCTGCCGCAGCTTCCGGTCGGGCGTTGGCGCGCGTGGGCGGCGGCGGGCGATAGCCGCCGTTGTTGGCCGGCGCCGGTGCGATCGCCGTCGGCGGCGAGATCTGCGAGGCCGCCTGCGCGAGGTTCGACAGACCCCAGCCACCTGGTGTGCTCGGCAACGCCGCCACCGGCACGCCCTCATGCGCCGTCTTCATGAAGCGCGTCCAGACCTCGACGGGCAAGCCGCCGCCGGTCGCCTTCTTGGTCGGCGAGTTGTCGTCGTTGCCGAGCCAGACGCCTGTGACGAGGCTCGCGGTGTAGCCGATGAACCAGGCGTCGCGATAATCCTGGCTGGTGCCGGTCTTGCCGGCCGCCGGCCAGCCGGGAATGTCGGCCTTCTTGGCGGTGCCCGAAACAAGCGTCTCCCGCATCATCGCATTCATCATGCCGACATAGCGGGGATCGACGACCTGGTTGCGCTCCTCCGGCTGGCGCATGTAGAGCAGCTTGCCGCTCAACGTCCTGATCCGCGTCACCACATGCGGCGCCACCGCAAGGCCGCCATTGGCGAACGGCGCATAGGCGCCGACCAGCTCGACGACGGAGACTTCGGAGGTGCCCAGCGCAATCGAGGCGTTGGGCTCGAGCTTGGAGGAGATGCCGAGCCGGTGCGCCGTGCGCACCACGTTCTTCGGCCCGACCTCGAGGCCGAGACGGATCGCGACCGTGTTGAGCGACATCGCCAGCGCCTGCGTCAGCGTCACCGACCCGAAATATTCGTGGGTGTAGTTCTCGGGCCGCCAGCCCTTGACCTCGATCGGGGCGTCCTGGCGCATCGTGTCGGGCGTCAGGCCCTGCTCCAGCGCGGTGAGATACACGAACGGCTTGAACGAGGACCCCGGCTGGCGCCTGGCGGTGACCGCGCGGTTGTACTGGCTGTCGGAATAGTTCCGCCCGCCGACCATGGCCCGCACCGCGCCGTCCGGCGTCATCGCGACCAGCGCGCCCTGGCTGACGTTGAACTTGACGCTCTTGGCCGCGAGCTCGTCGATGATGGCGGCTTCCGCCACGCTCTGCAGCTTGGGATCGATCGTCGTTTCGACCTTGATGCTTTCGTCGATCTGACCAACCAGATCGTCCAGCACTTCGCCGATCCAGTCGGCGACATAGTTGATCGTGCCGGCGCCGACCGGTTTCACGTTGTAGGAGGGATGGCCGATCGAAGCCTTGGCCTGCTCGTCCGTGATGAACTTTGCATCCGCCATTGCCGCGAGCACGAGCTGCGCGCGCGCTTCGGCGCCTTCCGGATTGCGGTTCGGCGCAAGGCGCGAGGGCGACTTGACGAGGCCGGCCAGCATCGCGGCCTCGGCGATCGTCACGTTCTTCGCCGACTTGCCGAAATAACGCTGCGCCGCGGCTTCGACGCCATAGGCGCCGGAGCCGAAATAGACGCGATTGAGGTAGAGCTCCAGAATCTCGTTCTTGGAATGCTTGCGCTCCAGCCAGATCGCGAGCTCCACCTCCTGCAGCTTGCGCTGCATGGTGCGCTCCTGGGTCAGGAACAGGTTTTTGGCGAGCTGCTGCGTCAGGGTCGAGCCGCCCTGCGACACGCCGCGATGGAGCACGTTGGTGACGAGGGCGCGCAGGATGCCGACCGGATCGATGCCGTAATGCGAATAGAAGCGGCGGTCCTCGATGGCGATGAACGCCTTGGGCAGATAGGGCGGCAGGTCCTTCAGCGCGACATTCGCGCCGGCCATCTCGCCGCGCTGCGCCAGCATGCTGCCGTCGATGCCAACGATCTGGATCGTCGGCGGGCGCTTGGGAATTTCCAACGACTGGATCGGCGGCAGGTGGGCGCCGACATAGATCACGACGCCGATCACGGCGATCACGCCCCACAGGCTCAGCACCGCGCCCCAATAGACCAGGCGCCCGAGGCCGAACCCGCCGCGCGTCTTCGCGCGGCGTTTCGCACCGCTGCGGCTGGCCTGTGCCTTGCGCTCGCGCGGCGGCTCGTCGTCGGCCTCCTCGCTCTTGCGCTTGGCGGATGATTTCGTTGTTTTCTTGGGCTTGTCCTCGCCGCCGGGAATGCGGTCCGCCGGGTTAAGGCGCAGATCGGAAAGCGCCGCGGGCAAGCCGAACAGCGGCTCCTTGCGCCCACCCTTTTTCTTTCCCCACGCCATACGCAAAACGCCCGGTCAGCCCGCCCCGCCGCACGCTAGCGGTCGCTGTTTAAGGCCGGGTTACCCCGGCGTTAACGCGCGATTAGGAGGTGGGGCATTCGGCCGCCGCAGTTCCGCATCCGCGGCGGCAAAGCTAGGATCGCCGCCACAAAAAGAGGGAACGCTCATGGGCCACATCGATCCGACCAAGGAGATTTTCGCGCAATTCCGGGACAACGACCGCCCCGGTCCGATCCACATGCTCAATCTGGTGCGCCTGCGCAAGGAGGCGGCCTACCCCGATGGCCGCAAGGCGAGCGGCGCGGAAGCCTATGCGGCCTATGGCCGCGAGAGCGGCCCGGTATTCGAGCGCCTCGGCGGCCGCATCGTCTGGCAGGGCCGGTTCGAATTGATGCTGATCGGCCCGCAGGACGAGCGCTGGGACCATTGCTTCATCGCAGAATATCCGAGCGTTGCCGCCTTCGTCGAGATGATCCGCGATCCCGTCTATCGCGAGGCCGTGAAGCACCGCCAGGCCGCGGTGGAAGATTCGCGGCTGATCCGCCACGCGGTGTTGCCGGTGGGGAAGAATTTCGGCGAGATACCGGAGTAGTTGGTAGGGTGGGTTAGGTTCGTAGGGTGGGCAAAGCGCTGGGTGCGCGAATGCGCATCCAGCGTGTGCCCACGATGTCCATCGTGGAGAGACGGTGGGCACGCCGCTCGCGCGTCTTTGCCCACCCTACGAGATCAGTTCCTGCCTAACCCGACGGGCCCGAATCCTCGATGATCGGTCCGAACAGCTCCCAGCGTTCGCCGTTGAACTTCATCATCTGCATCTGCTTGTTGACGCGATAGTCGTTCGGCCCGGTGTTGATCTTGATGCCGGGCAGCGCCAGGCTCGGCGTATAGCCCTTGATGTTGGCGGCCTGCTTCATCACGTTCTCGCGCGTTAGGTCGTCGCCGCACTGCTTCAGCACCTGCACCAGCAGCTCAGCCACCGAATAGGCATAGGTGTTGATGGTGTTGAGCTTGTCGCCTTCGGGGAAATACTTGTCCATGAACGCGAAGAAGGCCTTCACGCCCGGATCGTCCTTCCACTGGGGATCGCCGGGGTCCTTGCCGTAGTTGGTCGAGATGATGCCCTTAGAGATGTCGAGGCCGGCCGGCTTCAGTGTCGCCGACACCGGGCTCGCATTGATGTCGAGGATATGCACCGGGGTCCAGCCGAGGTCGGCGAGCTTCTTGATGGCCTGCGCTGCGAACTTGGGTGTGGAGGCGTCATAGAACAGGTCGACGCCCATCGACTTCAGCTTGACCACCTGTGAATCCACAGTCGGATCGGTGACTTCGTAGGAGACTTCGCCGACGATCATGTTGGCCTTGTCGCCGAGGCCGCTCTTGAGACCCGCGAGATAGTCGCGGCCCATGTCGTCGTTCTGGTAGAGCACGCCGATCTTGGCATTGGGGTGGTTGGCCAGAATGTACTTGGCGTAGATCCGTCCCTCGGACACGTAGTTGGGATTGTAGGCCATGGTCCACGGGTAGTTCTGCGGATCGTTGAATCGCGCGGCGCCTGTGGAGGCGAGCAGCTGGGGGATCTTCTTGCCGTTGAGATATTTCTGCACGGCCGCGTTGGCCGCGGTTCCGATCAGCTGGAAGGTGAACAGCACCTCGTCGCCTTCGACCAGCTTGCGCACCTGCTCGACCGTCTTCGGCGGCGAATAGGCGTCGTCATACTGGATCAGATTGATCTTGCGGCCGTTGATGCCACCCTGATCGTTGATCATCTTGACATAGGCGGCCTGGGTCTTGCCGATATTTGCATAGACGGAATAGGCGCCGGAGAACGGCACGGTCTGGCCGATCTTGATCTCGGTGTCGGTCGCACCGGTGTCGTATTTCTTCTGGGCGAGGGCTTGGCTAGTCGAAAACGTGACGGCGAGCGCTGCCGTGGCAGCTAGGAAGGCTCTGCGATTATTCATCTTGGGATGTTCCTCCTGACGGAATTTCTGGCCGATGGTCTTTTCCCGTTGATTGCAACGGTCGCCATCGCTGCCAAAGATTGTGGAGGAAGGCACAGCTCCGCGCAAGGAGCGCGACGCTGCGCCGTAGCGTCAAAGCGTCTTAGGTCAGGAACAATGCCGCCAGCGCGATCGCTGCCGGCAGCGCCTGCACCATCAGGATGCGCGAGCTGACGGTCGCAGCGCCATAAGCGCCGGCCACGATCACGCAAAGCAGGAAGAATACCTTGATCTGGAATGCGAAGGCGGGATTGCCGTGAACCAGACCCCAGATCAGGCCGGCGGCGAGGAAGCCATTATAAAGGCCTTGATTGGCGGCCAGCACCTTCGTGATCTCGGCCTTCTCGGGCGTGTTGCGAAACACCTTCAGGCCTGGCGGCTTGTCCCAGAGAAACATCTCCAGGATCAGGAAAAAGCCATGCAATGCGGCGACCAGCGCCACCAGGATATTGGCGATCAGATTCAAGTTGAGCTCCCCCAAAGCCTCAGCTTTCGGGTGGACGTTAGCACGGCCGGCGTGGCAAGTGCGACAGGCGTGTTTCGATTGCCTGGTGCCGCAATGTCCGCTCGATCAACCAAGCCCTCCATAATGTACGGTCTCGACCGCCTGGCGACGCCGATCGGGATCGCGCTGCTCGTCACCGATGCCGATGGCGCGTTGCGCGCGCTCGATTGGGAAGACTATGAGCACCGCATGCGCGAGCTGCTGCGCCTGCATCATGGGACGGTGGAGCTGACGGATCGGCCTGCGCCGACGGGAATGCGGACTGCGCTGTCGCGCTATTTCGACGGCGATCTCGGCCAGCTCGCGAGCATCGCATGGCGTATCGCCGGCACGCCGTTCCAGCAGAAGGTCTGGAAGGCGCTCGCGCAGATCCCCGCCGGCACCACGATGAGCTATGGCGCGCTCGCCGCGAAGATCGACATGCCCAAAGCGGTTCGTGCCGTCGGCCACGCCAACGGCTCCAATCCGATCAGTGTGGTGCTGCCCTGCCATCGCCTGATCGGCGCGGATGGCTCACTGGTGAAATACGGCGGCGGCTTGGAGCGGAAGAGGTGGCTGCTGCGGCATGAGGGCGTGGAGATTTAGCCGCCCCCCGTCACGCCGCCGGCTGAACCGCCTTGTCGCCGGCCATCACATGGGTCAGCGCGCTCTTGATCGCGGCCTGGCGCGTCGGGGCGTTGATCTGTGCGCCCAGGAGATCGGTGACGTAGAACACGTCGCGGGCGCGCTCGCCGAAGGTCGCGACATGGGCCGAGGCGATGTTGAGATTGAGCTTCGAGATCGCGGTGGTCAGTTCGTAGAGCAAGCCGGGGCGATCAAGGCCGGAGACCTCGATCACGGTGTAGCGATCCGACCATTGGTTGTTGATGGTCACCTCCGGCTCGACCACGAAGGGCTTCGCCTTGCTGCGTACGGTGCGCCGCGCCACCACTTCCGGCAGGCGCAGCTTGCCTTCCAGCACGTCCTCGATCATCTCGCCGATGCGCGTGGCGCGCCGTCCTTCGTCCTCGTCGCGATCGTATTCCCGGGAGATCGAGATCGTGTCGAGCGCGCGGCCGTCGGTCGTGGTGTAGATCTGGGCGTCGACGATGTTGGCGCCGGCCGAGGCGCAGGCGCCCGCAATGATCGACAGCAGCCAGGGATGGTCGGCGGCGAAAATGGTCAGCTCGGTGACGCCGCGCACCTCGTCGAAGCCGACATTGATCGCGAGCTTGTGGCCGGCCTGCTCGCTGGAGCGGACGAAACGGGCGTGGCGGATCTTGCGCGGCAGCTCGACCTTGAGCCAATAGGCCGGATAGTGCCGGCCGATATAGGCGTCGAGCTCGTCTTCCGGCCATTCGGCAAACGCCATGCGGAATTCGGCGTAGGCGGCCGAGAGGCGCTTGCCGCGATCGACCTCCGAGAAGCCGCCGGTCAGCACCGGCTCGGTCTCATAATAAAGAGAGCGCAACAGCTGCGCCTTCCAGCCGTTCCACACGCCCGGGCCGACGCCGCGGATGTCGGCGGTGGTGAGAATCGTCAGCAGCTTCATCTGCTCGACCGATTGCACCACGGCGGCGAAATTCTCGATGGTCTTGCGATCGGAGAGGTCGCGCGACTGCGCGACCGTGGACATCGTCAGATGCTCCTCGATCAGCCAGGCCACGAGCTCGGTGTCGGCCGGGCTGAAGCCGAGCCGCGGACAAAGCCGGCGCGCGACCTTGGCGCCGGCGATCGAATGATCCTCGGGCCGGCCCTTGGCGACGTCGTGCAGCAGCGTCGCGATGTAGATCACCGCGCGGTGCTCGGGCCGCGTCTTGCGCATCAGGTCGCTGGCGAGCGCGAACTCCTCGATGCCGCCGCGCTCGATGTCCTGGAGGAAACCGATGCAGCGGATCAGGTGCTCGTCGACGGTGTAGTGATGATACATGTTGAACTGCATCATCGAGACGATCTTGCCGAAGGCGCGGATGAAATGGCCGAGCACGCCGGTCTCGTTCATCCGCCGCAGCACGGTCTCGGCGTCGTTGGAGGTCAGGATCTCCATGAACAGCCGGTTGGCCTCGGGATTCTCGCGCAGCTGCCCGTTGATCAGGTTGAGCGAGCGCGTCACGCCGCGCATCGCGTCCGGATGGAAGGCGAGGTTGTTCTTCTGCGCCAGGCGGAAGATGCGGATCAGATTGACCGGATCGTGCTTGAACACGTCGGGCGCGGCGACGTTGATGCGGTTGTTGTCGACGATGAAGTCGTCGCTGTCGGGGACGCGCCGCTTCACGGTGCTGGGCCGCAGCCGCGCCATCATCCGGCTCAGCACCGGTGCGGGCTTGGCCTGCTGGTCCTCGAGCTTGGCGCAGAGGATGGCGGTGAGGTTGCCGACTTCCTTGGCGACCAGGAAGTAGTGCTTCATGAAGCGCTCGACGTCCTGCATGCCGGGATGCGAGGTGTAGCCGAGCCGGATCGCGATCTCGCGCTGAAGGTCGAAGGAGAGGCGCTCCTCGGCGCGGCCGGAATAGAAATGCAGATTGCAGCGCACCGACCAGAGGAAATCGGCGCAGCGGCGGAAGCTGCGATATTCCTGGGCGTCGAACACGCCGCGCTCGACCAGCTCGTCGGTGTCGCGGACTCGGTAGACGTACTTCGCGATCCAGAACAGCGTGTGCAGGTCGCGCAGGGCGCCCTTGCCGTCCTTGACGTTGGGCTCGACCAGATAGCGCGACTGGCCGCCGCGGCGGTGCCGCTCCTCACGCTCGGCGAGCTTTGCGGTGACGAATTCGGACGCGGTGCCCTGCACCACCTCCTTGTCGAAGCGCGCGACCAGCTCGTCATAGAGCGGCTTGTCGCCGGTGAGGAAGCGCGTCTCCAGGATCGCGGTGCGGATCGTCATGTCGCCACGGGCCTGACGGATCGATTCGTCGACGGAGCGCGTGGCGTGGCCGACCTTCAGACCCATGTCCCAGAGGCAATAGAGGATGGCCTCTGCGACCTGCTCGCCCCAGGCGGTCTGCTTGTAGGGCAGGATGAACAAGAGATCGATGTCGGATTCCGGGGCCATCAGGCCGCGGCCATAGCCGCCGGTCGCCACCACGGCCATCCGCTCGGCGCCGCTCGGGATCGGCGAGCGGTAGAGATGACGTGTCGCGGCCGAATACAGGATGCGGATGATCTCGTCCTGCACGTGGCACAGCCGCTCGGCGCAGCGGCGGCCGTGACGGTCCTTCAACAGGATCGCCTGCGCCGCGGCGCGCGCCGCGATCAGCTCGGCCTTGAGCAGTTGCGCGACGGCGGTGCGGAACGCGTCCTCGCGGCCCTCGTGCCTTTCGGCGAGCGCATCGACCGCGGCGGTGATCCGCGCAGTGTCGAAGCGGTCATCCGTCTGTGGCTTTGGCTCGGTCGCGACGCTGTCCATGTCTCACCGGATATAAGAGGCGACAGGCGCTGTCACCCGCCATTCTCTGCAATAGTCGTTCCATGCTGGAAAAGCCCGGCTTCGGGCAAATCTGTTCTCAGCCATCCCGCTTTCGAGGGTCGGATTTTCTCGTTGATTTCCAGATATAACTCATTGAAAAACAATAAAGTTTTGAGGAGGCTGGGCATGACCAGGATTACACGACGCATTCTGCTGGCGGGAGCTGTGGCTCTTGCCGTGACCCCTGCGGCGCGGGCCGCCGATCCACCCAAGGAAATCCGCATCGACTGGGCGACCTACAATCCGGTCTCGATGGTGCTGAAGCAGAAGGGTCTGCTGGAGAAGGAGTTCGCCAAGGACGGCATCACCGTCACTTGGGTGCAGTCGGCGGGCTCCAACAAGGCGCTCGAATTCCTCAACGCCGGCTCGATTGATTTCGGCTCGACCGCCGGTTCGGCGGCGCTGGTCGCCCGCATCAACGGCAACCCGATCAAGTCGATCTACGTCTATTCGCGCCCCGAATGGACTGCGCTGGTCACGGGCAAAGACTCCAAGATCACTGGTGTTGCCGACCTCAAGGGCAAGCGCGTCGCGGTCACGCGCGGCACCGATCCGCACATCTTCCTGGTGCGTGCGCTGCTCAGCGCCGGCCTCACCGAAAAGGACATCACGCCGGTGCTGCTCCAGCACGCTGACGGCAAGACCGCGCTAATCCGTGGCGACGTCGACGCCTGGGCCGGCCTCGATCCCATGATGGCGCAGGCCGAGGTCGAGGAGGGCGCCAAGCTGTTCTACCGCAAGGCCGACGCCAACACCTGGGGCATCCTCAATGTGCGCGAGCAGTTCCTGAAAGACCATCCGGAGGCCGCCCGCCGCGTCCTCGCGGTCTATGAGGAAGCGCGGAAATATTCGCTGGCGAATTACGACGAGCTCAAGAAGACCTTCATCGCGGTGACGAAACTGCCCGAAGCGGTCGTCGACAAGCAGCTCAAGGAACGCACCGAGCTGACCCACAGCCGCATCGGCGCGCCCCAGCGCGAATCCATCCTCGCGGCCGGCCTCGCGCTCCAGCAGGCGGGTGTCGTCGACGCCAAGGTCGACGTCAAGGCAACGCTCGACGCCCTGATCGACGACCAGGTTCCACTGCCGACGAATTGAAGAAGATCTCGTAGCCCGGATGGAGCGTAGCGAAATCCGGGACTACTCTCCCGCGGGCACGATCCCCGGATTGCGCTTCGCTCCATCCGGGCTACGCAGATGGATGGCGCGGCAAGAGTAGTGTTGCATTCCGGCGCCAGACGCGCTTCGTACCGGCCATGATCTCCGACGCGCCAGTCCTGCAACAAACCTCTGATAAGGCCGAGAGCGCCGCTGCGCCCCGGCGGCTTGCGCGCTACGGGCGGCCGATGCTGGGCGTGCTGCTGCCGCTGACGCTGGCGCTCGGCTGGGAGCTCGTGGTGTGGCTGGGCTGGTCCAACGGCCGGCTGGTGCCGCCGCCCTCGCGCGTATTTGCCACCATCAGCGAGCTGGCCCGCTCCGGCGAGCTTGTCCGCCATATCACCGCGACGCTGTGGCGCGTCGGGCTCGGCTTCGCGTTCGGCGTCGTCGCGGGCACGCTGCTGGGCGCCATCTCCGGTTATTGGTCGCTGGCGCGGCGGCTGCTCGATCCAACCGTGCAGGCGCTGCGCGCGATCCCATCGCTAGCCTGGGTGCCGCTGTTCATCCTGTGGCTCGGAATCTTTGAGACCTCGAAGATCGCGCTGATCGCGGTTGGCGTGTTCTTCCCGGTCTATCTCGGCGTGATGGGTGCGATCCTCTCGGTCGATCGCAAGATCGTCGAGGTCGGTCGCACCTTTCGCCTGTCCGGTCCGGCGATGATCCGCCGCATCCTATTGCCGGCGGTGCTGCCGGCCTATGTCGTGTCCTTGCGCGTCGGTCTTGGTCTCGGCTGGATGTTCGTGGTGGCGGCCGAGCTGATCGGCGCCTCCGAAGGCCTCGGCTATCTCCTGCTCGACGGCCAGCAGCTCGGCAAGCCCGCGCAGATCCTGGCCGCCATCGTGATCTTCGCCGTCCTCGGCAAGCTCACGGACTGGCTGATCGAGGTTGCTGCCGCGCCCTTCCTGCGCTGGCAGGATGCCTTCGTGCGTGCGAAGGGGAGTTGAGCGATGCTGGCACTCGACCGGGTCAGCAAGACCTATCCCAATGGCGTGCAGGCGCTGGCGCGTTTCTCCGCCGAGATCCGCCAGGGCGAGATCATCGCCATCATCGGCGGGTCCGGATGCGGCAAGTCAACCTTGCTTCGCGCCATCGCCGGTCTCGATCGCGCCTCCTCCGGCACGGTGACGCTCGACAGCGAAGCGATCAATTCGCCGCACGCCAAGATCGGCATCATCTTCCAGGAACCGCGGCTGTTGCCCTGGCTCAGTGTCGCCGACAATATCGGTTTCGGCCTCGCAGATATCTCCGCGGCGGAGCGGCGCGAGAAAGTGGCGCGTGCGCTCGCGCGCGTCGGGCTCGCTGACAAGGCGCAGGCCTGGCCGCGCGAGCTCTCCGGCGGACAGGCCCAGCGCGTCGCGATTGCCCGCGCGCTGGTGCCGCAGCCCGAGGTGCTGCTGCTCGACGAGCCGTTCTCGGCACTCGACGCCTTCACCCGCAGAGATCTCCAGGATCATCTGCTCGACCTCTGGGCCGACACGCGGCCGACGCTCATCCTCGTCACCCACGACGTCGACGAGGCGGTGGTGCTGGCCGATCGCGTGCTGGTGATGCGGCCGCGGCCGGGCCGGCTGTTCGACCAGATCGAGATCAATCTCGGCCGGCCACGCGACCGCAACTCGCCGCTTTTCGAGAACTTCAAGCGGAGTGTGCTGACGGCTCTCGACCGTTCGCTCGACCGCAGCGTGCCCGACCGGGACGCAACCCAGGGTCCCGGGCAGGCCATGTGGTGGTGACATTTTCTCGGTAAGCCGGTACATCGAAAGGCGATTTTCCCGGGAGAGAACGACAATGGATGCCGCAGAACTGCGTCAGATGCAGGCCCCGATCAAGGAACGCTACAAGACCGACCCGAAGGCCGCGCTGATCACGCTGAAGGCCAAGGGTTCGACCGAGGGCGAAGGCATCGCCTGCAAGGTCGAGACGGGCCGTGCTATCGCGCTTGCCGGCCTCCATCCCGCCACCGGCGGCTCCGGCCTCGAGCTCTGCTCCGGTGACATGCTGCTGGAAGCGCTGGTCGCCTGTGCCGGCGTCACGCTGAAGTCGGTGGCGACCGCGATCGAGGTGCCGCTGAAGACCGGCAACGTTTATGCCGAGGGTGATCTCGACTTCCGCGGCACGCTCGGCGTCGACAAGGAGACCCCGGTCGGCTTCGCCGAGATCCGCCTCCGCTTCGAGGTCGACACCGATGCGCCGCAGGACAAGCTCGATCTGTTGCTGAAACTCACCGAGCGCTATTGCGTGGTCTATCAGACCATCAAGAACGGCCCCAAGGTCTCGGTGTCGATGCAGCGGATGTGACTCTCTGTACCCTCCCCTGGAGGGGGAGGGTCGATCGCGCAGCGCGAGCGGGGTGGGGTGATCTCTCCACTCGGGCACTGTGTCCGTCGAGAGACTGTCACCCCACCCCGGTTCATATTTCGCTGCGCTCAATATGAGCCGACCCTCCCCCTCCAGGGGAGGGTAAGAAGCCAACAATGTCCGCCGAACTCCACTTCATCATTCTCCTCCTGCTGCGTATGGCGATCGCTGCGGCGTTCGTCGTGTCGGCGTCGGTCATCACCGAGCGCTCCGGACCGGTGATCGGTGCGCTGGTCGCGACTTTGCCCGTGTCGGCCGGTCCCTCCTATGTCTTCCTCGCGATCGACCATGACGCCGCCTTCATTGCGCAAGGCGCGCTGGCCAGTCTTCCGATCAACGCGGCGACGATCTTCATGGGCCTCATCTATGTCGTGCTGGCGCAGCGGCAGAGCTTTGTCGTGAGTGTCGCAAGCGCGGTCGGGGTCTGGATCGTGCTGGCCTCGATCATCCGCCTGTTCGAGTGGACGCTTGCCGCGGGGCTGGCCGTCAACGTCGTCGCCTTCGGCATCTGCATTCCGCTGCTCGCAAAATATCGCCATGTGAAGATGCCGCTGGTGACGCGCCGCTGGTACGACATTCCGTTCCGCGCGGCGTTAGTGGCAACGCTGGTTGCGATCGTGGTGTCGACCTCGGGCTGGGTCGGTCCACGTGTCTCCGGCGTGATCGCGCTCTACCCGATCGTGTTCACCAGCATGATGGTGATCCTGCACCCGCGCATCGGCGGCCCGCCGACGGCAGCCGTGCTCGCCAACTCCGCCTGGGGCCTGCTCGGCTTCGGGATGGCGATCGCGGTGCTGCACGTCGCAGTTACGCAGTTCGGCTCGTCGATCGGTTTGAGTTGCGCACTCGCCACCTGCATCGGCTGGAACCTGACGCTGTGGTGGACGGGACGACGGAAGCGGGCGGTGCATTAGCCTCGCCGCGCTTCGTAAGGTGCGGTACGCTACGCTTGAGACCTCGGCCCTGCGTCAGGATAGATAGTTACCGGGGCTGGCAGACCCGCTAAGCTGGCAACAGAGCAAGTTCGGGGCGTGTGGTGGAGGGATTGTACAAGGTCGAGTACGAGATCAACGACGGCTCCGGCCGCAGCGTGCTGTATGCCCATGCCGGAAAAATGCTTGGCGGCAACACGGCCTTCGCCCACTTCGGCACCTACGAGATTGTGGACGGCGAAATCGTCGCCAGGCTCCGGACGAAGCGTCACAGCCGGTCGCTGCAGCACAGAAGGCTGGTCAGTTCCGACGCCGTCACAATCAGCATTCGCGGTCGACAGCAGGGCAAGCTCTACCGCTTCGCGGGAGAAGTGGTCGAGGACGCCTCGGTGTTTCGCGCCGTGATGACGCCGCTCGGCGACGATGACGTTCCGCCGCCCGGTGCGATCGGCGAGGCCGGCATCGTCAGCGGGCTCTATTCGATCGACATCCGTATGCTGGATGGAATTGGCGGCGGCCATACCGGCGTGATGTTGCTGCGCGACGGCCGCATCCTCGGCGGCGATGCCTTCTTCTATTATCTCGGTGCCTATTCTTCTGCAAACGGTCGCTGGAAAGGCGAATTCGTCAATCAGGAACACACGCCGGCGAAGAGCGAGCATCCCTTGTTCGGTGGCTATGAGGTGGGCATCGGCTTCTCCGGCCACTGCGATGACAAGGGCGCCGAAATGGAAGCGACCGCGCTCGCCGGCAAGCGCAGCATCCGTCTCGCCGCCAGCTTGAAGCTGGTCGAGCCGTTTGCCAGGGCGGGCCGCTGACAGCGAGTACCCGGCGAACACGGCCAAGCCGACGCCGAGAGCACAGGCAGTGCAGGCGATGGCATGCCTCAGCTTGGGATCATGATCTGGTCGTTAGAAGGTTCGTTGGCACTAATTCGGCAGCTTGGCCTTCAGCTTATACAGCGCATCTAGCGCTTCGCGCGGCGACATCTCGTCGGGATGCAGCGCCTTCACGGCTTCCATTAAGAGCTCGGCTTCGCTCGGCGGCGCGGCTTCCGCGGCGGCGCGCGAAGGCACGGCGAACAGCGGCAGGTCGTCGACCAGCGCCCGCGCGGTCTGGCCGCGGTCCTGTGCTTCCAGCTTGGAGAGCACCGATTTGGCGCGCGTGATCACGGCCGGCGGCAGGCCGGCGAGCTTCGCCACCTGGATGCCGTAGGAGCGGTCGGCCGAGCCCGGCAGCACCTCGTGCAGGAAGACGACATTGCCCTGCCACTCCTTCACGCGCACGGTCGCGTTGAACATGCGCGGCAGTTTTGCCGCGAGCGCGGTGAGCTCGTGATAATGCGTCGCGAACAACGTCCGGCAGCGATTGCTTTCGTGCAGATGCTCGATCGCGGCCCAGGCGATCGAGAGGCCGTCGAAGGTTGCGGTACCGCGGCCGATCTCGTCCAGGATCACGAGGGCGCGCTCGCCGGCCTGGTTGAGGATCGCGGCGGTCTCGACCATCTCCACCATGAAGGTGGAGCGGCCGCGGGCGAGATCGTCGGCGGCGCCGACGCGCGAGAACAGCCGGTCGACGATGCCGATGCGCGCGCGCGTGGCCGGCACGAAGCTGCCGATCTGCGCCAGCAGCGCGATCAGCGCGTTCTGGCGCAGGAAAGTCGATTTGCCGGCCATGTTGGGTCCGGTGAGGAGCCAGAGCTGGCCCGACTTCTGCGCGGGCGCCGGCGAGAGATCGCAGGCATTGGCGATGAACGGCTCACCATTGCGCTTGAGGGCCTGCTCCACGACCGGATGGCGGCCGGCATCGATAGCAAAGCCGAGCGAGCCATCGACCTCGGGGCGCACATAGTTTTCGTCGACCGCAAGCTTGGCGAGCGAGGTCGCGACGTCGAGCAGCGCAAAGCCGTGTGCGGCGGCGCGCAAGTCTTCGCTGATCTCGAGCGCCTTGGCGCAGAGCCGCTCGAAGATCTCGAGCTCGAGGCCGAGTGCGCGGTCGCCGGCATTGGCGATCTTGGCCTCGATCTCGCCGAGCTCCGACGTCGTGAAGCGCACCTGTCCCGCCAGCGTTTGGCGGTGGATGAAGGTCGCGTTCAGCGGCGCCGACATCAGCTTGTCGCCGTGCTGGGCGGTGACCTCGACGAAATAGCCGAGCACGTTGTTGTGCCGGATCTTCAGCGCCTTCACGCCGGTCTGGTCGGCGTAGCGAGCCTGCATCGAGGCTACCACGAGGCGCGAGGCATCGCGCAAATTGCGCGCTTCGTCGAGCGCGGGCTCATAGCCCTGACGCACGAAGCCGCCGTCGCGCTTGATCAGCGGCAATTGCTCGTCGAGCGCACGGGCAAATTCCGCAGCGAGCTCGCGCGATGGCCGTTGCAGCGCCGCCATCACCGCCGCGATCTCCTGCGGCGGCTGGTCCAGTTCGCCAAGCCGTGCCAGCGCCTGGTCGGCGGCGATGATGCCGTCGCGCAAACCTGCGAGATCTCGCGGTCCGCCGCGGCCGACCGAGAGCCGGGCCAAGGCGCGCGACATATCGGGCGCGCCGCGCAGGATGCTGCGGATGTCCTCGCGCGCCGCGGAATCGGCAACGAAGGCACCGACGGCATCGAGCCGCCGTGCGATCGCCGGCGCATCGGTCAGCGGCGCAGCCAGCCGCTGCGCCAGCAGGCGCGAGCCCGCTGAGGTCACGGTACAGTCGATGGCGTCGAGCAGCGAGCCGCGGCGTTCGCCGGCGAGCGTCCGCGTCAGCTCGAGATTGGCGCGGGTGGCGGGGTCGATCGCCATGGTGGCACCCGAAGCTTCGCGCGCGGGCGGCGACAGCGGCGGGTGCTTGCCGACCTGGGTGCGGTCGACATAGGTGACGGCGGCGGCCGCGGCAGTGGCCTCAAGCCGCGTCAGCTGCGCCAGCCCGTCCATGGTCGCGACTGCGAAATAATCGCACAGCCGTTTCTCGGCAGTGGCGCCGTCGAACACGTCGCGGGTCAGCGGCGTCACCGCCGGCAGCTCGCGCAGGGTCTGTCCGAGTTCGCTGTCGTTATAGAGCGCGTCGGTGACAACAGCCTCGTTCGGATTGATGCGTGCCAGCGTCGCGGCGAGCTCGCCGCCGGACGCTTCCGTCACCATGAATTCGGCGGTCGAGATGTCGATCCAGGCGAGACCGAAGCGGTCGCCACCCGCGGAGGAGCGCGCCCGCGCGATCGCCAGCAGATAGTTGTTGGCACGCGCATCCAGCAGCGTGTCCTCGGTCAGCGTGCCCGGTGTGACCAGCCGCACCACGCCGCGGCGCACCACGCTCTTGTTGCCGCGCGCTTTCGCTGCCGCGGGATCCTCGGTCTGCTCGCACACGGCGACCCGGTGGCCGGCCGAGATCAGGCGATGCAGATAGTCCTCGGAGCGCTCGACCGGCACGCCGCACATCGGAATGTCGGCGCCCTGATGCTTACCGCGCTTGGTCAGGACGATGCCGAGCGTCCGCGAGGCGATCTCGGCGTCCTCGAAGAACAATTCGTAGAAGTCGCCCATCCGGTAGAACAGCAGGAGGCCCTGATGCGCCGCCTTGATTTCGAGATACTGTTCCATCATCGGCGTGACGCGCGCGGCAGTCTCGGGCTGCTGCATAGGCGTGTCATCCGGGGGCGGGGCGGGTATCGGCTGTTGCATCGTCATGGGCGGCGCAACCTACAAAATTTCGGCACCTGCTCCTATCGGTTTGGCCGGGGAGGGGAGGTTTTCCACGTTGTCCGCACCCGCGGCATGCGCCAGCAGCCAGCTACCCCTTCGGAACGCGCAAGAAACCGTCAATTGACCTGCCGCGGGCGCGCTCCTAAAACTCCGCCGACATTGAAGAAATTGGGCCGGATCGCGGCATTCAGGGAGAACAACGATGCGTGACGTCTTTATCTGCGATGCCGTGCGGACCCCGATCGGCCGTTTCGGCGGTTCGCTCGCCAAGGTGCGCGCCGACGATCTCGCCGCTGCCCCGATCAAGGCCCTGATGGCCAAGCACCCCAATCTCGATTGGGCGCAGGTGGACGAAGTATTCTTCGGCTGCGCCAACCAGGCCGGCGAGGACAACCGCAATGTCGCGCGCATGGCGCTGCTGCTGGCGGGCTTGCCGGATTCGGTTCCCGGCCAGACCTTGAACCGGCTCTGCGCCTCCGGCCTCGATGCGGTCGGTGCGGCCGGGCGTGCCATCCGCTCCGGCGAGATCGAGCTCGCAATTGCGGGCGGCGTCGAATCGATGACCCGCGCGCCCTTCGTGATGGGCAAGGCACAGGAAGCGTTCTCGCGCTCGGCCGAGATCTTCGACACCACGATCGGCTGGCGTTTCATCAATCCGCTGCTCAAGGCGCAGTATGGCGTCGACGCCATGCCCGAGACCGGCGAGAACGTCGCCGAGGAATTCCAGGTCTCGCGCGCCGACCAGGACGCCTTCGCGATCCGCTCGCAGCAGCGCGCGGGCAAGGCGATCGCAGCCGGCTATTTCGCCGAGGAGATCACGCCGATCACCATCCCCGGCGGCAAGGCCGGCCCCATCACGATCGACAAGGATGAGCATCCGCGCCCCGAGACCACGCTGGAGGGCCTCGCCAAGCTGAAGCCGATCGTGCGCAATCCCGGCACGGTCACCGCCGGCAACGCCTCCGGCGTCAATGACGGCGCCGCGGCGATGATCCTGGCCTCGGAAGCTGCTGTGAAGAAGCACGGCCTGACGCCGCGCGCGCGCATCCTCGGTCTTGCCTCGGCCGGCGTGCCGCCGCGCATCATGGGCATCGGCCCGGTGCCGGCGACCCGCAAGCTGATGGAGCGGCTCGGCAAGAAGATCAGCGATTTCGACCTGATCGAGCTGAACGAGGCCTTCGCCTCGCAGGGCATCGCCTGCATGCGCCAGCTCGGCGTCGCCGATGACGCCGACTTCGTCAATCCGCATGGCGGCGCCATCGCGCTCGGCCATCCCCTCGGCATGAGCGGTGCCCGTCTCGCGCTCACCGCCGTGCACGGCATGGAAAAGCGCGGCGGCAAGCTTGCGCTCGCCACCATGTGCGTCGGCGTCGGCCAGGGCGTCGCGGTGGCGATCGAGAAGGTGAATTGACGGTCCACGAAGTGGACCGTCATCCCGGAGCCGCTCGTTAGAGCGGAATCCGGCATCTCGAGATTCCGGGTTCAGCCCTGTCGGGCTGCCCCGGAATGACGAGCGATCGGGAGGTGACCATGATCATCGCGCGCGAGCAGGACGTCACGACGGCGGCCCTGGCCGTGATGGAACGGACCACCGATCCGCGGATGCGCCAGATCATGATCTCGCTGGTCAAGCATCTCCACGGCTTCGTTCGCGACGTTCGCTTGACCGAGAAGGAATTCCGCGACGCCACGGCCGTGATCGCCGAGCTCGGCAAGCTGACGACCGACACGCACAACGAAGTCGTGCTGATGGCGGGCTCGCTCGGCGTCTCGCCGCTGGTTTGCCTGCTGAACAACGGCGATCAGGGTAATACCGAAACTGACCAATCGCTGCTCGGACCGTTCTGGCGCTTCAACTCGCCGCGTGTCGAGAACGGCGGATCGATTGTACGGTCCGAGACCCCGGGTGCGCCGCTGTTCGTCAACGGCCGTGTGGTCGACAAGAGCGGCAATCCGGTCGCCGGCGCAGAGGTCGACGTCTGGCATGCTTCGCCCGTCGGACTCTATGAAAACCAGGACCCCGATCAGGCCGACATGAACCTGCGCGGCAAGCTGACGACCGGCGCGGATGGACGCTTCTCCTTCCGTTCGGTGATGATGGTCGGCTATCCCATTCCGACCGATGGCGTGGTCGGCCGCCTGTTGAAGGCGCAAAGCCGGCACCCGTATCGGCCTGCGCATCTGCATGCCCTGATCTTCAAGCCCGGATTCAAGGTGCTGATCTCGCAGGTCTATGATCCCAACGATCCCCACATCGACAGCGACGTGCAGTTCGGGGTAACGCAGGCGCTGATCGGCAATTTCGTACGCCATGAGACGCCGCATCCGAGCGCGGGCGAGGTCACCGGGCCCTGGTATTCGCTCGATCACACCTACCGGCTCGAAGCCGGCGAAGCGGTGTTGCCGCGGCCGCCGATCAAATAATGCGTTCCCGTGCCGGATGCGGCCTTGAAGGGAGCGCCAAACCCGCTTCCCCAAATTAGTTATATCCTATAATAATTAGTGGAAGTGTTGACCGGCCGGATCGACAATGGCCGGGGAGGAGTTCGCCCATGACATTCATCTATCCCGTCGACAGCAACAAGGCGCATCCGCTGCCGCTGTCGCCCGAGTACAAGAGCTCGATCAAGCGTGCGCCGAACAAGCCCTTGATCCCGATGCGCCACACGCTGTCGGAGCTGACCGGCCCGGTCTACGGCCACGAGACCGTGCGCGAGGGCGATAGCGACCTCACCACCCAGCATGCGGGCGAGCCGATCGGCGAGCGCATCATCGTGCACGGCCATGTCCGCGACGAGGACGGCCGCGGGGTCGCCAATACGCTGGTCGAGATCTGGCAGGCCAATGCCTGCGGCCGCTACGTGCACGTTCGTGACCAGCACCCTGCGCCGCTCGATCCGAACTTCACCGGTGCAGGCCGCACCGTCAGCGATGCCGCCGGCTACTACCGCTTCGTCAGCATCAAGCCCGGCGCCTATCCCTGGGGCAATCACCACAATGCCTGGCGTCCGGCGCACATCCACCTGTCGGTGTTCGGCCATTCCTTCGTGACGCGTCTCGTGACGCAGATGTATTTTCCGAACGATCCGCTGTTCCCGTTCGATCCGATCTTCAATTCGGTGCCGGACGAGAAGGCGCGGGCGCGGATGGTCTCCTCGTTCGATCTCGAGAACACCCAACCCGAATGGGCGCTGTGCTACCGCTTCGACATCGTGCTGCGCGGCAAGAACGCCACCCCCATGGAGACCAAGTAACGTGCAGGAAAGCGTGAAGGACAACGGCATCACCCCATCGCAGACGGTCGGCCCGTTCTTCAAATACGGCCTGACACCGAACGGCGAATATGCCTGGAACGACGCGTTCACCAACTCGACGCTGACGCCCGACGTCTCCGGCAACCGTATCCGCATCGAGGGCCGCGTGTTCGACGGCGACGGCGTCGCCGTGCCCGATTGCATGTTGGAGATCTGGCAGGCGGATGCGCAGGGGCGCTTTGCCGATCCGCAGGACAAGCGCGCGCTGCCGAATGCGAGCTTCCGCGGCTTCGCCCGCTGCGGCACCGACAAGGACGGCAATTACGCGTTCGAGACCATCAAGCCCGGGACGGTGCCGGATCCCGACGGCAAGCCGCAGGCGCCGCACATCCTGGTCGCGGTTTTTGCCCGCGGCATGCTGCGGCATCTCTACACTCGCATCTATTTCAGCGACGAGGCCGGGAACGCCGCCGATCCTGTGCTGGCGCTGGTGCCGGCCGACCGCCGCGCCACGCTGACCGCGGTGTGCGAGGCCGGCAAGTCGGTTTACCGTCTCGATCTCAGGCTCCAGGGCGACAACGAAACGGTGTTCTTCGACGTGTGAGGCAATGCGCGCCCGGCGGCCTGGTCACCGGGCGCGCGTTTCTCATTTCGTGCACTGACGGCAGGCGCTGCGTTGCGTTAGGCATTCTTGCCACGCTTGTGCGTCAGCCTGGCTGACCCAAATCGATGGCTTGACGCTCAATTCCCGTAGTTGTGCGGAGTTCGCGCGATACAATTCCGGCGCGAAGCAATTCCGTATTTACCGTATTCGTTTAGGGTCACTCCGGTTTCGACACGCACACCGGATTATTTTCATGAAATTTCGTCTGTCGTTGTCTTCAGCGATCATTGCGTTCGGGATCGTTCTCGCCATCGGCTTCACCGCCGTCGTCTCCACCAGCCTCTACACCCTGCGCGAGCTCAAGGTCGGAGGCCCGCTCTATTCCGACATCAAGCTCGGCAACGACCTCATCGCCGATATCCTGCCGCCGCCGGAATACATCATCGAGGCCTATCTCGAGGCCACCCTCGCCATGCGCGAGCCGGACCAGCTTGCCGCCCATGGCGAGCGCCTGGTCCAGCTCCGCAAGGATTACGACGAGCGCAAGGCATTCTGGGTCTCCTCCAGCCTCGCAGCCGATCTGAAGACCGCGCTGGTGTCGAAATCCGATGCCGAGGTGCAGAAATTCTGGAAGGCGTCCGACCAGCTCCTTCCGGCCCTCAAGGCCAAGGATGCGGCCGCTGCCGAGCGCGCCTATGCGCAGCTGAAGGAGGCCTACACCGCGCATCGCGCCGTCATCGACAGCATCGTCGAGAACGCCAACAAGCAGAATGCCGCGATGGAGAAGCTGGCCGCCGACCGCGACAGCTCGATGCTCTACATCCTCCTCGGCGTCGCCGCTGCCGTGCTCGCCTTCATTGCCGCGGGGCTGCTCGGCGTCGCGCTCGGCGTGGTGCGCCCGATCGTGCGCATGACGGACACGATGCAGAAGCTCGCGACCGGCGACCTCGCCGCCGACATTCCTTTCGCGCACCGCCGGGACGAGGTCGGTTCGATGGCCGGTGCGCTCGTGGTGTTCAAGCAGGCGGCGATGGAGAATTCCCGCCTGCGCGAGGAGCAGTTGCGACAGGAGCAGGAGGCTGCGCTGGCCAAGCGCGGCGCCCTGCAGCAGATGGCCGAGACCGTCGAGCGCGAGACCGGCCGCTCGGTCGACACCGCGAGCGCGGCGAGCCATGGCGTGGAGCGGGCCGCCACCAGCCTGTCCGAGATCGCAAGCTCGCTCTCGGCACAGTCGCAGGCTGTTGCTGCAGCCTCCACCCAGGCCCTCGGCAGCTCGCAGACCGTCTCGGCTGCGGCGGAAGAACTGAGCGCCTCGATCCGCGAGATCGCGAGCCAGGTCGCGCGGACCAGCACGGTTACCAAATCTGCGGTTGCCGGCCGCGAGCAGGCGCGGTCGACCATCCAGGCATTGGCCGGTTCGGTCAGGAAGATCGCCGAGGTCTCCGACCTCATCGGCGGCATCGCCGGCCAGACCAACCTCCTGGCGCTCAACGCCACGATCGAAGCGGCGCGCGCCGGCGAGGCCGGCCGCGGCTTCGCGGTGGTTGCCGCTGAGGTGAAATCCCTGTCCGACCAGACCGCAAAGTCCACCGAGGAGATCGCGCGGCTAATCGCCGAGATCCAGACCTCGACGCAGGCCGCGGTCGATGCCGTCGAGACCATGGGCGGACACATCGTCGAGATCGATGGCGTCGCGACCTCGGTCGCTACTGCGATGGAGCAACAGGATGCCGCAACACGGGAGATCACGCGGTCGATCTCCGAATCGGCGTCCGCGGCGCAGGAGGTTTCGATCAAGATAGGTAATGTCAGCCGCGACGCCGCCTCCGTGAATGAGCGCGCGGCGGAGGTCAGGCAGGCGATCGCCGGCATGTCGGCCAATCTCGAGCAGCTGCGGTCGGTCGTGGTGAGGACGGTGCGGGACTCGACCGCGGCGGCTTGAGCGGGTCCAGGGGCCGCGGTCGTGCCTGGGAACGTGATCGTGCAGTATGACGCGGGACAGGGGCATCGTGGTTATGACGACTCCACAATTGCCTGATGTCGTTGAGCCCGCCCGATTGACGGCTGCCTTGCGCAAAGGCGGCGTGCTGGACGCTGGCGCGGTGCGCGAGGTGAAGGTGCTGCATCAGCATCCGGCCCTCGTATCGCACGTCGTTCGCCTTGGGCTGCGGTATGTCGGGGAATCCGCTGGCGCCCCGCACTCCGTCATCCTCAAGATGCCACATTCATCCTATGCCAAGTCGCTGGCCAATTCCGGTCGGCAGGAAGTGGCCTTCTATACTCGGCTTGCGCCGAACATGCCGTCGCAAATCGTGCCGCGCTGCTACGATGGCCATTTTGACGAGGAGAGCCAAGCCTGGCATCTCCTGCTCGAGGACCTCACCGACAGCCACGAGGTCGCCGCCGACTGGCCATTGCCGCCCTCGCGCGATCAGGCGATGGCGATCGTCACGGCGCTCGCCCGGTGGCATGCATCTTGGTGGGACCACTCCGGTCTCGGAGACACCGTCGGTACCTGGGCGAGTCCCAACGACAGCGCGAAGCTCATTAATACTTTCGCGGGTCACTATGATCGCTTCGCCGATCTGCTCGGTGACCGCCTCAGCGAGGAGCGGCGTATCCTATACCGGCGCTTTATCGAGAAGGCGGAGCTGCTACTGCAACGCTACCATTCGCATCGCCACGTAACCATCGCGCACGGCGATGCCCATACCTGGAATTTCCTGCTGCCGCGCTCGGGCGTCACGGATACCGTTCGCATCTTCGACTTCGACCAGTGGCGCATCAACGTGCCGACGAATGACCTCGCCTACATGATGGCCACACAGTGGTATCCGGAGCGCAGGCAGGCGCTCGAGCGGCCTTTGCTCAACCATTATCACCAGACGCTGATGCAGCACGGCGTTGCCGGCTACACCCGAGGCACACTCGACCAGGACTATCGTCGATCGGTGCTCTGGCACATCACCAAACCGGTCTGGCAGTGGAGCATCAACATCCCGCCGGTGATCTGGTGGAACAATCTGGAGCGGGTGTTCGCGGCCGTGGACGATCTCGGTTGCGAGGAGTTGTTGTAGACACTGCAAACTCGCTGTCGTCGCCCGGCTTGACCGGGCGACCCAGTATTCCAGAGATAGTCGTGGGATGCGGAGAAGCCACGGCGTACCGGATGCCCCGGTCAAGCCGGGGCATGACATCTGCGACTACTCCATCACCGCGTGCTCCGGCCCGGCCGCCTGCTTGCGCAGCGTGGCCTTGGTGGAGCCGATCAGCAAGGCGAGCGGGATGGTGCAGAGGATGAAGACCATCACCAACTGGTAATCATGCGCGAAGGCGATGATCTGCGCCTGCACGCTGACCATTCTGTCGGCCATGGCGCGGCCGGTGTCGGTGGACAGATTGATCATGCCGCTGACGTCGGGCATCTGCAGCGCGTGGTTGAACGGGTTGATGTGCTCGGACAGGATCGCATAGGTCCGACGCGTTCCCTGCGTCAGCTCGGCGATGACGACGGAAATGCCGACCGAACTCGCGACGTTGCGCATCAAGGTCAGCATCGCAGCGCCGTCGGTGCGCAGCTCGTTCGACAGCGTCAGGAACGCGACGGTCGAGAGCGGGACGAAGACGAGCCCGAAGCCAAAGCCCTGGATGACGCTGACGGTGACGATCTCCGGCACCTGCGTCAGGTCGGTCCAGCCGGTCATCTGGAATAGCGAGCCAGCGGTCAATGTCAGGCCGGCGATGATCAGCGTGCGTGCCTCGAAGTAACGCATCATCCTGCCGACCAGCATCATGGCGAAGAAGGTGCCGATGCCGCGGGTCGCCAGCAGCAGGCCGGCGGTGATGATGGGATAGCCGATCACGTTCTGCATGTAGGGCGAGGCCAGCGCCATGGTCGAGAACAGCACGAGCCCCATCACGATCATGAACAGGCAGCCGCCGACGAAGTTGCGGTCCCGGAACAGCGCGAAGCGGATGAACGGCGTCGAGGTCGTGAAGGAGTGCGCGAGGAAGAAGTAGAACGCGACGGCGGAGACGATGAACTCCGCGACAATCTCGTTGGATTCGAGCCAGCCCAATTGCTCGCCGCGGTCGAGCGCGAGCTGAAGCGCGCCGATGGCGACCGCCAGCGCGGCGAAGCCGAACCAGTCGAATTTGAGGCTGAGATTCTTGTTGGTCTCGTCCATGAAGACGATGAGGCCAAGCACCGTAATGGCCCCGAACGGCAGGTTGACGAAGAACACCCAGTGCCAGGAATAGGTCTCGGTCAGCCAGGCGCCGAGCGAGGGCCCCATGATCGGGCCCATCATCACGCCCATGCCCCAGATCGACATCGCCTTGGCGCGTTCCTGGAGCGTGTAATAGTCCAGCATCACCGATTGCGACAGCGGCACCAGGGCCGCGCCGAACACGCCCTGGAGCAGCCGGAACAGCACCATCTGGTTGATGTCCTGCGCGAGTCCGCACAGCACGGAAGCGAAGGTGAAGCCGGCCGAGCAGATGATGAAGATGCGCTTGCGGCCGAAGCGATTGGAGATCCAACCCACCGGCGCGGTCATGATGGCGGCGGCGACGATGTAGGAGGTCAGCACCCAGTTGATCTGATCCTGCGAGGCCGACAGCGTGCCTTGCATGTAGGGCAGGGCAACGTTGGCGATGGTGGTGTCCAGCGCCTGCATGATGGTCGCGGTCATGGCGCAGATCGTCACCATGTTTCGGCGCAGGCCGGGGACCATCAGGCTGGCATCGGCGCCGGACATCGGATCAGTCCTTGTCCTGGTTCGCCGCCGCCGACAGGCCGAAGAGACCGGCGAGCGAGCGCTGGTGGCCGGTGTCGATGGTGGCATAGACGCTCATGCCGGCTTTCAGCTTCCGCACATATTCGTCGGTCTCGTCGAAATAGATCCTGATGGGCACGCGCTGCACCACCTTGACGAAATTGCCCATGGCGTTCTGCGGCGGCAGGATCGCGAACTGGGCCCCGGTACCAGGCGAGAGCGAGCCGATCTTGCCTTTGAAGACGTGGTTCGGGAACGCATCGACCTCGAGCGTGACCGGCTGTCCTTCGGTCACGTAGGTGAGGTCGCTCTCCTTCGGGTTGGCGTCGACCCAGGGATGGGCGATGTCGATGATGGAGAACACCGGCGTACCTGCGACGACATAGCGGCCGAGCTGGATCTGCTCGACCTGCGTGGCCACGCCATCCATCGGCGCGCGCAGCACGGTATGATCAAGGTTGCGCTGAGCATCGTCCAGCTTGGCTTTCGCCTGAGCGTAGGGCGGGAATTGCTCGAGCGGCAGGTCGGGGTTGCCGAGCAACTGCGTCTTGGCATTGGAGAGCTGCTGCTTGATGTATTGGGCTTGCGCGCCGGCAGTGACCAGCGCATTCGACGCGTTGTCGAGATCGAGCTGGGAGCCGTAATTGTTCTTCACCAGCGCCTGCTTGCGCTCGACGTCGCGCTGCTTCAGATCGATGCCCTGCTGCGCGAGGTTGAGCATGTCGCCGTAGATCTTGATGTTGGAAACGAGATTATCGTAGGTCGTCTGGGCCTGCGCGAGTTGCGCCTTGGCTTCTTCGACGGCATGACGGAACGGAACGGGGTCGATCTCGAACAGCTCGTCTCCCCGCTTGACCGTCTGGCCTTCTTTCACGATCACCTTCTGGATTTTGCCGGAGATGTCGGGCGTCACCAGTACCTTCTGTGCACCGACATAGGCATTGTCGGTGCCGACATAGCGGCCGCCATGCAGATAAAAAGTGAGGCCGCCGATGACGACGACAACAGGCAGGACGACGAGAAGCAGGAAGCGGCGATAGCGCCGCAGGCCCGCCACCAGGCGGCGGCGCGGATCGGTACCGGCTTTCTTCGTCGGCTTGCCGCTCTCGGTCTTCTGCTCGGGCTGGAACTTGAGGACTTGATCAGCCATAGCGCTGCTCCTTGCGTGCCTGTTCCGCGCCGCTGGTTTGGGTGGCGTTCCGCACGTTCTCCTTGATCGTTTCCAACTGGGTGAGGAGACGGTGGGCATCGGCCGGGCTGATGCCGTCGAGCGCGTTGGCGGTGATCTCGGACCTGAGCCCGCTCATCCGTCCCAGCAGTTGCCGGCCGGCCTTCTTGAGGTAGAGCCGCTTGACCCGGCGATCCGAGGCGTCGTTGCGGCGCTCGATCCAGTCGTTGTCGCAGAGCTTGTCGATCAGGCGCGTCAGCGTGATCGGCTGCACCTCCAGAAGCTCGGCGAGCTCCGATTGCTTCATGCCCTCGCTGCGCTCGACCTTGGCCAGTACCGCCCATTGTGCCCGCGTGATGCCGAAGCGCGACGCCTCCTTGTCAGCGTAGACGCGCAGCAGCCGATAGAGTTCGGCGAGCGTGAACAGGAAGTTCTGGTCGACAGACCCACGGGTCATGAGCTTGGTCTCCAATGAGCCAGGGATATAATAAGCAAGCTTATGATTATTGCCCGGCGGAATATCGGGACGCTGTCCCGCAGCGAGAGCATGGCTGGCAGCTATCCGCAGGGTCGCGCTTTGGGTTCCCTTGCCGAAATGCTAGAAGCGAGGCCGCATGACCCTGGCAAAGCCTGCTTTTCCCGCGCCTGACCACGATCACGGCCGCTGCACCGCTGATGCGTTGGCGCATGCCGAAGCGGTCTGTCGGCAGCGCGCGCAGAAATTCACGCCGATCCGCCGTCAGGTGCTGGAGGCGCTGCTCTCCAGCCACCGTCCGCTCGGCGCCTACGAGGTGATCGACGAACTCGCCAAGTCGATGGCGCGGCCGGCGCCGATCACGGTCTATCGCGCGCTCGATTTCCTGATGGCGAACGGCCTCGTGCACCGCATCGAGAGCCGCAACGCTTATCTCGCCTGCGCCGCCCACGACCACGACGCGACCTCGGCGGTGGCGTTCCTGATCTGCGAACGTTGTGGCCTCGTCGGCGAGATTCCCTCGGCGTCCTTCGCCAAGGACCTCAATGCCGCCGCTCGCAGTTCCGGTTTCGCGCCGAAACTGTCTGTGGTGGAGATCACGGGCGTCTGCACCCATTGTCAGAAAGCTGCCTGAAGCAACAACGGCACCAAGCCGGTCATCGGGAAGAAATGTCCTCACCACAAGCCATACCGTCCGCCGGCCGTCCCCTCAGTGCCGGCGCCATCGCCCTGATGCTGATGCTGTGCCTGACCTGGGGCTTCAACCAGATCGCGGTGAAGCTGGTGCTGCCGGACATCCCGCCGATGCTCCAGGCCACGATCCGCTCGATGGGCGCGCTGCCGGTGCTGTTCATCATCGGCACCCTGCGCGGCGTCAAATTCTTCGAACGTGACGGCACCTGGAAGGCAGGGCTCATTGCCGGTCTGATGTTCGGCATCGAGTTCGTTCTGATCTTCCAGGGTCTGCGCTTCACCTCGGCCTCTCGTGCAGTCGTGTTTCTCTACACCGCGCCGTTCTTCGTCGCGCTGGGTTCGTACCAAGTGCTCGGCGAGCGGCTTGGCGGGACGCAATGGCTGGGCCTCGCGGTGAGCTTTGCCGGCGTCGCACTCGCCATCGGCGTGCCGCAACCCGATGTCGATGCCAGGGTGCTGCTGGGCGACCTCATGATCGTCGGCGGCGCCGCGCTGTGGGCGGCGACGACCTTGGTTGCCAAGGGCACGCGGCTGCGCTTCGCCGCGCCGGAGAAGGCGCTGGGCTATCAGGTCGCGACCTCGATCCCGATTTTGGGACTCGCAGCCTGGCTGTTCGGCGAATCGATCACCCACACGCCCGCGCCCTTGTCCGTAGGCCTCATGGCCTTCCAGGCGATCTGGGTGGTCGGAACCACGTTCACGCTTTGGTTCGCGCTGGTGAAGGCCTATTCGGCCAGCAAATTGTCGGCTTTTACCTTCATCACCCCTTTGTTTGGCGTGGTCGGTAGCTATTTCATCATGCACGATACCCTGAGCCTGACATTTGGGGCCGCCGCGGTCCTTGTAATTGCTGGGCTTTTTCTCGTTAACCGTCCCAGCTCGACGGCTGCGGCGCCGCGCGATGCATTGCTGAACGTCACCAAAACCTGATATTTGGACCCCATGAACAAGCTCGAAACCCCCCTCGATTCCGAGATCGCAGGCCCCGCGCCCCGGCACCGGACCACCCAGGTCAAGGTCGGCAACGTCGCCGTCGGTGGCGGAGCACCGATCGTCGTGCAGTCGATGACCAACACCGACACCGCCGACATCGACGGCACCATCGCCCAGGTGGCAGCGCTCGCGCGCGCCGGCTCCGAAATGGTCCGCATCACCGTGGACCGCGAGGAGGCCGCAGCCGCCGTTCCGCACATCCGCGACGGCCTCGCCAAGCGCGGCATCACCACGCCCCTGATCGGCGACTTCCATTATATCGGCCACAAGCTGCTCGCGGCCTATCCCGCCTGCGCCGAGGCGCTCGCCAAGTACCGCATCAATCCCGGCAATGTCGGCTTCAAGGACAAGCGCGACAGCCAGTTCGCCGACATCATCGAGATCGCCAACAAGAACAACAAGCCGGTGCGCATCGGCGCCAATTGGGGCTCGCTCGACCAGGAGCTGCTCACCAAGCTGATGGACGAGAACGCTGCCTCGCCGAATCCGCGCGACGTGCGCGCGGTGACGCGCGAGGCCATGGTGCAGTCGGCGCTGCTGTCGGCCGCGCGTGCCGAAGAGCTCGGCATGCCCAAGGATCGCATCATCCTGTCGGCCAAGGTGTCGGCGGTGCAGGATCTGATCGCGGTCTACCAGGATCTGGCGTCCCGTTCCGACTACGCCATCCATCTCGGCCTCACCGAAGCCGGCATGGGCTCGAAGGGCATCGTGGCGTCCTCGGCCGCGCTCGGCATCCTGCTGCAGCAGGGCATCGGCGACACCATCCGCATCTCGCTGACGCCGGAGCCCGGCGGCGACCGCACCCGTGAGGTGCAGGTCGGCCAGGAGCTGCTCCAGACCATGGGCTTCCGCACCTTCGTGCCGCTGGTTGCGGCGTGCCCCGGCTGCGGCCGCACCACCTCGACCACGTTCCAGGAACTGGCCCGCTCGATCCAGGATTTCATCCGCGACGAGATGCCGAACTGGAAGACGAAATATCCCGGCGTGGAAGAGCTCAACGTCGCGGTGATGGGCTGCATCGTCAACGGCCCCGGCGAATCCAAGCACGCCAATATCGGCATCTCGCTGCCCGGCACCGGCGAAGCGCCGGCCGCCCCGGTGTTCGTCGACGGCAAGAAGTTCCGCACGCTGCGCGGACCGACGATCTCCGCCGACTTCAAGGCGTTGGTGATCGACTATATCGAGCAGCGTTACGGCCAGGGCGCCAAGGTGCCGGTGACGGCGGCGGAGTAGGCGTCTCCTCGAAATCGGAATCGTAGGGCGGGTTAGCGCAGCGTAACCCGCCTTACTTTTGCGGGGGCGAAGTGGCGGGTTACGCTTCGCTAACCCGCCCTACATTGCTACGATGTCCCCAATCAACAACGATCGGGAGACACGCCATGAGCTCACTCGCCGGCAAGCAGGGCCCGCGCTATCGCCATACGGCTGATGACGGTGCGCCTTATGAGACACTTCAGGTCGAAAAACTCACACCCATCATCGGCGCGGAAATCTCCGGCGTCGACATCGGCAGGCTGGTCGAGGGCGACAGCCGCTCCAACCGGCAGATGGACGAGATCCATCGCGCGCTCGCCGAGAACCTCGTCATCTTCTTCCGCGACCAGCACATCACGCCGCAGCAGCATCTCGCCTTCGGCCGCAAGTTCGGCGAACTGCATTTCCATCCCGCGGCACCGCATGAGGATGAAGACCCCGCGCTGATGAAGATCTATGCCGACAAGAACTCGCCGCGCGCCAATGGCGAGGGCTGGCATTCCGACGTGTCCTGCGATCTCGAGCCGCCGATGGGCTCGATCCTCTACATCAAGCAGTGCCCGCCGCGCGGCGGCGACACGCTGTTCGCCAACATGTACGCGGCCTATGAGGCGCTGTCCGACCGCATGAAGGCCTATCTCGACGGATTGACCGCGCTGCATGACGGCGAGCCGATCTATCGCGGGCTGTACGCCAATTATGGCGTCGCCGACCGGCCAAGCTATCCGCATGCCGAGCATCCCGTGGTGCGCACGCATCCCGTGACCGGCAGGAAGGCGCTCTACGTCAACCGCGGCTTCACGCGCCACATCAACGGCGTCCCCCGCGACGAGAGCGATGCGATGCTTGCTTATCTCTACCAGCACGCCGAGAACCCGCTGTTCCAGTGCCGCTTCCGCTGGACCGAAAACGCCATCGCCTTCTGGGACAACCGCTGCACCCAGCATCGCGCGATGTGGGACTACTGGCCGCACACGCGCTCGGGCACGCGGGTGACGGTGAAGGGGGAGAGGCCGGTTTAGGAGGCGGTGCCGTAGCGCCGTAGGGTGGGCAAAGCGAAGCGTGTCCGCCATCTCGCCCCGCACGCAACACCATGGTGGGCACAGCGCGCGAAGAGCGCGCCTTTGCCCACCCTACGAAACCGTTCCTTGCGTTGACGTCTTCCGATTCCCGCGTCAATCTTCTCGAAAGCAAATCGCGGATCGCGGCATCGGGGTAGCGGTTGGGGCAATCGCGCAGCATCATCGCAATTTGGATCATACCGCTTGTTGCGTCGATCCTGCTGTCGCCGCTCGCCTTCGACGTCGCCGAAGCTGCCGCCGCGCGAAAGTTCGCAAGACCTAGGCCAAAGCCACCGCCTCCGGCCAAATGCGAGATGCCGAAATTCAAGATCGTCGTTGATGTCGGGCACACACCGGACTCTTACGGTGCGCTGAGCGCACGCAACGATCCGGAGTTCGGCTTCAACCTCCGTCTCGCAAGTCTGATCACGGCCAAGCTCAAATCCGAAGGGTTTGCCGCAGCCCGCCTGCTGGTCACGGACGGCAAGGCGAAGGCGAGCCTGTTCAAGCGCGTCAGTGCCGCGAATGACGGCCGGACCGATCTGTTCCTGTCGGTGCATCACGATTCGGTGCCGGACAAGCTGCTCGACAGGTGGGAATTCGACGGCGCATACAGCTATTTCAGCGACCGCTTTTCGGGTCACTCGCTGTTCGTATCGCGACGAAATCCGCACTTCACCACCAGCCTGAGGCTGGCGCGGATGATCGGCAGGCAGTTGAAGGAGCAGGGCCTGAACTACGCGAACCAATACACGCTGCCGGTGATGGGCCGCTACCGTCGCCAACTGCTCGACAGGGATGTCGGCGTCTATCGTTATGACGGGCTCGTCGTGCTCTCGCGGACGCGGAGCGCCGCCGTTCTGCTCGAGGCCGGCTCGATCATCAACCGCGACGAGGAGATGGAGATGAACTCGCCGGAGCGGCAGGAGGCGGTCGCGGCAGCCGTTGCGGCGGCGATGCGGGAGTTTTGCGAGAAGCGGTAGTGGTTTGGCTCTCGTCAATGACAAGGAGGTCACAGTGGCGCGCCGCGATACTCTCGATTCGCCAGGCTCGCCTCCTCCAGATCCAGATCGCGTTCGATCCGCCGCCGCGTCTCGTCGGTGATCTGGCCGTCGCGCAGGAGATCGTGGATGAATTTGCGCTCGGCGACGATCAGCGCGCGGGTCAGCGTGGTGCCGGCGGCCGAGACGTCGTGATGGGTGGGATCAAGCGCGTCGGGCAGCTGGTTGAGTCGGATCTCGTGGCGGGCACGAAGCAGCCGCATTACCTCGTCCGAGACTTCCTTTTCCGCGCTCAGCGCGTCCAGCGATCTCAGCGCGGCATCGAGGGCTTGTCGGCGCGCCGCGATCTCGGCCTCGTGCTCGGCGGCATGCTCGTTGCGGCCCGCCTCGGCGACGCCGAGCCAGCGCACCACCGGTGGCAGTGTCAGCCCGACGCCGACCAGCGTGACGAAGATGACGCCGAAGGCGACGAACAGGATCAGGTCGCGATACGGGAAGGCCTCACCACCGCGCAGCGTGAACGGCAGCGCCAGCGCTGCGGCCAGCGAGACCGCGCCGCGTACCCCGGTGAAGGCGAGCACGAACGGCCATTGCCATGGCGGCGACGGATCGCGCTCGCGCAGCGATTTGCTGAGCATCCGCGGCAGATAGGTCGCGGGATAGAGCCAGGCGAAGCGCGCGACGACGACGATCACCAGGACCACGGCGGTCGCGATCAGGATGTCATCGAGCGGAAACGACTTCGACTTCTCGTAGAGCGCGCGCATCTGGAAGCCGGTGAGCAGGAACAAGAGGCCCTCGATCAAATAGATGATGAGATCCCAGAAGAAGATGCCTTGCAGGCGCGTCGCCGAGGAGATCAGCAGCGGCCCGTTCCAGCTCACATAGAGACCGCAAGCGACCGTCGCGATCACGCCGGAGCCGCCGACATGCTCGGGCAGCCAAAAGGAGACGTAAGGTGTGAGCAGCGACAGCGTGAGCTCGACCTGCGGATCCCCGGACCATTTGCGGAAACGCAGGGACAGCCAGCCGACGCCGATGCCGAAGGCGATCTCGCCGGCGATGATGAGCAGGAATTCGCCGGCCGCCAGCGGCAGCGAGAAATGCCCAACCATGATCGCGGCGAGCGCAAAACGGTAGAGGATCAGCGCGGTGGCGTCGTTGGCGAGCCCTTCGCCCTCGAGCACGACCAGGATCCGGCGCGGCATGTGCAGCCGGCGCGCGATCGCGAGCGGCGCCACCACGTCGGGTGGGGCGACGATGGCCCCGAGCAGGAAGGCGAAGGTCCAGGGCAGGCCGATCAGATAGTGCGTCGCGGCCGCCACCATCGCCGCCGTGAAGATCACCGCGCCGACCGCGAGCAGCACGATCGGCCGCAAATTCTTCCTGAACTCGCGCCAGCTCATTGCGACGCTTGCCGAGTAGATCAGCGGCGGCAGCACCACCAGCAGCACCAGCTCCGGCGGCAGTTCCACCGACGGCATGCCCGGCACGAAGGCGAGGCCGATGCCGGCCAGCATCAGCAGGATGGCAGGAGCGACATTGAAGCGGCGCGCGGCCAGCGCCACACCCGCCAGCACGGCCAGCAGGATGAGAAAGGTCTGAAATTTGGCTTCCATGATTGTCTGTCTTGACCCGGAAGCGCCTGCAACGTCAATGCGCGCGGCTTACGCCAGCCGATCGGCCACCATCCGTCCGATTCGCGCGAACACGGCCGCGATCTGCGCCGCGCTCGGCGTGCCGCCCTGAACATAGGCCGTGATCAGGATCGGCGTGTCCGGCTTCGGCCATACCACCGCGATGTCGCCCGCGGCGTCCTTGCCGTTGTAGCCGGTCTTGTCGCCGATCTTCCAGCTCGCGGGCAGGCCGCCGCGCAGCCGGTTCGCACCGGTCTTGCAATTCACCATCCAGTCGGTGAGCTGCGCGCGTGAGGCCGGCGACAATGCTTCAGCCAGCACCAGGCGCCGCAGATTTCCGGCCATGGCCGCCGGCGTCGAGGTGTCCCGGGGATCTCCGGGCCGTGAGCGATTGAGCTCGGGCTCGTTGTGGTCGAGCCGCGAGGTGGTGTCGCCGATCGATCGCCAGAACGCGGTAAGCGCGGCCGGCCCGCCGATCCGCGCCAACAGCAGATTGGCGCAGGTGTTGTCGCTGAGCTCGACGATCGCCTTGCACATCTCCCTGACAGACATCGCGCCGGCCGTGAGATTTTGTCTGGCCGCCGGCGCATACTCCAGGAGGTCGGCTTCGCGGTAAGGGATCATGGCCGCGAGTTGCTCCTCGCCGCGATCGGCCCGCGCCAGCACGCAGGCCGCGAGCGAGGCCTTGAATGTCGAGCACATCACGAACCGCTCGTCGGCGCGCCAGACGAGCTTCGCGCCGCTGGCCAGGTTTTCCGCATGGAGCCCGATCCGCCCGCCGCTCTCGCGTTCATAGGCCTCGAATTCCGGCGGCGCATCCGCGGCCAGCACGGGGGAGGCGGCCATCCAGCACAGTGAGGCGAGCAGGGAGCGGCGATCGAGCGGCATATGGGAGGCTTTCAGGCAAGTGGAGGCAGGATTGCGGAAGTTGCATCCGCGTCGTCATTGCGAGGAGCGAAGCGACGAAGCAATCCAGAGTCTCCCCGCGGAGGGATTCTGGATTGCTTCGTCGCTTCGCTCCTCGCAATGACGGAGAATGGACATCGAGCGCGACAGATATTGGGCGAACGTCGAGCCTCGTCACTCCCTCAGGTCATACCGATACGATTTCGACACGATCTGCCAGCCGTCGGCGAGCTTCATCGCGACCAGATAGTCGGTGAAATAGCGCGGCGGCAGCTGGCATCGGACCTTGATGAAGGCGGTCTTGTCGTCGGAGCGATCGATGGTGACGATGAAATCCTCGCGCGGCTTGCCTTCGGCCTTGCCGGAGGGGCGCTTGCGCACGCGGTCGAGCCAGTCCGGCACGGTCAGCACTTGAAGCTCGCCCTTCTCGACCCAGCGCAAATCGGCGGAGGGATGGAAGATGGCACCGAGTTTCTCGGCGTCGCCCTCATAAAGGCCGTCGAAATAGGATTGCACGACGGCTTCGACACTCGACCGGTTCTGGCTCATGGGTCATCCTTTTGCATGATGGCTTGAAGCGAATTTAGTCGGGCGCGCCAAAATGCGCTATGGGTGTCTCAGTAATTTACGTGAAAGCGTCGCCATGACCGGATCAGAAAATTCGAACGTTCGTATCCTGATCGGCGAATGCTATTGCCGCGCCGTGCGCTTCGAGGTCGCCGACGAATTCTCCTATGCGATGAACTGCCACTGCTCGAACTGCCGTCGCACGACCGGCGCGGCGTTCAAGCCGTTCGCCGGCATCGCGCAGGACAAGCTCCGCATCATCAGGGGCGGCGACCTGCGGATGATTTTCGGCGACGATACCACCCATAATGCGCATTGTGCCCGCTGCGGCTCGCTGCTCTATTCCCGTGTGCGCGAGGGACAATGGGTCCATGTCGCCATGGGAACCCTGGTTGACACCCCCTCGATCCGGCCAAGCGCCCATATTTTCGTGGGTTCAAAGGCGCCCTGGCATGAGATTGCGGACGATCTGCCGCAATATCGGGAGCATATCGGGGTTGTCTGAGGGAGCCCGGTTCGCTCGACCCTGTCGGCGAACCGCGACCGGGCTGGTGCGACAAACATAATGGGTCCTTTCGTCCAGCCGTCGGCGTCGCCTTCGTGACCTCCGTCACAAGCGCCGGCGGCGGATCCTGCTAAAGCGGTCCCACGGGCTCGAAAGGCCCCCGAACCTTCGGAAGTCGTGTCATGCGCAATCTGCTCAGACTTTGCCCGCTTCTTCTCGCCGTCGTGTTGCTGCTCGGCGCCCAGCCCGCCCTTGCCGGCAAGCGCGTCGCCCTGGTGCTCGCCAACTCGGCCTATCAGCACGCACCATCGCTGGCGAACCCCGTCAATGACGGTTCGGTGATGGCCAAGACGCTGAAGGAGGCCGGCTTCGATGTCGTCGATTCCCGGCACGATTTGTCGGCGCTGGAGACGCGTCGGGTGCTGCGCGACTTCGCAGATTCGACCCGGGATGCCGACATCGCCGTGGTCTACTATGCCGGTCACGGCATCGAGGTCGAAGGCTCCAACTATCTGATCCCCGTCGACGCCAAGCTCGAGCGCGACACCGACGTGTACGACGAGGCGCTTTCGCTCGATCGCATCCTGGTCGCGGTCGATCCGGCAAAGCAGCTCCGCCTGGTGATCCTGGATGCCTGCCGCGACAATCCGTTCGGCAAAAGGATGAAGCGCACCGTCGCCTCGCGCAGCTTCGGCCGAGGCCTGGCCCAGGTCGAGCCCTCCAGCCCCAACACATTGATCGCCTATTCGGCCAAGGCCGGTTTCACGGCGCAGGACGGCGACGGCGTCAACAGCCCGTTTACGGTTGCTCTGTCGAAGCATTTGACGACGCCGGGCCTCGATGTCCGCCGCGCTTTCGGCTTCGTGCGTGACGACGTGCTCAAGTCGACCGGCAACAAGCAGGAGCCGTTCGTCTATGGCTCGCTTGGCGGCGAGGACGTGCCGCTGGTGCCGGTCAAGGTGGCTGCGGCACAAGCGGCGCCGCTGGCGAACCCGCAGGCCGACATCCGCCGCGACTACGAGCTCGCGCTCCAGGTCGGCAACAAGGCGGCATGGGATGCCTTCCTCGCCCAGCATCCCGATGGCTTCTATGCGAGCCTTGCCAAGCTCCAGGTCGAGAAGATCGGCGCCGAGCAGGCCCACGCAGCGGCGATCGCGAAGGCAAAACAGGCCGAGGCCGAGCGCGACCGCCTCGCCGCCCTCGGCGCCCAGAAGGACGCGCAGGCCAGGGCCGCAGCCGACGCGAAAGCAGCCGAGCAGGCCCAGCTTGCCGCCCAGAAGGCGAAGGAGCAGGCGCAGCAGCAGGCTGCGGCCGCCGAACAGCAGCGGGTCAATCTCGCCGCCACGGCACCGAGCGCTGCGCCGGCCAGCACGGCGAGCCCCGCCGGCACCAACGTCGCGGCACTGACGCCCGCGACTGCGCCCGCCGATCTCAGCCGCTCGGTGCAGGCCGAGCTCGGCCGCGTCGGTTGCTTCACCGGACAGGCCGATGGCAATTGGAATACGTCCTCGCAGCGGTCGCTGTCGCAGTTCAACCGCTATGCCGGCACCAAGCTCGACGTGAAGGTGGCCAGCACCGACGCGCTCGATACCGTCAAGACCAAGCAGTCGCGTGTGTGTCCGCTGGTGTGCGAGCACGGCTTCAAGGCCGACGGCGACAAATGCACAAAGATCGTCTGCCGCGCGGGTTATGCCGTCAACGATGATAATGAGTGCGAGAAGCAGCGTGCGGCCAAACCGGCCAAACCTGCGACCGCCAAGCGCGACGACGGCGATGAGCGTCCCGCACGCCAGCGTCGCCAGTCCGCAGGCGCGGCAGGCGGCTATGGCGCCTCCGCCGGCATTGCTGCTGGCGCCGGTCGCGCCGCCGGTGGCGGGCAGGTCTACTGCAACAACACTGGTTGTCGTCCGGTCCATCGCGGTTGCCGTCTCGAATATCGCGGCGGCGGGGGCCCCGGCAATGACGCCAATGCCGAGGTCTGTTACTAGGGTTGCGGTGTGGCTACATGGTCGTCCTGGCTTTTGCCGGGACGACCGGAGAGACTAAGTCGAGATCGCGCTCGCCGCGATATTCACCGTCAGCGCCAGCAATGCCGTGTTGTAGATGAAGGAGACGATGCCGTGCGCCGTCGCGGTGCGGCGGATGGTCTTGTCGGTGATGCCAACGTCGGAGACCTGCGCGGTCATGCCGATCACGAACGAGAAATAGACGAAATCCCAATAGTCGGCGTGGTCTTCTTTGTCGCCGCTCGGGAATTGCAGGCCGCCGGGCTTGGCGTTGCGGTAATAATCATGCGCGTAATGCAGCGCGAACGTCGTATGCACAGCCGCCCATGACAGCACGATGGTGGTGATCGCGACGGTGAGCTCGAGGACGCCGCGGTGCGGCGTGCCGAGTTCGGAGACGATCGCCGCGATGCTGGCGAACGCGCCGGTCGCCGTTACCAGCAGGATCACGAAGCGGCCGTCGTCCTGCATGGCCGCGGCGCGACGGATGTGCTTGTGATCGTTGCACAGCATCATCGCGTAGACCAGCACGAGATAGGCCGCGATCAGTGCGTCCCACCCGAACAACAGCCGGGTCACCAGGCGGTGCGTGCCCGGCAGCAGCAGGCAGACGAGAATGCCGACGGCGAGCGCGATGAAGGTCCGTGGCCGCGCATAGAGCAGCCGCATCGGCCGCGACATCTGGCGGAAGCGGACGAGGACGGGATCCTCTTTGCCGCCGGCCGCCATCACCGCGCGTCAGTTCTTCCGTTCGGCGACAAAGCGCGCCGCGGCCTGCAACACGGCGGCGCGGTCGCCGAAGATCGACACCGCGCTGTCCGCGCGCGCGAGCAGATCGCGCACGCGCTGCTTGGCGCCGTCGATGCCGAGCTGGGTGACGAAGGTGGTCTTGCCGAGCGCGGCATCGGCGCCGGCCGGCTTGCCGAGCGCAGCCGCATCACCTTCGACGTCGAGCAGGTCGTCGGCGATCTGGAAGGCTTCGCCGAGCGCGCGGCCGTAATCGTCGAGCGCCTGATATTCCTTCTGCGAGGCCTGGCCGAGGATCGCGCCGGCGATGCAGCCGTAGCGCAGCAGCGCGCCGGTCTTCATCTGCTGAATGCGGGCGACGTCGATCGGCTCGTTGCCGCCGAAGCGGCCTTCGCCGGCAAGATCGAGGATCTGGCCGCCGACCATGCCGCCGATGCCGGCGCAGCGAGCCAGCGCCCGGGTCAGCAACAGCCGCACATTGGCGTCGCGATGGATCTCGTCCCGGGTGACGATGTCGAAGGCGAGCGTGAGCAGGCCGTCGCCGGCGAGGATCGCGGTCGCATCGTCGGTTTTCTTGTGCAGGGTGGGCCGGCCGCGGCGCAGATCCGAATTGTCCATCGCCGGCAGATCGTCGTGGATCAGCGAATAGCAGTGGATGCATTCGAGCGCGGCGCCCACGAGCAGCGCCGCTTCACGGGGCACGCCGAACACGGCCGCGCTTTCGACCACCAGGAACGGCCGCAGACGCTTGCCGCCGTTGAGGCTCGAATAGCGCATTGCGTCCATCAGTCGCTTGGGCCGGGCGATCTCGTCGTGCAGGATGTCGTCCGACAGCAAGCGGCCGAGCAGGGCCTCGGTGTCATCAGCGGTCTTGTCCAGACGATTGGCGAAATCGGACGGGGACGTGCCGGTCATCAAGAAGGGCTCCAGAACTAAAATTCGGCGGGACAATCCTTTATGCGCCCGCCCCAGTCAATCGCTTGGAAGGGCTAAAAAGTGCTGGAAAAGGCCCGAATAATCACAGACTTAATGGTCTGGCCCGTAGCCGCGTTTCATTTTGTGCCGGAAAGGTCGATTTGCGCATCGTTAAAATCCTTCTCCTGGTGCTCGTGGTCGCAGCTCTCGCGCCCTATGTGATCGCGCCGTTTTACCGGGTCGGCCATCCGGTTTCGACGCTGATGGCCTGGCGTTCGCTCCGGGGTGCGCCGATGCAGCGGCAATGGATCGATCTGGCGGCGATGTCGCCCTATCTGCCGCGCGCGGTGGTGGCAGCGGAGGACGCGCATTTCTGCAAGCATCACGGCATCGATTGGGGGGCGCTGCGCGAGGCGATCGATGACGCGCAGGAGGACGGCACGCCGTTCCGGGGTGCCTCCACCATCACCCAGCAGGTCGCAAAGAACCTGTTCCTCTGGCAGGGCCGGGATTTCGTCCGCAAAGCGCTGGAGTTCCCGCTGGCGCTCTGGATCGACCTCGTCCTGCCCAAGCAGCGGATCCTGGAGATTTATCTCAACATCGCCGAACTCGGCCCGCAGGGGCAATTTGGCGTCGAGGCAGCCAGCGCCTATGCCTTCGGCAAGTCGGCGGCCAACCTTTCGTCCCGGGAAGCCGCCCTCCTGGCCTCGATCCTGCCGAATCCGGTCAAACGCAGCGCCCGAACCCCCGGCCCGGGCGTCCGGCGGCTGGCGGCGACCTATATGGCGCGGGGGCAGGCGAGCTCGCTTGCGACCTGCTGGCGCGAAAATCGCTGATTTCGGGCCTATTTTGGGCCGATTTTCCGGCCCAAAAGCCTAGCTTTACGGCCAGCCTTCCTCTATAAGCCCGGTCTTGATCGGCATTCAGCTCGCCTCCTATTGCGGGTGCTGAGCCGTCCTTCGCGGACGATGCCCTGATGACACCAATCCCTAGAGGATATTGAAATGGCCGTTCCGAGAAGAAAAACCTCGCCGTCGCGCCGTGGCATGCGCCGCTCGGCAGACGCCATCAAGAAGCCGACCTATGTCGAAGACAAGGACTCCGGCGAGCTCCGTCGTCCGCACCATCTCGACCTCAAGACCGGCATGTACAAGGGCCGTCAGGTCCTGAAAAAGAAAGAGTCCTAAGGGACCTTTCTTCAGGCGGGACGATCGCGCTGCCTGATTTCGGCCAACCCATGAGCTAGACGGTGACGGCGGCGGAGCAAATGCTTCGCCGCCGCATTGTCCTGTCCGGATATCTTGATCGAGAAGGCATTTTGCCGATGGTCGGTTTCCCGCTGCTTCTGATCCCGCTCGCAGTCTACAACATTATCGCCTTCCTGATGCCGACCGTGTCCTTCACGGACGTGCTGTTCAAGGTCCCGATGGTGTCCGGCGAGGTCTGGCCGGTCACGCTCGCCGATCTCCTGCTCGCGCTCGGCGTGGTGCTGCTGCTGCTCGAAGTGGTCAAGGGGGCCCGGCCCGGCTCCAAATTCCTGATGGACCATCTGCTGTCGCTGATCGTGTTCGGCGCGGCCGCGGCCGAATTCGTGATGTGGCTCAAATTCGGCAACTCCACCTTTTTCCTGCTGGTGCTACTTGCGATGGCCGACTTTTTCGCCGGCATCGCCCAGCGCACGCGCCGTCGCGTCACCTATGTCGCCGAGACGACGGTGGCCGCGCCACGCAAGGCCAAGCGCCAGGCCGAAGCGCCGGCAGAGGATGTGGCGTCCGAGCGCAAGTTCGAGCCGGTGATTGCGCCGCAGGCGGCACCGGCCGAGCCGCCCGCACCTTCGGCGCAATCCGTCGCCGAGTCCGTGCTGATGGATCATCCTGCGCCAAAGCCCGCACCGGGCGCGCCGTCGCCGGAAATTCCCTCGCCGCATCTCCAGCCGGGTAACGGCACACCGCCGTCTTCCGAGACGCCGCCGCGCTGATCGGCCTCAAGCCACCTGCCGTGTCCGCGCGCTGACGCTTTGCAGCGGACGTTTGCTGCCATAGGCCATCTGCGCATCTTCGGACGAGGCGCGGCGGAGCGGGCGCGTCTGGGGCAACTGCTCGGCATTGGCGATCAGCTGGGTGACGAAGCTGGGATCGGGGCGGGGCAGGGGCATTTTGTGGACCCACGCAAGCGTAGGCAGCATCGGCACCAGGTCCGTGCCCGTGCGCGTGCCGTTGTCCACTTGGTCCAATCGATCGGTACCCAACATCGCCATCACCGTTGATCCGGCGGAGCCTGTCGCGTTTTGGGACGCTGGCGCCGGTGCGTGTCAGTACTCGCAAGGCCTATGCCGGCTGAGCCTACTTGGTTCCCGACCACCTTGGAAACGTGGTTTCCAAATTGTTTATGAACTTTGCCTAGGGTCGAAGACGAATCTGGCTTTATCCTGTACCGGCTCAGGACTCTCTGCTGTCCCGAAACGAGGCGATCTTGACCCCTGCATTGCCGCAAGCCTCCGACATTCTGGCCGCGCTCGGCCAGGCCGTGTTCGCCTGGGACATCGCCAGCGACGTCATCGTCTGGGGTGAGCAGGTCAGCGCCGTCTTCCCGAACATTCCCGCCGAACGGCTCGCCACCGGGGCCGAGTTCGCCAAGCTGATCGAACCGGCGCAGACGCTGCGCACCGCGGCGCTGGCGCAGACCTCCGCCGTGCATGGCGCCGACGGCACGCCGTATCGGGTCGAGTACGGCGTGCGCATGAGTGCCTCCGATCCGGTGGTCTGGGTCGAGGAGACCGGCCGCTGGTTTGCCGGCCCCGACGGCCGCCCCACGCGCGCGATCGGCTCCGTCCGCATCAACAATGAGCGCCATGCCCGCGACGAGGAGCTGTCGAAGCTGGCCCGGCTCGACCCGCTGACCGGCGAGCTCAACCGCTCCCATCTGATCGCGGCGCTGGCCGAGTCCATCGAGGAGACGACCCGCTTCCGCTCGACCGCGGCCTTCATGCTGGTCGGCATCGATCACCTTGCCCGCGTCAACGACGCCTTCGGCTTCGACGTTGCCGATGCCGTGATTCTCGACGTCGCCAAGCGCATACGCGCGCGCTTGCGCGGCGGCGACGTGCTCGGCCGCTTCTCCGGCAACAAGTTCGGCCTGATCCTGAAGAACTGCACCGTCGACGATATGAACGTCGCCGCCGAGCGCTTCCTCGCCGGCATCCGCGACGAGGTGGTGCCGACCAAATCAGGCCCGGTCTCGGTCACCGCATCCATCGGCGCGGTCAGCGTGCCGCGCTATGCCCGCAACACCGATGAAGCCGTCAACCGCGCCCATGAGACGCTGGATGCCGCCAAGCGCCGCCGTGTCGGCTCGTTCGCGGCATGGCGTCCGGATGCCGCGCGCGACGCGCAGCGCCGCGTCAACATCCGCGTCACCGACGAG
Organism: Bradyrhizobium sp. CCGE-LA001; assembly: GCF_000296215.2. NCBI lineage: Bacteria > Pseudomonadati > Pseudomonadota > Alphaproteobacteria > Hyphomicrobiales > Nitrobacteraceae > Bradyrhizobium > Bradyrhizobium sp. CCGE-LA001. The sequence continues at coordinate 7,733,006 of NZ_CP013949.1, read as the reverse complement.
ATCGTCACCGCGCTGAACGAACGCCGCATCAAGCTCGCCTATGAGCCGGTGGTGGCGGCCGCCTCGCGCGAACGCGCATTCCACGAATGCCTGGTGCGGATGGACCAGGGCGACGGCCAGGTGCTGCTGGCGCCCGACATCGTGCCGGTCGCCGAGCGGCTCGGGCTGATCCGCTTGGTGGATCATCGTGTGCTCGAGCTCGTGGTCGCCGAGCTCGCGGCCGCGCCCGATATCTGCCTCAGCCTCAACATCTCGCCCGACACGACGATGGATCCGGACTGGTGGGCGGGAATCGAATCGCTGATGCAGGCCCATCCCGGCGTTGCCGAGCGGCTGATCGTCGAGATCACCGAAACGGTTGCGATCCAGGACATCGACGACGTTCGCGCCTTCGTCGGCCGCCTCAAGCATTTCGGCAGTCGGATCGCCATCGACGATTTCGGTGCCGGCTACACCTCGTTCCGCAATCTGCGCAAGCTCGGCGTCGACATCGTCAAGATCGACGGCGCCTTCGTGCAGAACATCACCCGTTCCGCCGACGACCGCGCCTTCGTGCAGACCCTGATCGACCTCGCCCGCCGCCTCGACATCAAGACGGTCGCCGAATGGGTGCAGGACGAAGAGGCCGCAAGCATGCTGCGCGATTGGGGCTGCGACTACATCCAGGGGCGCCTGATCGGGCTTGCATCAGCCGAGCGGCCATGGGGCGGGACGGCGGATAGCGCGCTGCCCGCGGCGGGGTAGCTGATGAATATTGCTCCCGTAAGCTTTGTGGATCGCGACACTGGCGATGATGCGATGGTATTGGTCCGTGTGACCGAACATCATGTCGGCCTTGCGCTCTCGCTGAAGCGAAATGGCGATATCGAAGTCCTTTTTGGCGCGAAGGAATTGGATCAGGTCATCGCAGCGCTGGAGTTGGCGCGTTCTGCTGTTCGACGATCGTGATCTTCACGCCCCTTCATCCAGCGCCACCAGTTCGCGCTTCTTGCGCAGTGCGGGCAATAGCGGCGCGATCAACAGCACCAGCGCGAACGCCAGGCACGTTGCCGAGATCGGCCGCTGCACGAAGGTCCAGAGATCGCCTTGTGACAGGATCAGCGACTTGCGCAGATTGTTCTCCAGCATCGGCCCAAGCACGAAAGCGAGCACCAGCGGCGCCGGCTCGTAGCCGAGCTTGCGCATGAAATAGCCGATGATCCCGAACGCGATCATCACATAGACGTCGAACACGTTGTTGCTCGAGCAATAGACGCCGATGATGGTGAAGAGGATGATGAGCGGAAACAGGATGTTGTAGGGCAGCTTCAAGAGCTGCACCCACATGCCGATCATCGGCAGATTGAGCACCAGCAGCATAACGTTGCCGATATACATGCTGGCGACGATGCCCCAGAACAGGCCGGGATTCTGCGTGATCATCAGCGGTCCCGGCTGCAGGCCGTGAACCACGAAGGCGCCGAGCAGCAGCGCCATCACCACGTTCGGCGGGATGCCGAGCGTCATCAGCGGAATGAAGGCGCCGCCGGCCGCGGCGTTGTTGGCGGATTCGGGGCCCGCGACGCCTTCGATGGCGCCATGGCCGAACCGCTCCGGCGTTTTCGACAGCCGCTTCTCCAGCGCATAGGAGCCGAACGACGCCACGACAGCGCCGCCGCCCGGCAGAATACCGAGCAGGAAACCGAGCAGCGTACCGCGCCCTACCGGGCCCGCGCTCGCCTGCCAATCGGCTTTGCTTGGCAATAGCTGCGTGATCTTCGTGTCGATGATGTCGCGCTTGATCGCCTGCTCGGTGTTGAGCAGCACCTCGGCGACGCCGAAGAGGCCCATCACGACGGGCACGAGCCCGATGCCGTCGATCAGCTCCATGCGGCCGAAGGTCAGCCGCGGCTGTGCCGTGATGCTGTCGAGCCCGACCAGTCCGAGCACGACGCCGATGCAGGCCATCAGCAGCGCCTTCGGCATCGAGCCCTGGGTCAGGAAGGTCAGCACCACGAGGCCGAGCACCATCAGGCTGAAATATTCGGCCGGGCCGAACGCGATGGCGATGCTGGCAAGCCGCGGCGCCACCAGCATCAAGGCGATCAACGCAAAGGTGCCGGCGATGAACGAGCCGAAGGCGGAGATGCCGAGTGCGGGACCGGCGCGGCCCTGCTTGGCCATCTGATGACCGTCGATACAGGTGACGACGGAAGCGGCCTCGCCGGGGATGTTGACCAGGATCGACGTGGTCGAGCCGCCATACATCGAGCCGTAATAGATGCCGGCCATCATGATGATGCCGGATTCCGGCGTGCCCGACAATGTTACGGGCAGCAGCAGCGACATCGCCGAGATCGGGCCGATGCCCGGCAGCACGCCGACCAGCGTGCCGATGAAGACGCCGATGAAGCAATAGAGGAGGTTGATTCCAGTCAGCGCGACGCCGAACCCGTGCGCGACATTGGCGAGCGTATCCATGTGATCAGCCGATCCCGAACAGGCCGGAGGGCAACTGGATCAAGAGCAGGCGCTTGAGCACCCACCACATGCCCATCGGCACCAGCACGGCGATCGGGACCGCCAGCGTCCAGCGCACGGGGTCGATCAGCCGCAACAGCAGCAGCACCAAAGGGATCGATGACAACAGGAAGCCCAGCGGTTCCAACGCAAGAGAGAATGCGGCGAGGCAGGCGATGACGAGAAGCGGCTTGCCCCAGCGTGCATTCTCCCAGCGCGAGGCCAGGGTAGGCCCGCCTTCGGTGACGGCGGAGATGATGATGGAGCCTGCGAACACGCAGATCAGGATGCCGGTGTAGAACAGCACGTAGCCGGAGCCGGGATCATTGATGGTGCCGAGCTTGAGCTTCAGGCCCTGCCAGATCACGAAGCCGCCGATCGCGAGCCCGATCAAGCCGCCCCAGAGCTCGGAGTTGCTGAGGCGGAGTTTGACGTTGGTTTGGTCGTTCATCGATTCTCTCTCGTGCCCCGGACGCAGCGCAGCAGCCATAAGTGCGTTCACGCACGTCTTCGACGTGATATGGCGGTGCGCTGCAGAACCGGGGCCCATCAGTGTGAGCGAAAAAGCTGGTCCCGGCCCTGCGCAGCAGCGTTGCACGCTGCAGCGCGTCCGGGACACAAGCAGTGCGACTCTACTTCTTCGCCAGCCCAAGCGTCTCGATCACCTTGCGTTCGGACTCCGTGACCTCGACGACGAACTTCTTGTAGTCCTCGGTGTTCTTGTAGTTCGGGACCATGTCGAACTTGGCGAGCGTCGCGATCACCGCGGGGTCGTCGAGCGCCTTCTTGAAGGCATCGTGCAGCTTAGCGACGATCTTGGGATCCATTCCCTTCGGGCCGGCGATGCCGAACGGGGAATCATAGACCATGGGATAGCCAAGCTCCTTCAGCGTCGGCACATCAGGGTAATTCGGTGAACGGGTACCGGTCCACACCATCAGCAGTTTCAGCTTGCCGGCGTCGACCAGCGGTCGCCATCCCGTGGAATCGGCCTGAAGCATCGTGTGCTGGCCGAGCACGGCGGCATTGGTCTCCGCGCCGCCCTTGAACGGCACCTGCGTCAGCTTGATGCCGGCCATCCCAGCGATCTGCTCCATCCCGATATGCAGCGAGGTGCCGGCACCGGGGGTTGCGTAGGTCACCTTGCCCGGGTTGGCCTTGGCGAACTCCACCACGTCCTTCCAGCTCTTGAACTGCGACTCCGCGCTGGTGGTGACACCGAAGGTGTAGCCGGTGAGGTGGACGATGTAGCTGAAATCCTTCGCCGGATCCCACGACACCTCCTGCATCAAGGGCAGGCGGAATACGGTAATCGGAATCTGCGAGATGGTGTAGCCGTCCGGCTTCGCCCCCGCTGCCATGGTCGCAGGCCCCACCGTGCCGCCGCCGCCGGCTTTGTTGTCGATCACGATCGGCTGCCCCAGGACCTTCGAAGCGCTGTCGGCGATTGCGCGCATCGAGATGTCGGTCGAGCCACCGGCCGGCCATGGCACGATCAGCGTGATGGGTTTGGTGGGATAATCCTGCGCATTGGCGCCAGTGGTGAGCACTGCACCCATGACCGCATGCACGGCGGCAAAGGCAATCGTCTTCAGCCCGTATCGCAACATCGAAAAGCCTCCCTCGCAGCAACCGCGCTCGGGCCGCCGCTCCTCATTCTTGTGGCGGCGATTGTTCACGAAATCACGAGAGAAGAAAAGCGACATTGCGCGTGCTGGGCGAGGAGCCGGACGACAACCCGACCGGCAACGTTGCGTGCGACAATTGGTCGTTCGAAGATGTACCGAGATACGGAATTTGAGCGGGCGATACCGCTACGCCACGCGCCGGAACGTGCTCAGCGTCTCGATGGCATGGCGGACCTCGGCCGCCGGGCACGGCTTGCCGAAATAATAGCCCTGCACCGCGGTGCAGCCGCATTCGCGGACGAAGTCGAGCTGCTCCTCGGTCTCTACGCCCTCCGCCGTGGTCTCGACGCCGAGCACGGTGCCGAGGCTGGCAATGGTGCGGACGATGGCGACGCTCTCCGGGCTTTCGCCGAGCGTGCCGACGAAGGAGCGATCGATCTTGATGCGATCGAACGGGAATTTGCGCAGATAGCTCAGCGAGGAATAGCCGACGCCGAAATCGTCGAGGCTGACCCGCACCCCTAAGGTGCGGAGCTGGTGGAGAATCTCAATCGTCGCCTCGCTGTCGTCGAGCAATGCCGTCTCGGTGACCTCGAGCTCGAGCCGGTGTGGCGGCAGGCCGGCTTCGGCAAGCGCGCTCGTGACCATCGCCACCAAGCCGCGCGAGCGGAACTGCACCGGCGACAGGTTGACCGCGACGGTGACGTCGGGCCAGGACACGGCGGTCGCACAGGCGCTGCGCAGCACCCATTCGCCGATCGGGACGATCAGCCCGGTCTCTTCCGCGATCGGAATGAATTCGGCCGGCGAGACGAAGCCGCGCGAGGGATGCTTCCAGCGCAGCAGCGCCTCGAAGCCGGTGAGCTCGGAGTTGTCGAGGCGGACCTGCGGCTGGAACACCAGATGGAACTCATGCGCCTCCAGGGCGCCGCGCAGGTCGTGCTCCAGCGCGTGCCGGCTGCGCGCCTCTTCCTCCATCTCGGGCTCGAACAGCTGATAGGCGCCGCGTCCCTTGGCCTTGGCCTGGTAGAGGGCGAGGTCGGCGCATTTCATCAGTTCGTCGGCATCGAGCCCGTGATCGGGCGCGATCGCGATCCCGACGGAGACGCCGACATGGATCGATTGGTTTTCCAGCGGCGGCGGGTGGCCGATGATCTCGACCAGGTGGCGGGCGAGCTTTTCGGCCGATTGCGGCTGTGGTCCGCGCTGGAGCACGGCGAACTCGTCGCCGCCCAGCCGTGCGACGGTGTCGTGCTCGCCGACATTCTCCTTCAGTCGCGCCGCGACCCAGCGCAGCAGCCGGTCGCCGGCGGCGTGGCCGAGGCGATCGTTGACGGTCTTGAAATTGTCGAGGTCGAAGCACAGCACGGCCATCGCGCCGCCGGCGATCGCGACCTGGTTCAACCCTTCGCTCATCTTCTCGCGGAACAGCGTGCGGTTGGGCAGGTCGGTCAGCGAATCGTGGCGCGCCATGTGCGCGACGCGGGCCTGGGCCTTGTGGCGCTCGGTGACGTCCTCATAGGTGACGACCCAGCCGCCATGCTCCATCCGCTTGTGATTGAGCTTGATGATGCGGCCGTCGCTCAAATGGCGGTGCAGAGTATGCTCGCCCTCGCGCAGCCGCTCGACGTAATCGGCATAGAGCCGCGCACCGGTGGTGTTCGGATGGATGCCGAGCTCGCAGCTGTGCTCCATGATCTCGCGCATAGAGACGCCGGGCTTCACGATCTCGGGCGACAGCTCGTACATCTCGATGTAGCGGCGATTGCAGACAATCACGCGCAGACTCGAATCGAGCATGCACAGGCCCTGGCTCATATTGTTCAACGCGGCATCGAAGCGGCGATATTGTTCGCTCAGTTCTTCGACCGCGTGCTCGCGCTCGGTGATGTCCTCGTAGGTGGCCACGAAGCCGCCATCTGGCAGCGCGCAATAGCGCACCGAGATGACGGTGCCGTTCGACATGCGTCGTCGCATCGGCGAGGAATCGCGGCTCGCAATCCTCGCGCTCGCGGCTTCCATGAGCTGTTGCGGACTGTATTCGGAAGCGAACGCGCCGTTGGCCATCGACCGCTCGATCAGTTCGGAAAGATGCGTGCCGGGCCTGGTCTCCTCCGGCGACAACAGGTAGATCTTGCGGTAGGTGGTGTTGCAGACGCGCAGGCGCATGTCGCTGTCGTAGAAGGCGAGCCCGTGCGCCATGTTCTCGAGAGCCGCATCGAGGATGAAGTTCTGCTGCCGCAGCGTCTCCTCGTATTGCAGCCGCTCGGTGACGTCCTCATGCACCGTCACCCAGCCGCCGTCGGGCAGAAAGCGGGAGACCGCCTGCACCATGCGTCCGTCGTAGCGCATCACCAGCAGGGTCTTCGCTTTCCTGGCGCGCACGTCATCCAGACGGCTCTGGTGAAATTCGTCGCCCTGCATGCCCGGTAAATTGCCGCGCGACATCCAGTGCTCGATCACCGTACAGTGCGAGACGCCGGGCTTCACGATGTCGGCGTCGAGGTTGTAGAGCTTCAGAAAGCGCTCGTTGCAGACCACGACGCGGCTCTCGGCGTCGTACATGATCAGGCCGTGCGACATGTTGGAGAGCGCATGCTGGCTGCGCTCGGTCTGCACAAGCAATTCCGCCTCGAGCCGGGCGAGCCGGCTGACGTCGTCGCAGATCGTCATCCACCCGCCGCCAGGCAGCGGCTTCAGCTCGAGCGCCATGACGATGCCGCTTGCGAGCCGCTGCTCGGTTCGGAACGGTTTGCCGCCTGCGATCTGAGCGATCCGCGCCGAATACAGCGCGTCGAGCTCGCTTTCCGGAAAATTGCCGCGGCTCGCGCTGTGCGCGAGCACCTCGCGATAGCTCGTTCCCACCCGGACGAATTCGGCCGACATGTCGAAAAAGGAGAGATAGCGCTGATTGACCAGCACGATCCGGTTGTCGGCATCGTAGACGCAGACGCCCTGCTCCATATGGTCGAGCGCGAGCTGGCTCAGCGCAACCAGGGCTTCCGGGCCCTGTTCGCGGCGTGCGGCACCAAGCTCGTTGTCGCGGGTCGACGTCATGGGATCGGCGGGATCTCGGCGGGCAATGGACTTAACGCAACGTAATTCAGCCGCCGAGGGTAGCGAAGAGGCCGGAAAATTCCCTTAAGCGCCGTAGTTTACGGAGGGTGACTGGTGATGGAGAGAGGCGTGTTCCGCACGCGAATGCGGGACCTGCAAGCCAGCCTGGCTGAAAGCGCGCAATAAATCCCGCCGTCGTCCTGTTCGCAGGGACGACAGCGGATGCTTGGTTGATCTCCTACGGCCCGTACAACACGAGTTCCGTGTCGGTGAGGTCGGCGAGTTGCGGCCGGTGCGGGCCCTTGAAATATTTGCGGCCACGCCGCTCGGTATAAATACCCACCAAGCCGGGAATCGGGCCGTTGGAATCGACCGTCACCGAGATCTTGCCGAGCCGCAGCAGCAGCCGGCCGATGCGGCCCGCGCAGGCGGCGTATTCGGCAGTGTTGCGGCAGTAGATCAGCTTCATGGCCGGCGGTGCGATGAAGCCGCGGCGGATGCGGACCGCTTGCAGGACGAAGGGGAAGGTCCCCTGCGGCGTGCGGCAGACCAGGCTGAGACAATTGTAGCGCGCATGCCGCGTCAGAAGCTCGGTCTCGGTTTCGGATAGCCCCTCGATCGCCTTGGCATGGTGCGAGATGACCTCGATCTTGCTCCAGCGCGGGGCCCGCGCCAGCGCGGGCACCGAGAAGAAGATGCCGTGGCAATAGGCACGGAAACCCTGCGTCTCGATGATCGGCCAGGTCCACGGCGCCGGGCTGATGTTGAGATAGGTGACGTCCTTGTGCCGCTGCGCGATCTTGGTGAGCAGCGGAGCATAGTTGCGGTAGGCCGGATCGACGTACCAGCTCGACAGGTTGCACTGGATGGCGGTCTCATCGCCGCCCTGGCGCGCCGTGTAGATCAGCAGCAGCACGCCGACCGGCGTGCCGCCATCGTCGAGCATGTAGCCGAAGCGCGGATAGCCTTCCGGCACGGATCGGAAGGCCTGCCGGCGCAGGCCCTGCATCCAGTATTCGCGCGAACGCCCGACGAAGCCGCGCGTCAGCAGATCCGCGATCTTATCGACGTCGGCCTCGGTAATCTCGCGGCATCGGACCTTGGTGTGAATCACGCTCGTCTTGCCCGTGGAAATGGTCGGCCTCGTGAATTTTGTTAGCGCCAGCCTTCGCCATGGGCATCGGCCGAAGCGCGTGGCTGCATGCCCATGATCTCGCGGACCTTCGCGGGCCAGGCGGAAAGATCTGTGCCGTGGGTGTGGAACATGGCAACCGCGAGCCGGTCCATGCCGAAAGCGACACAGCCGGTGTGGGCCGGCTCGCCATTGGCGTCCTGGATGCCCCAGGTCGTGCCGAAATGTTCGCGGTGATAGTTGAAGCTCATGCAGGCGGTCGGCTGCTCTTCCGAGCGCAGCGGGATCAGGAGCTCGAATTTGAGCTGCTGCTGCTTCTGGCTCACCGCTTTCATCTGGCCGACGCGGCCGAAGAAGGGATCGCTGGCATAGTCGACGCGGAAGGTCAGGCCGAGGTCGCGGGCGATCGCCTGCGCGCGGACCATCCAGCGTTCGCGGAAGTCAGCGACGTCATCGGCCGTGCCGATGCAGACATATTCGCGCATCCGGAACGATTGCAGCCGGTCGAGATGCTTGGACGGTTCGCGGCGGAAGCAGTCGGCGGCGACGTCGAAGCGCAGGCCACCCTTCGGCAACTGACCGCGGCTTGCGGCGATCGGGTAGACGGGATAGCAGGCGGCCGGCGACAGCACGAGGTCGGCCGGCGACAGCGAGGTGGTCCAGTCGCCGCCGGCGTCGAAGCGGCTCACTGCGGCGTTGATCTCGCGCTCGGTGCCGTGCAGGCCGCAGACGCAGCCGAGCAGGTTCGGAAAGCTCTTGAGGTAGCCGGATTTCTCCAGCTGAGCCCGGCTCATCACGGGCGGAAAGCGCATCACCTCGGTACCGGCCTCGCGGTGGCCGGTGATCAGCGCAGCGAGCCGCTCGACGACGCCCTCGTAAAGCGCGGTGCGGGCGTAGACGCCGTCCGAGCCCATCGGATGGAACAGCTTGTCGGCGAGATGATCGAGCGGATCGATGAGTTGCGGCGCGGTCTCGGGCGAATCGGGGAGGACGGCAATGTTCATGGGTCGATGTCCTGCTATCTCAAAATTGTTCTTGTTGTTTCAGTCGGCAAGCACGTCAGTCGTGAAGGCTCGATGGCACGCCGCTCATCAAGGTCGATGTCGCGGCGTTGGCGAGTATGCGATCGTTGTTGATCATGATCGGCGACGACAGCACGTCGCGCAGGTGACGGCCCATGGTGAACTCGCCGTCGTTGCGGTAGCCGGAAAGGCCCGCCGTGCGCATCGCGTGCATCACGGTTTCGACCGCGAGCTCGGACGCCTGCACCTTCAAGAGTGTGATCGAGGACTGGAAGTCGAGCGAGCTCAGCGCGCGCTCGTCATGCTCGGCGCGGGCGAAGGCGTCGATGTTGGCGGCGATCAGCGCGCGCAGCTTGGCCAGCGACATTTTCGCGGCCGTGAAGTGCGCCGCAGCCGGCGGCATCTGGCCGCCCGACGAGCGAGCCGCCCTGCGGATGAACGCCTGCGCGCGGGTCACGGCCGCAGCGGCAATGCCGGCCCAGGCCGACGACCAGCACAGATGCGCGAACGGCGTCATGGTCTGGGCATGGATCTTGTCATAGGATTCCGGGAAGACACGGTCGGCGGGGCAATCGACCTTCAGCTCGAAGCCGGTCGAGCAGGTGCCGCGCATGCCGAGCGTTTCCCAGCCCAGCGTCCGCTTCAGCGAGTAATCGTCCTTGGCAAGCGCCAGCAGCACCTGGTCGGAGGCCGCCGCATCGGTGGCGCGTCGCGCGATGGTGACGAGGCCATCGGCTTCGGCCCCGTAGGAGATCACGGTGGCGTCGCGGACCAGCGAAACGGTGTCGCCGGCGTGGTCGACGGCGGCCGCGCTGGCGCGGATGTTGCCACCGTTCTGGCCTTCGGTCGTGGAGGAGGCGAGCAGCCACTGGTCGCGGGCGACCCGGCGCATCATGGTTTCCATCCAGGGGATGCCGTGGCCGTGCCTGATAACGCAGGCCACCTTGGTCTGGTGCATCGCGTAGATCATCGCGGTCGACGCGCAGGCGCGCCCAAGCGTGTAGCAGATATCGGTGACGTCGTAGATCGAGGCGCCGAAGCCGCCGAACTCAACCGGGATCATGACGCCGAGCAGTTTCTGCTCGCGCGCCACCTCGAAGGCCTTGTGGGGGAAGCGGGCGTCGCGATCGACCCCGTCGGCGTCGGCCGCAGCCGCTGCGGCCGTCCGCGCGGCACGTTCGACCAGGGAGGGACCCTGCTCGAGGAAGTTCGTCTGCATTTCGTCGACAGTGAGGACTGCTTCACGCACGTTCATACTCGTCCGCCTCCGGTTTGCCGTTCGAGATCGCCGGCATCATTCGCGATGCCGCTTGAAGCGATCCTCCGACCATCTTTGCTTGTGAGACGAGGCTACGGATTTAATTCAAATTCGTCGATGAAATAGAGGGTAAACAAAGCCCAATTCCGAACGAACAGTTAAGGTCCGGTTGTTTGCATCGCCGGAATTTCGCGGGCCCTGTTAGGGATCTGGAAGAGAGCGGAATTTTAGTCAATCTGGGTCATCGTTTACTAAGGAAAGCGAAGTAATCCTCACGCCCATTGCAGGAACGGCCGCCCGTGCCCATCGTGGCCGGAAGTCCGATCCGACCTCGATAGACAGATGGAAATTCGCCGATGCAGGCCTTCGATACCGATTTGCGCAATCGCATCATCAAGCTGGTGAAGGGGATTCTCGAACAGAATTCGCTCACCGCTGACGTCACGCTGCAGGCGAAGCTGGTCGATGTCGGCCTCACCTCGATGGACATGGTCAATTTGATGCTCGGCGTCGAAGCCGAGTTCGACTTCACCATCCCGCAATCCGAAATCACGCCGGAGAATTTCCAGTCCGTCGAGACGCTGGAGCGGATGGTCGCGGCCCAGCTGCAGCTGGCGAACGCCGCTTAAACGAGGGCGCGCGGCTCCTTCCACGGTGTCGTCCCTACGAACGCAGGGGGCCCATACGCGGAATCTATCGACCTTGGACGGTCGCAGTACCGAACGACGAGTCTTCGCCCAACCACGGCCTGTGGTTATGGGTCCCTGCGTTCGCAGGGACGACACTGGAGTGTGGGCCCCGCACTCTCACACCACCGGCATCGCCGCCGTCCCCGTTCCAAATCCGTCGCAAAGCTGGCATAGCTTAACCATGTCGCAGGTAGCTGACAGGGTGGAATAGATATGACGCAGGCGGTATTGGGCATCATCGGCGGTTCCGGCATCTATGATCTGCCGGGGCTCGAGGGTGCGCACGAAGAGGTGATCAAGAGCCCGTGGGGCGAGCCGTCGGCGCCGGTGCGGCGCGGCACCATGGCGGGCCTGCCGATCGTGTTTCTGCCGCGGCATGACAAGGGCCATCGGCTGTCCCCCTCCGATATCAATTATCGCGCCAATATCGACGTGCTGAAGCGGGCCGGTGTCACCAGCCTGATCTCGCTGTCGGCCTGCGGTTCCTTCAAGGAAGAACTGTCGCCCGGAACCTTCGTCCTGGTCGACCAGTTCGTCGATCGCACCCACAAGCGTGAGAGCTCGTTCTTCGGCAAAGGCTGCGTTGCGCATGTGTCGATGGCGCATCCGGTCTCGCCGCGGCTGCGCATCCACCTGGCCGCGGCCGCCGAGGCCGAAGGCATCGCGATCGCGCGGACCGGGACCTATGTCTGCATGGAGGGGCCGCAATTCTCGACCTACGCGGAGAGCATGACCTACAAGACGCTGGGCTATTCCGTGATCGGCATGACCAACATGCCCGAGGCGAAGCTCGCGCGCGAAGCGGAGATTTGCTATGCCACCGTCGCGATGGTGACGGATTTCGATTGCTGGCATCCCGACCACGACGCCGTCACCGTGCAGGACATCATCCGCGTTTTGACCTCGAACGCCGACAAGGCGAAGGCGCTGGTGGCGCGGCTGGCAAAGGATTTTCCGCGCGAGCACGAGCCGTGCCCGATCGGTTCGGACCGTGCGCTCGACACCGCGCTGATCACGGCGCCCGAGGCGCGTGATCCCGAACTTCTGAAGAAGCTCGATGCGGTGGCAGGGCGTATCCTGCGCGGCTGAAGCGAAAGGCAGAGCGCCATGAAAGTCGACGGCAAGCATTTCCGCAGCATCTGGCGCGAGCGCGATGGCTGGTCGGTCGGCGCGATCGACCAGCGCAGGCTGCCGCACGAATTCATCGTCGCGAAGCTGACGTCCTGCGAGGACGCGGCAGTCGCCATTCGCGACATGCTGGTGCGCGGCGCGCCGCTGATCGGCGCCACCGCAGCCTATGGCATGGCGCTCGCAATGCGCGAGGATGCCTCGGACGCGGGCCTGAAGCGTGCCTACGAGCGGCTCGTCGTGGCGCGGCCGACCGCGATCAATCTGAAATGGGCGCTGGACGAAATGCGCGCGACACTCGCGCCGATCGATCCGGCCGAACGGGCGGAGGCGGCGTATGCGCGCGCGGACGAGATCGCCGAGCAGGACGTCGAGATCAATCGCGGCATCGCCGACAATGGCCTGAAGCTGATCGAGGCGGTCGCGGCGAAGAAGCCGGGCGAGACGGTGAACGTCCTCACCCATTGCAACGCCGGCTGGCTCGCGACGGTCGACTGGGGCACGGCGACGGCGCCGATCTATCTCGCGCATGAGCGCGGCATCAAGATCCATGTCTGGGTCGACGAGACCCGTCCGCGCAACCAGGGCGCTTCGCTCACCGCCTGGGAGCTCGGCCATCATGGTGTGCCGCACACGGTGATCCCGGACAATACCGGCGGCCATCTGATGCAGCACGGCATGGTCGATCTCGCCATCGTCGGCACCGACCGCGTCGCCGCCAATGGCGACGTCTGCAACAAGATCGGCACCTATCTGAAGGCGCTCGCCGCGCACGACAATCATGTGCCGTTCTACGTCGCGCTGCCCTCGCCGACGATCGATTTCGCCGTTCATGACGGCATTCGCGATATCCCGATCGAGCAGCGCAGCGGCACCGAGGTTACCGACATGACCGGCCGCACCGCCGACGGCCGGCTGGAGACGGTCCGCATCGTGCCGGAGAACTCACCGGTCGCGAATTATGCATTCGACGTCACGCCGGCGCGGCTCGTCACTGGCCTGATCACCGAGCGCGGCGTGCTGAAGCCCGACCGTGCCGCGTTGGCAGCGGCGTTTCCGGAGCGGATCGCCGCCGCGGCGGAGTAGGTCTCGTAGGGTGGGCAACGGTGCGTGAGCGCCGTGCCCACCATCTTCATTCCGTGCCGTGAGCTTTGGTGGGCACGCTTCGCTTTGCCCACCCTACAGGTTTTGCGAACTAGGTCAGCTTCAGCCCCGTCGCCTTCTCGAGATCCGCGATCGCCTGGGCGCCGCTCGTCACCTTGATCGTGGTCATGCCCATCTCGCGCGCGGGCTTGAGGTTGACGCCGAGGTCGTCGAGATAGACGCAGCTCTTGGGATCGACCTTTAGCGTCTCGACCATCAGGCTGTAGATGCGGGGATCGGGCTTGCGCAGGCCGATCTTGGCGGATTCGATGACATGGTCGAACAGCACCATCACCTCCGCGACATAGAGTGAGCGTCCGGTCATGCTGCCAATGGCGTTGGCCGGAAGGTTGTTGGTGATGCAGCCGGTCTTGAACTGCGCCTTGATGCGCTTCAGCGCCTCGACCATCTCGGGGCGCAGATCGCCCTGCAGCAGCGGCAGCACGTCGCGGCCGCGCACCTCTGCGCCGAGCGCGCCTGATTCCTCGGCGAACAAGAGATCGAACGTGTCGATATCCACCTCGGCCCGTTCGAACTTGGCCCAGGCATTCTCCAGATGGTTGGCGGCGTTGGTGCGCCGGATGATGTCGGCGGGCAGGCCGCGCTCGGTCTCGAACCGCGTGAACGCCTCGAACGGCGAGCTCGTCAACACGCCGCCAAAATCAAAGATCACAGCTTCGATCGTCAAGGTCCCGACCTCGTCAATTCCGTACAGAGATTGCTGACAAGACGGCTAGCACGCGCTATCGGCAAGGGCCAGCCCGAACCAAGCTCGGCCCCTGACCGACCCGATCGCCGAGGCGTATGCCCCATGAAGACTATCGCGACATTCATCACGACAGTTCTGTTGCTGGCCACGCCGGCTCACGCCATCGTCGGCGGCGGGACGCCGCAGGCCGACGGTGTCGCGCGTGCCGTGGTCACGATCGTCGGCTCGCGCGGTAATTTCTGCACCGGCAGCCTGATTGCGCCGAAACTGGTGCTCACCGTCGCGCACTGCGTGCAGCCTGGTGCAGACTACAAGATCGTCGATCGCAGCAATGACGGCCAGCCGCAATTGCTGAACGTCCGCACCGTCGCGATCCATCCGAGCTTCAACATGCAGGCGATGCAGGCGCATCGGGCCACCGCCGACGTGGCGCTGCTGCAACTGGAAATTCCACTCAAGGGAAAATCGACGGTGACTGTCGGCACGCCGACGATTCCCATCCGGGTCGGCAGCCGCTTCACGATCGCGGGCATCGGCGTCACCACGAGCGGCGATGGCAAGAGCGGCGGCATCACACGCGTTGCTGCGCTGGTCGCCACTGGCCAGCCTGGCACGCTCCAGATCCGACTGGTCGATCCCGTAACCAACGGTGTTCGCGGCGGAATCGGCGCTTGCACCGGCGATTCCGGCGGTCCCGTGTTCGAGGACAGGCCGAACGGTGCCGTGGTCGTCGGCGTCGTCAGCTGGTCGACGGGGCCGAACGGCGCTGCCGGTTGCGGCGGGTTGACCGGGGTCACGCCGCTCACGCTCTACCGCGACTGGATTCTGCAGACCGCGCGGAGCTGGGGTGCGGCGCTGTGATTTGACGTCGACCTGATCTATGTCATTTTGAACGGGAAGCGCGGCGACCACAGTGTCCGTCGCGGAGGAAACGCGCCGTCCGACCGAGGCCGGCCATAAGAACAAGCAAGGCAACAAGCAACGATGAATGTCGCCGTTCGCGGTCACACCGCCACCAAGCAAGCTCCCGAACATTTCGACGTGCTGATCGTCGGTGCCGGCATCTCCGGCATCGGCAGCGCCTACCACATCAACAAGCAGCTGCCGGGCACGAGCTACGTCATCCTGGAAACGCAGGCGACGTTCGGCGGCACCTGGAGCACGCATCGCTATCCGGGGATCCGCTCGGACAGCGACCTCCACACCTTCGGCTACAGCTTCAAGCCCTGGGTCGGGCCGCCGATCGCCACCGCCGAGGAGATCCTCTCCTACATGAAAGAGGTAATCGACGACAACGATATCGCCCGCCACATCCGCTACAAGCACAAGATCAACTCGGCGAGCTGGTCGAGCGAGCAGAATCTCTGGACCATCGAGGCGGTGACGACCGACACCGGGGAAGCAAAGACCTTCACCGCGAACTTCCTCTGGATGTGCCAAGGTTACTATCGCCATTCGGAAGGCTACACGCCGGAATGGAGGGGCATGGATCGCTTTAAGGGCCGCATCGTTCATCCGCAGACCTGGCCTGACGATCTCGATCTCGGGAACAAGAAGGTGGTCGTGATCGGCTCGGGCGCGACCGCGGCGACGCTGGTGCCGAACATTGCGGACAAATGTGCGCATGTCACCATGCTCCAGCGCTCTCCGACCTATTTCCGGCTCGGCCGCAATGCCATCGAGATCGCGGAGGAACTGCGCAGGCTTCAGGTCGACGAGGCGTGGATCCACGAGATCGTCCGCCGCAAGATTCTGTTCGAGCAGGACGCATTCACCAGGCTGTGCGTCTCCAAACCGGAGCAGGTGAAGAAAGAGCTGATCGGTCAGATCAGCGCGGTTCTCGGTCCCGACTACGACGTCGAGACGCATTTCACGCCAACATACCGGCCGTGGCGGCAGCGCATCGCGTTCGTGCCCGATGCCGATCTGTTCAAGGGCATCGCCAGCGGCAAGGCCTCCGTCGTCACCGACGAGATCGAGTGCTTCGTCGAGAACGGCATCCAGCTCAAATCCGGCAAGTTGCTGGAGGCCGATGTCGTGGTCACCGCAACCGGCTTCAACCTCGCCGCACTCGGCGACATCGCCTTCGAGATCGACGGCAAGCCGCTCGCCTTCGGCGATACCGTCACCTATCGCGGCATGATGTTTACTGGCGTGCCGAACATGGTCTGGGTGTTCGGCTATTTCCGCGCGAGCTGGACGCTGCGCGTCGATCTCGTCGCCGATTTCGTCTGCCGGCTGCTCGGTCACATGAAGGCCAGGGGCGCAAAGAAGGTCGAGGTGAGCCTGCGTCCCGAAGACCACAACATGCCGATCCTGCCCTGGATCGATCCGGAAAACTTCAACCCCGGCTACATGATGCGCAACATGGATCTGTTGCCCAAGCGCGGTGACAAGGCGGAATGGCAGCACAGCCAGGATTACTGGACCGAGAAGGACGAGATCCCCAAGACGGATCTGGATGACAAGGTGTTTGTGTATGGGTGAGGGGAGCGCGTGAGGGCACGATAGCGACCGCTACACACTCCGCTGTCGTCCCTGCGAACGCAGGGACCCATGCCGCGGATTTTCCCGATCTCGGTCGGTAGGCGTGCGGAACGACGAGTCTTCGCCAAACGTCTCCCTGCGGCTATGGGTCCCGGATCGGCGCTCCGCTGCGCTGCGCTTGTCCGGGACGACACTGTTTGCTGGATTGGCCGCGTCTCAACTCATTCGCAGCAGTGCTAAGAATTCCTTCGCGTCGCATTCGCGGCGATCGCCGCCGCCGCGGTGCGATTCTCCACACCGAGCTTGGCGTAGATCTGCTCCAGGTGCTTGTCGACGGTGCGCGGGCTCAATCCTAGGATCTGCGCAATGTCGCGGTTGGTCTTGCCTTTGCTGAGCCAGGCCAGCACCTCGCCTTCCCGGGTGGTGAGGCCGAGCTCGCTGGTGAATTCGGGCGGTGGCGCAGTGCCGGCCTCCTTGGACAGCCGGAGCAGGAATTCGTTCGGTGCGGTTTCACCCATGTAATAGAAGCGGAGCTGCGGATTGTCCGGCAGTGAAGCAGCCTGAGACTTCGAGCTGCCTTTGGCTTTGGCCTGATCCAGCCATTGCAGCAGCGATGGCGGCAGGACGAAGTCGTCGGCCTGCGGGCCGTGGTGATCCGCCAGCAGCCTTTGCGCTTGCGGCGTCGCCCAGAGCAAATTGCCCTGCCGGTTGACCGCAAACAGGAAGCGGCCGGAGACGTCGAGCGCGGCCCGCGCGCTCTGGGTGAGGCGGGCATTGCCGAGATGGACGCGGATGCGCGCCAGCATCTCCTCGATCACGATCGGCTTCGTCACGTAATCGACGCCGCCCGCCTCCAGCCCGCGAACGATATGCTCGGTCTCGGCAAGACCCGTCATGAAGATCACGGGCACATTGGCAAGGCCCGCATCGCGCTTGAGCCGGCGGCAGGTCTCGAAGCCGTCGATGCCGGGCATCACGGCATCGAGCAGCACGATGTCGGGCGTGATCTGGTCGACGATGCGCATCGCGGCGGCGCCGTCGAGCGCGACCATCACCGTCATCCCGGCGCCGTCGAGGGCATCGGTGAGCAGCCGCAACGTCTCGGGAGAGTCGTCGACGACGAGCGCGATGTCGCGCTTCTTGGGCTCAATGCTCATGCGCATGCAACGTCTTCAATGTGGCCATGTACTGATCGAGATCGAAGCGATCGACCAGAAAACGCATCTGCGCGATGAAGTCGGCATGTTCAGGATGCTCGCTGCCGATCTCGTCGAGCTTCAGCTGGATGCCCCTGACATAGCCGATCTGGCCGAGCCCGATCAGCGCCTCGATATGCCGCACCGGCGGCTTCGATCCGCTCTCCGGCCGCCAGAACGGCACGACGATCTCGTTCGCGCCGTATTGCCATTCGATCTTGAGGAGCTGCCGGACCGTCTCCAGCAGCCGTGGAATGTCGATCGGCTTCATCAGATAACCGTCATGGAACGGTTGGGCCAGAGGCGTGCCATGTGCCTCCAGCGCACTCGCCGACACCATCAGGATACGCGCTGCGTGATGGCCGCTCGCACGCAAGGCTTCCGCCACGGCCCAGCCATCCATGGCCGGCATCGAGATGTCGAGCAGGAACAGGTCGGGCCGGCAATGCTGCGCCAGCGCGAGGCACCCGGGCCCATCGGGGGCGCTGAGCAGGATGAATCCGAGCGGCGCCAACACTTCGCGCAGGAGGTCGCGATGAACGGGATCGTCGTCCGTGATGAGGATGGTCTTGCGCGCACCATGATAGCCCGAGACCGGTGCCTCCACCGGCGCGATGCGCTGGGGATTGGTGACCTCCGACAGAAGGATCTTGACCTTGAACGTGGAGCCGGCGCCGACCGTGCTCATGACCTTGATGTCGCCGCCCATGACGCCGGCAAGCAGCCGGCTGATGGTAAGGCCCAGCCCTGTCCCAGTCTGCGGTTGCGAAACGCCGAGCGCACCGCGCTCGAAGGGCGCGAAGATGCGCTCGAGATCGTCGCTCTGGATGCCCGGACCGGTGTCGACCACCTCGAATTCGGCGACGGGGCTGCGATAGTGAACCACGAACTGCACCCTGCCGGCCTGGGTGAACTTGATCGCGTTGGAGAGCAGGTTGATGAGCACCTGTCGTAGCCGCTTCTCGTCGGCGTAAACCACGACCGGCAGCGCGGCGGGCCTTCTGAACACGAAGTCGATGCCCTTCGCCGCCGCCTGGAGACGGAACATGCCGACGAGTTGGTCGAGAAACTCGCTGAGGCGCACCTCGTCGCGCGACAAATACAGCCGTCCCGCCTCGATCTTGGAGATGTCCAATATGCCGTCGATCAGGCCGGAGAGGTGATCGGCGCTGCGGCGGACGACGCGGACCTGGTCGCGCGGCTTGGTGGCCAACGTCGAATCCTGCTCCAGCAGCTGAGCATAACCGCTGATGGCGTTCAGCGGCGAGCGCAGCTCGTGGCTCAGGCCGACGACGTAGCGGCTCTTCGCGAGGTTGGCGGATTCGGCCACTTCCTTGGCGCGCTGGAGCTCGGCGTCCGTGCGCTTATGCGCGTCGATTTCCTGGATCAGCAGCGTCGTCTGCCGTTTGGTTTCGTCTTCCGCGGCGCGGCGGCTCTGCTGCGCCAGCACGAACAGCCAGGCCACCACTCCGATGATGATGCTGAGCGAGAAGAACACCTTCCAGAGCACGTCGGAGACGAGAATGTTCTCGCCATGGACGCTCGCCGAGGTCTGGAGATAGATCAGCCCGAGCACCAGCGCGACGAGACCCGCGGAGATCACGAACACGCCGACGTAATGGCCGAACTGCGAGTTGATCCGCTGGTAGATTGGCTGTGGCAGGATCCGGCCGAGCGCCTCGGAGAACTGCACCTGGGCGCGCGCATGCGGCTTGCAGAGATCGTGGCAGCGGGCATCGAGCGAGCAGCACAGCGAGCAGATCGGGCCGGCATAGGCCGGGCAGGAGGTGGTGTCTTCCGGCTCGAAGCTGTGCTCGCAGATGCAGCACTGGATTGCCTCGATATTGGCCCAGCTCTTCTTGGGCTTGCGCGCGATGTAATACTTTCCGCCGGTGAGCCAAGCGATGACAGGCGCGGTGACGAAGGCGACGGCGAGCGCGACGAAGGCCGCCAGCGCCTTCGCGGTCGGGCCGAACAGGCCGTAGAACGCCGCGATCGACACGATGGTCGCGATCGTCATGGCGCCGACGCCGACCGGGTTGATGTCGTAGAGATGGGCGCGCTTGAACTCCATCTGCGGCGGGCGCAGGCCGAGCGGCTTGTTGACGACGAGGTCGGCGACGAGCGCGCCGACCCAGGCGATCGCGACGTTGGAGTAGAGCGCTAGCGTCTGCTCCAGCGCCTTGTAGACGCCGATCTCCATCAGCAGCAGCGCCACCATCACGTTGAACACCAGCCACACCACGCGGCCGGGATGGCTGTGCGTCAATCGCGAGAAGAAGTTCGACCAGGCAATCGAGCCGGCATAGGCATTGGTGACGTTGATCTTGATCTGCGACAGGATCACGAACGCCCCGGTGAGCGCCAGCGCCATGTCCGGCTGCGATAGCACATATCGAAACGCTTCGAGATACATGTGCGCTGGCTCGGCCGCCAGCTCGCCGGAGAGGCCGTGGCTCAGGGCAAAGAAGGCAAGAAACGAGCCCAGCAGCAATTTCAGCGCGCCGAAGATGATCCAGCCCGGCCCTGCGATCAGCAGGGCGATCCACCACGAGGTTCGCGACGTGCGACGGTCGCGCGGCAGGAATCGGAGGAAGTCGACCTGCTCGCCGATCTGCGCCACCAGCGAAAACACCACGGACGAGGCGACGCCGAACAGCAAAAGGTCGAAATGCCCGTTCACGTCGCCGTGCTCGCCGGCGAATTTGCGCCATTCCCCGAATGAGTAGGGATTGGCCCAGGCGATCGCGGCAAAGGGCAGGATATGCAGGACGACCCAGATCGGCTGCGTCCAAAGCTGGAAGCGGCTGATCAGGGTGATGCCGTAGGTGACGAGCGGGATGATCCCCACCGCGCTGATGAGGTAACCGATCGGGCGGGGAATGCCGAAGCACATTTCGAGCGCGGTGGCCAGGATCACCGCTTCGATGGCGAAGAAGATGAAGGTGAAAGAGGCGTAGATCAGCGAGGTGACGGTTGAGCCGATGTAGCCGAACCCGGCGCCGCGTGTGAGCAGGTCGATGTCGATACCGCATTTGGCTGCGTAATAGGCAATCGGCACGCCGCAGAAGAAGATGATGATGGAGACGGCGAGGATCGCGGCACAGGCGTTGGTGACGCCGTAATTGAGCGTGATGGTGCCGCCGATCGCTTCCAGTGCCAGAAAGGAGATCGCGCCGAGCGCGGTGTTGGCGACGCGGGCGGCGGACCAGCGGCGCGCGCTCTTCGCCGTGAAGCGCAGCGCGTAGTCTTCCAGCGTCTGGTTGGCCACCCATTGGTTGTACTGGCGCCTGACGCGGTCTATTCGCTGCCGCCCTGCCACGCTCTACCCCACTCCCGATACGGACCCGGAGCCCCTCGCAAATTCCGTACCAAAAGCCTACGTCGGCATTTTGCGGTGCAGTATACGCGATCTTGCGTATGCTTGAGCTGCACAAATTCGAGCCATCCTCACGGCACCAACGCGTGTCTCGAACAAAAGTGGGGTGCTCATGTCAGACGAAGCAAACAAGGGCTTGTTGTCGCCGTTCAGGCGTAAACTGTTGATGGGAATGGCGGCGGTTCCTGCCATCACGATGCTGCCGAAGGCATCGTTTGCGCAGGCGCCCGCGACCTCGGCGGTCAACACCACGGGCCTGGCGGTCACCGACACCGAGGTCACGGTCGGCATCCTGCATTCGGCGACCGGCACCATGGCGATCTCCGAAACCGGCTCGATCCAGGCCGAAAAGCTCGCGATCGAGCAGATCAACGCGGCCGGCGGCGTGCTCGGCCGCAAGATCAAGTTCATCCAGGAGGACGGCGCATCGGACTGGCCGACCTTCGCCGAGAAGGCGAAGAAGCTGCTCGTCAACGACAAGGTCGCGGCGATCATGGGCTGCTGGACCTCGGCCTCGCGCAAGGCGGTGCTGCCGGTGGTCGAGCAGTATAACGGCATGCTCTACTACCCGACCTTCTACGAAGGCCTCGAGCAATCCAAGAACGTGATCTACACCGGCCAGGAAGCGACCCAGCAGATCCTCGCCGGCCTGAACTGGATCGCCAAGGAGAAGGGCGCCAAGTCGTTCTTCTTCATCGGCTCCGACTACATCTGGCCGCGCACCTCGAACAAGATCGCGCGCAAGCACGTCGAGAACGTGCTGAAGGGCAAGGTCGTCGGCGAGGAGTACTACGCGCTCGGCAGCACCCAGTTCAATTCGGTCATCAACAAGATCAAGCTGACCAAGCCCGACGTGATCTTCACCGACGTCGTCGGCGGCTCCAACGTCGCTTTCTACAAGCAGCTCAAGGCTGCCGGCATCGATCTCTCCAAGCAGGCGCTGCTCACGATCTCGGTGACCGAGGACGAGATCGACGGCATCGGCGGCGAGAACATCGCAGGCGCCTATGCCTGCATGAAATACTTCCAGTCGCTCGACAACGCCAACAACAAGGCCTTCGTCTCGGCCTTCAAGAAGGTGTGGGGCGAGAAGACCGTGATCGGAGACGTCACCCAGGCTGCCTATCTCGGCCCGTGGCTGTGGAAGCTGACGGTCGAGAAGGCCGGGTCGTTCGATGTCGACAAGATCGCCACGGCCTCTACGGGTGTCGAGTTCAAGGGCGCGCCGGAAGGGTATGTGCGCATCCACGAGAATCATCATCTCTGGTCGAAGACCCGCGTCGGCCGCGCCAAGCTCGATGGCCAGTTCGAGCTGATCTACGAGACCGCCGATCTCGTCGAGCCGGATCCGTTCCCCAAGGGCTACCAGTAAGAAGCCTTACCAGTAAGTCGCGGCGCCCGTCGCACTTTCCCTCAAGGCAAAACCGCTCCCTGGCGTGGATCGCAAGTCCATGCCTCAAGCCCCCGCGTCGCGAACCTGCTCGCGACGCGGGACCCTTTACCGACGGAGGACATGGATGTTCGGCGACTATTCGATTGGCGACCTCGGCTCGATCTTCGTCATGCAGGGGTTTGCCGGACTGATCCTGTTCTCCGTCTATGTCCTGATGGCACTCGGCCTCGCCATCATCTTCGGCCAGATGGGCGTCATCAACATGGCCCATGGCGAGTTCATGATCCTCGGGGCCTACGTCACCTGGATGACCTCCAATTTCTTCCAGGCCTATTTGCCGAGCCTGTTCAGCGGCTACTTCTTCCTTGCAATGATATTGGCCTTTCTCGCATCCGGCGCGCTGGGCATGCTGGTGGAATGGGGGCTGATACGGCACCTCTACAAGCGCCCGCTCGATACGCTGCTCGCGACCTGGGGCCTCAGCCTGATGTTGCAGCAGGCCTATCGCTCGGTGTTCGGCGCGCGCGAGGTCGGCGTCGAGCTGCCGCAATGGATGCTGGGCTCGCTGCACGTCACCGACAGCATCGAGGTGCCGATCAACGGCGTCTTCGTGATGTGTCTCACCGTGCTGATCACCATTTCCGTCGCCTATGTTCTCTACATGTCGCGCTGGGGCCGCCAGGTGCGCGCGGTCGTGCAGAACCGCATCATGGCCGGCGCGGTCGGCATCAACACCGAGAAGGTGGATCGCTACACGTTCGGCCTTGGTTGCGGCATCGCCGGTGTCGCCGGCAGCGCCTTCACCATGATCGGCTCGACCGGGCCGACGTCGGGCCAGCTCTACATCGTCGACACCTTCCTCGTCGTCGTGTTCGGCGGCGCCGCCAGCCTTCTCGGTACCATCGCCTCCGCCTTCTCGATCTCGCAGACGCAATCGACGCTCGAATTCTTCATGTCGGGCTCGATGGCCAAGGTGCTCACGCTGCTCGCCGTCGTCGGCATCCTGATGCTGCGGCCGCAGGGTCTCTTCGCCCTCAAGGTCCGTAAATAACGAGAGGCAGGCAAGTCATGATCAACTCACGCTTCTTCAATCGATCCGAGCTCATGGGCTTCATTGCCCTGGCGGCCGTGCTGTTCGTGATCCTGCCGCTGACGCTGGATGTATTCCGCCTCAACCTGGTCGCGAAATATCTGACCTACGCCTTTGTCGCGCTCGGCCTCGTGCTGTGCTGGGGCTATGGCGGCATCCTGAGCCTGGGGCAGGGCGTGTTCTTCGGCCTCGGCGGCTATTGCATGGCGATGTTCCTTAAGCTCGAGGCCTCCAGCGTCGAGAACACCAAGATTCAGTCGACGCCGGGCATTCCTGATTTCATGGACTGGAATCAGATCACGTCGCTGCCGCTGTTCTGGCAGCCGTTTCACAGCCTCACCTTCACCATCCTCGCCATCATCCTGGTGCCCGGCCTCTTCGCCCTGATCATCGGCACCGCGATGTTCAAGCGCCGGGTCGGCGGCACCTACTTCGCGATCATCACCCAGGCCGTCGCCGCCATCCTCACCATCCTGATCGTCGGCCAACAGGGCTATACCGGCGGGATCAACGGCATGACCGATCTGCGCACGCTCAAGGGTTGGGACATCCGGCCCGACCACGCCAAGGTCATCCTGTACTTCGTCGAGGTGGTGCTGCTGTTCGCCTGCATCGGCATCGCGCAGTTCATCCGCCTGACCAAGCTCGGCCGCATCCTGGTGGCGATGCGCGAGCAGGAGGATCGCGTCCGCTTCTCCGGCTACAGCGTCGCCAATTTCAAGATCTTCGCCTTCTGCATGGCCGCGGTCTTCGCTGCCATCGGCGGCGCCATGTTCGCGCTCAATGTCGGTTTCATGTCGCCCTCCTTCGTCGGCATCGTGCCGTCGATCGAGATGGTGATCTACACCGCCGTCGGCGGACGAATGTCGATCTTCGGCGCGGTCTGGGGGGCGATCCTGGTCAACTTCGCCAAGACCAGCCTGTCGGAATCTTTCCCGCAGCTCTGGCTGTTCGGTCTCGGCGCACTGTTCATCGCAGTCGTGCTCGCTTTCCCGAACGGCCTGTCCGGGCTCTGGGCCGATTACGTGCAGCCGCGCATCGATCGGCTGTTCGCCTCGCGCAAGCCGAAGCCGGGCTGGAACGACAATTCGGTCGCCGACGGCGCCCCGGCAGAGTGAGGAAGCCATCATGCTCATCGGTCATCAACCAAAGGAATTCCTGCTCGCGGTCTCCGGACTGACTGTCTCGTTCGACGGGTTCAAGGCGGTCAACGATCTCTCCTTCTACGTCGAGGAGAACGAAATCCGCGTCATCATCGGCCCCAACGGCGCCGGCAAGACCACGGTGCTCGACCTGATCTGCGGCAAGACCAAGGCCACCTCGGGCTCGATTCAGTTTCGTGGCAAGGAGCTCACGAAGATGAAGGAGAACGAGATCGTGCAGACCGGCGTCGGGCGCAAATTCCAGACGCCCTCGGTGTTCGAGGACCTCACCGTGTTCGAGAACCTCGAGATCTCGTTTCCCCGCGGCCGCAGCGTGTTCGGCTCGCTGACCTTCCAGCGCGATCAGCTCGTCAAGGAGCGGGTAGCCGAGGTCGCCGAGATGATCTTCCTCAAGGACAAGCTCCACACCTATGCCGACGAGCTCAGCCATGGCCAGAAGCAATGGCTTGAGATCGGCATGCTGCTGATCCAGGACCCCGACCTCCTGATGCTGGATGAGCCAGTTGCCGGCATGAGCGTGTCCGAGCGCGCCAAGACCGCCGAACTGCTCAACCGCATCATCAAGAACCGTTCGGTGCTCGTGATCGAGCACGACATGAAGTTCGTGGAAGACATCGCGCACAAGGTCACCGTGCTGCACCAGGGCCAGATCCTCTCCGAGGGGACGATGGAGAAGGTGAAGAACGATCCCAAGGTCGTCGAAGTCTATCTGGGGCACTAGCAAATGATGTCGTCAAGCGAGCCTGTGGCGGCAACGCCGGTGCACCTCTCCCCTTGTGGGAGAGGTCGGATCGCGCAAGCGATCCGGGTGAGGGGTATCTCTCCGCGAGGCAAACTGCCATTCGCATTCGCAGATGCAGACCCCTCATCCGTCGCGGGCTTCGCCCGCGCCACCTTCTCCCACAAGGGGAGAAGGAAGGTATACCGAGCCTAGGAGCGCATCATGCTGGCAATCTCCGATCTCCACGTCGCCTACGGTCAGAGCGAGGTGCTGCACGGGCTCAACGTCAAGGTCGCGCCCAACGAGATCGTGGCGATCATGGGCCGCAACGGCATGGGCAAGACCACGCTGATGAAGTCGCTGATGGGCATCCTGCCCGCGAAGAGCGGCTCGGTGAGCATGGACGGCGCCGAGCTCGGCGGCCTCAAGAGTTTTGAGCGCGTCGCGAAGGGTCTCGCCTATGTGCCGCAGGGCCGCATGATCTTCTCCACCATGACGGTGAAGGAGAACATCGAGACCGGGCTCGTGGTCTCCGGCGGGTCCGAGGTGCCTGAAGACATCTACGAATTGTTCCCGGTGCTGCTGGAGATGAAAGGGCGCCGCGGCGGCAATCTCTCCGGCGGGCAACAACAGCAATTGGCCATCGCCCGCGCACTCGCCACCAAGCCGAAGGTCCTGCTGTTGGACGAGCCGACCGAAGGCATCCAGCCGTCGATCATCAAGGATATGGCGCGCACCTTGAAGCGCATTCGCGACGAAAAGGGACTTTCGATCGTCGTGTCCGAGCAGGTCCTGAGCTTCGCGCTCGACATCGCCGACCGCGTGCTGGTGATCGAGAACGGCGAGATCGTGCGGGACGATCCGCGCGACGACGTCGATGCCGCGCAGGTCTCGAAATATCTGTCCGTCTAACCAACCGTAGTAAAGGGGAGCCTCTCGATGCCAGAGACACTGATCAAGGTCGATCTCACCAAGTCGGCTTATGAAAATGACATGGTGCACAACCGCTGGCACCCCGACATCCCGATCGTGGCCTGGGTCAATCCCGGCGACGACTTCATCATCGAGACCTATGACTGGACCGGCGGCTTCATCAAGAACAACGATTCCGCGGACGACGTGCGCGACATCGACTTGTCGATCGTGCACTTCCTGTCCGGCCCGATCGGCGTCAAGGGCGCCGAGCCCGGCGATCTCCTCGTCGTCGACCTGCTCGACGTCGGTCCGCTCAAGGAGAGTCTGTGGGGCTTCAACGGCTTCTTCTCCAAGCAGAACGGCGGCGGCTTCCTCACTGACCATTTCCCGCTGGCGCAGAAGTCGATCTGGGACATCAAGGGTCTCTACACCTCGTCGCGCCACGTGCCCGGCGTGAACTTCGCCGGCCTGATCCATCCCGGCCTGATCGGCTGTCTGCCCGATCCGAAGATGCTGGACACCTGGAATAAGCGCGAGGCCGAGCTGATCTCGACCAACCCGACCCGCGTGCCCGGCCTCGCCAATCCACCGTTCGCGCCGACGGCCCATGGCGGCCGCGCCAAGGGCGATGTGAAGGCCAAGATCGGTGCGGAGGGCGCGCGCACCGTGCCGCCACGCGAGCATGGCGGCAATTGCGACATCAAGGATCTCTCCCGCGGCTCCAAGATCTACTTCCCGGTCTACGTGCCGGGGGCCGGTCTCTCGATGGGCGATCTGCATTTCAGCCAGGGTGACGGCGAGATCACCTTCTGCGGCGCCATCGAGATGGCGGGCTGGCTGCATCTGAAGGTCGAGGTGATCAAGGACGGCATGGCGAAATACGGCATCAAGAATCCGATCTTCAAGCCGTCGCCGATCACGCCGAACTACAAGGACTATCTGATCTTCGAAGGCATCTCGGTGGATGAGGCCGGCAAGCAGCATTATCTCGACGTCCACATCGCCTATCGCCAGGCCTGCCTCAACGCCATCGAGTACCTGAAGAAGTTCGGCTATTCCGGCGCCCAGGCCTATTCCATTCTCGGCACCGCGCCGTGCCAGGGCCACATCTCCGGCGTGGTCGACGTGCCCAATGCCTGCGCCACGCTGTGGCTGCCGACGGAGATCTTCGACTTCGACGTGATGCCCTCAGCGGCAGGGCCGATCAAGCACATCACGGGCGATATCCAGATGCCGATCTCGCCGGACAAATGACGCCGCGTTCCCTCTCCCCGTTCTTACGGGGAGAGGGGCTCTCTCCGCACGCGCGGTCACCAAATACGTAGGGATCAACAATGCCGGTGTATGAATATCTCTGTGATGATTGCGGACCTTTCAAGGATCTGCGCCCGATGGCGGAATGCGACGACGCGCAAAGCTGTCCGCATTGCGAGACGCTAGCGCCGCGGGTGATCCTGACCGCGCCGAATTTCTTCTGCATGCCGGCGGAGAAGCGCAAGGCGCACGCCGTCAACGAGCGCAGTACGCATGCGCCGCAGACGCTGGCGCAATACAAGGCCTCGCACGGCCCGGGTTGCGGCTGTTGTTCGTCGGGCAAGACCGTCAAGGACAAGGGCGCGTCCGACAGGAAGAAGCCCGCGCGGCTGATGACCAAGTCCAGGAGCGGCGCCAAGGGTTTTCCAACGGCGCGTCCCTGGATGATCAGCCACTAACGCCACACGCCATCATCAAACAAAATAGAGTACAGGAGCGCTCGACATGCTTCACGGTGACATCTCCAGCAGCAACGACACGGTCGGCGTCGCGGTCGTCAACTACAAGATGCCCCGCCTGCACACGAAGACCGAGGTACTCGACAACGCCCGCAAGATCGCCGACATGATCGTCGGCATGAAGGTCGGCCTGCCCGGCATGGACCTCGTGATCTTCCCGGAATATTCCACGCAAGGGATCATGTACGACTCCAAGGAGATGTACGAGACGGCGTCCGTGGTGCCGGGCGAGGAAACCGCGATCTTCGCGGAGGCTTGCCGCAAGGCGAAAGTGTGGGGCGTGTTCTCGCTCACCGGCGAGCGCCACGAGGAGCATCCGCACAAGGCGCCCTACAACACCTTGATCCTGATGAACGACAAGGGCGAGATCGTGCAGAAATATCGCAAGATCATGCCCTGGGTGCCGATCGAAGGCTGGTATCCCGGCAATTGCACCTATGTCTCCGACGGACCGAAAGGTCTGAAGGTCAGCCTTATCATCTGCGACGACGGCAACTATCCGGAGATCTGGCGTGACTGCGCCATGAAGGGCGCGGAACTGATCGTGCGCTGCCAGGGCTACATGTATCCGGCCAAGGAGCAGCAGGTCATGATCTCCAAGGCGATGGCATGGGCCAACAACGTCTATGTCGCGGTCGCCAACGCGGCCGGCTTCGACGGCGTCTATCCTACTTCGGTCACTCCGCGATCATCGGCTTCGATGGCCGCACGCTCGGCGAATGCGGCGAAGAGGACTACGGCATCCAATACGCTCAGCTGTCGAAGCATCTGATCCGCGACGCGCGCCGCAACGGCCAGTCGCAGAACCACCTCTACAAGCTGGTCCACCGCGGCTACACCGGCATGATCAATTCCGGCGACAACCCGCGCGGCGTCGCGGCCTGCCCGTATGATTTCTACAAGAACTGGATCGCCGATCCCGAAGGCACGCGCGACATGGTCGAAGCGATGACCCGCTCGACGCCGGGGACCGACGAGTGCCCGATCGACGGCATTCCGAACGAGGCGGCGGCGTCGAACTACTAGCCTGATGCCTGATCGGCCGTTGATGTGAATGGCCGTCCATATGCATTGCGGGTCGGAGACATCGCCGCATGCGCGGAATGGGAATGGCGCGCGGCAAACCGTGGCGCGGTTGCAACATGGACTGTTGAATCGGCCCGAGACGCGGTCCCTTCGGCGGATTCTCGGTGCACCGTAGTTCTACCGGCCGTCCTCATGGCCTAAGTTCCACGCGGCGCCGCTGGGAGCGCCGCGGGGCGAGGGGAAGTGCGTGGGGGCTTGGTTGCCATCGAGTGGGCTCGGTTGCTCGCGCCGGAGCTGCACGACCATGCGCGCGGCATTTGGGGTGAGCCTTGCCCTGGGCGTGGCTGTCGTGACGACCCCGGCCGGAGCCCAGCAGTACTTCAATGGATCGCAGACCACACCGAACGGTGCCGTCAACGGCGGCGGCGGCGTCTGGGACGCCACCACCACCAACTGGACCGACTTATCCGGCTCGATCAGCACCGCTTACGATCCGTTGTCGGCCGGCACGATGTTCGGCAGCGGCGGTCCTTCGACGCCGGCAATGGGCGGGACGGTGACCGTCACGCCGACCGGCGTGCAGCTGACCAGTCTCGTGGGCTTCGACCTCACCGGCGACGGTTCGATCTATACGATCCAGGGCGGCGACCTCAGGCTCGCCCCGGGCGGCACCACGTTCGTCACCAACGATGTCACAGGGACTGGGGACCCGTCGGCGGCGATCGCGTCGCGCATCACCGGCAGCGGCGGCATCACCGTAGACGGGCCCGGTTTCCTGGCGCTGTTGGGTGCGAACACATATGCCGGTGGCACTTTCATCTGCAACTGCGGCTCGCTTCAGCTCGGTGACGTGACCCATACCGCCAGCATCATAGGCGCTGTCATCAATGAGGGTCTCTTCAACGTCGTCAATGCCGACATGTCGGGAGTTACGTTGCTCCTGAATGAGCTCTCCGGCCTGACCACGTTTCGCAATGCGACCTCCGCCAGCTCAATGGCGATCACCAACAGAGGCCAGCTGTACTTTGGCGATTTGACGGGAGGCGGGACCGACACCGCGACGGCTGGCCGGGCGACCATCATCAACGATAGCGGCTTGACCGGCTTCTTCGGCCGCACCAATGCGGGCATGGCCAGCATCACCAACTACAATGGCGGCGGCACCGTGTTCATCGAGCAATCCTCGGCGGGCTCGGCGACCATCGTGAACAATGATCTCAGCGGAACCGTCTTTGGTACGATGACCGGATCCGACACCGCGACCGCAGGCAACGCGACGATCATCAACGAGTCCGGCGGCCGGACCAATTTCGGCGCGTTCACCACGGCGGGCAATGCCACCATCGTCACCAAGGACGGCGGCAAGACCGAATTCTACGATAATTCCACCGGCGGCACTGCGCGCTTCATCACGACCGACACGGGCATCGTCAATTTCGGCGTCAGCATCGGTCCCAACGGCGACGGCCGCGTCACGGCCGGCTCGATCGAAGGCAACGGCTTCTACTATATCGGTGGCGGCAACACCCTCGTCGTCGGGGGCAACAACCGCACGACCGAGGCCAGCGGTGTCATCGGCGATTTTGATCCCTGCAGCTGCGGTCCTGCTGGTCCGGGCTCGCTGGAAAAGGTCGGCAACGGCGCGCTGATCCTCTCTGGCACCAATACCTATACCGGCACGACGACCGTGAACGGCGGCGTCCTCCGGGTCGACGGCAATATCTCGCAGTCGAGCCTCACCACCGTGAACGCGGGCGGCGCGCTGTTCGGTGCCGGAATCGTCGGCAATACCGTCATCGCCAATGGCGGCATCTATGCGCCCGGCGATGGTGGGCCGGGTTCGAGCATGTGGGTTCAAGGCGACCTCGCCTTCCAGTCCGGTGCGCTGTACCTCGTTCAGGTCGGTAGCGGAAGCACCGCGAGTTTTGCCAACGTTTTGGGCAACGTGACCCTGAACGGCAATGTCGGCGTCTCGCTCTACGCCGGCAGCACCATATTGCCCCAATACACCATCATGCAGTTTTCCGGCGCCGCAGCCGGCAATTTTACCGGCGTTGCCGCCCCCGGTGGTCTCATCGGCACGACCACCGTGGATCCCAGCGGCACTGTCCATCTCAATTTCACGCTGGACTATGGTGCGAAGTACGCACTCAACATCAATCAGAAGAACGTCGCCACCACGCTTCAGAATTTCTTCAACAGCAATGGTTTCCTGCGAGCCGAATTCGCGGGTCTCGGTCCCAACGGCTTGACGCAGGCTTCCGGTGAACCCGCGACAGGCTCGCAGCAGACGACGTTCAACGCGATGAACCTGTTTCTCGGCCTGCTGACCGATGTCTACAATTCAGGACGGAGCGGCATGTCCGGTGCGATGCCATATGCCGATGATGCGAGCGCCAATGCATACGCCGCACGTCGCAGGGATGCCCGCGACGCCTTCGCCTCGATCTACCGCAAGGCACCGGCCGCGACCTTCGAGCAGCGCTGGGATGTCTGGGCGGCCGGCTATGGCGGTTCGCAGACCACCGACGGCCACGCCGCGCTCGGCTCGAACGACACCACCAGCAGTGTCTACGGCACGGCCGTCGGTCTCGACTACCGCTTCTCCCCGTCGACCGTCGCCGGTTTCGCGCTTGCCGGCGGGGCCACCAGCTTCGGCGTCAACGGCCTCGGCTGGGGCCGCTCCGACTTGTTCCAGGCCGGCGCGTTCGTGCGTCACACCGCTGGTCCCGCCTATGTGACGGCTGCGCTGGCCTATGGCTGGCAGGATGTCACCACCAATCGCATCGTCACCGCCGCCGGGTTCGACCAGCTGCGCGCCCAGTTCAATACCAACGCGTTTTCGGGCCGCGTCGAGGGCGGGTATCGCTACGCCATGCAATGGGTCGGCGTCACGCCTTATGCAGCGCTCCAGGCCACCATGTTCAGTCTACCGGGCTATTCGGAGTTCGCCGTGGCCGGCAGCAACGTCTTCGCCCTCAACTATGCCGCCAAGGATGTGACCAGCACCCGCACCGAGCTCGGTCTGCGCGCGGACAATTCGTTTGCCGCGCCCGGGGGCTTGGTGACTCTCCGCGGCCGCCTAGCCTGGGCGCATGACTACAATCCGGATCGGACCGTCGGCGCGGTGTTTCAGACCCTGCCCGGATCGGCCTTCGTCGTGAACGGCGCCGCTCAGGCGCGCGATTCCGCGCTGACCACGGCATCGGCGCAGATGAACTGGATGAACGGCTGGTCCGCGTCGGTGACCTTCGAGGGCGAGTTCTCGAACGTTACCCGCTCCTATGCCGGCAAGGGCCTCGTGCGCTACACGTGGTGAGCTAGTCTAGCGCTTCTGTTCCGTCGGCCTGCGCGGCGGTCGCGGCGCCACGGGCGTTCCCGCCATCTTGTTGGCGGTCTCGCTGACGTCGAGCAGCGAGCGGCGGATGTCCTCGAGATAGCCCGCCGATTTCTTCTTCATGGTATCGGCGAGCTCGTGCAGTCCTTTTATTTTCTCAAACAGCTCGTCGGCCTTGCCGTCGACGAAGCCAGGCACCGCGCCCTCGATCTTCGTGACCGCCTTGTCGAAGCCCGCGAAGGCGTCGTCGACCTTGGCCATGACGGCGTCGATATCGCCGCCCTTGCTCCTGAGGTCGGCGGTGTAGCTCTCGAATGTGCGCAGGCCCTCCTTGATCGCTGGAGCGTTGCTCACGATCGAGCGGTCGACGCTGTGCAGGGTCTCCACGATCGACTCGGCGTCGCTGAGATCGGCGGTCAGGATCGGGATGCCGTCGGAATCCAGCGGCACCGGCGGCGCGGTCGGGGCGCCCCCGATCAGCGAGATCGCGGCGACGCCGGTGAGCCCCTGGAACTCGATGCCGGCGACGGTGTCCTTGCGGATCGGCGCGGCGTTGTCCAGCATCACCAGCGCCACGATCCTGCGGGGACTATCCAGCTTGATCGACAGGATCTGGCCCGCGGGCACGCCGTCGAAATTGACCGGCCCGCCGCGCCGCAGTCCGCTGGCGGAACCGCCTTCGAACACCACGCGCAACTGGCTGCGGCTCTGGATGGTACGCCATTTCTGGACACCGAGCAGCCCACCGAACGCCACGGCGATCGCCGTCAGCGTCGCTGTTCCGATCACCAGATTGCTCGCGCGTGCCATGCAGGGGCGATTTTACGGCCAAAGCGGGGGAGTTGGAAGGAGGCCGGATGATAAGTAGGGCGGGTTAGCGAAGCGTAACCCGCCGCCTTCTTCGCCTGTCGCACGTGGCGGATTACGCTGCGCTAATCCGCCCTACGGACTTTAATGCCCAGCCGCGCGCTTTGCCGCGGCGTTGTTCAGCACGATCAGCGCATCGACCGCCACGCCGGTCTTGGTGTTGATCAGGAACGGGTTGATGTCGATCGAGGCGATCCGGTCGCCGGCATCCGCGATCAGGTTGGACAGCCCGACCAGCGCCTTCACCGCGGAGGCCTCGTGGAGCGCCGGGTTGCCGCGATAGCCGCGTAGCTTGATCCCGGCCTTGGTGCGGCCGATCAGCAGCCGCGCCTCGGCTTCGTCCAGCGGCGCGCCGGCGAGTGCGACGTCCTTCATCAGCTCGATGTCGATGCCGCCGGTGCCGAACAGCACGACCGGCCCCATCTCGGCATCGAGCGAGGCGCCGACCACGAGCTCGAGCTCGGCCTTGACCTGCTGCGCGATCAGGATGCCGTCGAGCTTCGGCTTGCCCTTCAGCCTTGCGACCCGGGCGGTGATGTCGGCGAACGCCTTCTTCACCTCGGCGGCGCTGTTGAGGTTCAGCACCACGCCGCCGATGTCTGATTTGTGCAGGATCTCGGCGCTGACGAGTTTTGCCACGACCGGGAATCCGATCTGCTTGGCGATCGTGGCGGCCTCCGCCGCCGTCTGCGCTATGGCCTCCTTCGAGACCGGAATGCCGTAGGCCTTCAGCAGCCTCTTGGAGGCGACCTCGTCGAGTGCGGCGCCGCCGGCTGATGTCAGCGCCTTCTCCAGCACGGCCCGTGCGGCCGGCTTCGAGCTCGAGGCGATGTCGGGGACTTCCTTGCGCAGCTTCGCGTAGTCGAGCAGCGACTTGATCGCCGTCACGGCGCGCTCCAGGCCCTGCATGACGGCGAGATGCGGCAGCGACTTGCGTAGGTCCTTGGTGAATTCGGTGAAGCCGATCGACATCGCGCTGATATAGATCACGGGCTTCGAAGCCTTGCTCGCCATCTCGTCGACGATGCGCAAATTGCGCTCCCGCAGCTCGTGTGGTGCCTTCGGCAGCTCGGCGTCGATGATGACGACGTCGATGTCGGGATCGTCGATCATCAGCTTGATCGACTTCATGTAGACGGAGGGATCGACCACGGCGGCAAAGCCTGCGTCGAGCGGATTGCCGACGATCGAGCCGGGGCCGAGCATCTTCCCCAGTTCCGCGCTGACATGCGGGCTGAGCGGCGCGAAGTTCAGGCCCGCGGCATAGAAAGCGTCGATCAGCATGCCGCGCTTGCCTCCGGAGAGCGTGACCGCGGCGAGCCGGCCGCCTCTGGGTGCTGCGGCGTGGACGAAGCACTCGGTGGTCTCGATCAACTCGTCGAGCCCGCCGACCCGAATGACGCCTTCGCGCGTTGCGATGGCATCGAACGTTTCGATCGAGCCGGCGAGCGCGCCGGTATGCGCCATCGCTGCCGCGCGGCCGCCTTCGGATGCCCCGAGCTTGAGCGCGATCACGGGCTTGCTGGCGGCGCGCGCCGCCTTGCAGGCATCGCGGAACGCCTTGGTGTTGCGCACGCCTTCGAGATAGACGACGATCACCTTGATGCTCGGGTCCTCGGCGAAATAGCGCATCAGGTCCGGCGTCTCGAGCCCGGCCTCGTTGCCGGTGGTCACCATGTAGCCGACGCCGACACCCCGATCCTCCAGTGCCTGGCGGATCGCCATGACGATCGCGCCGGATTGTCCTGCGATCGCCACCGCGCCCTGCTCCATGGTGACAATACGATCGTCAATATTGGTGAAGAGCTTCTCGCCGGCGCTCAGATTGCCGAGGCAGTTCGGCCCCGTCACCGCAAGTCCCGTCTCGCGCACGGCCGCCTGAAGTTCGGCGGCAAGCTTCTGGCTCTCCTCGTCCTGCAATTCGCTGAAGCCCGAGGTGACGATGGTGGCCGAACGTGCGCCGGCCGCGGCGGCATCGCGGATCACCTGCACGGCCGCGCGCGCCGGCACCAACACCAGGACGTGATCG
The DNA here is from genome assembly GCF_000296215.2 of Bradyrhizobium sp. CCGE-LA001. NCBI lineage: Bacteria > Pseudomonadati > Pseudomonadota > Alphaproteobacteria > Hyphomicrobiales > Nitrobacteraceae > Bradyrhizobium > Bradyrhizobium sp. CCGE-LA001. The sequence goes on along the minus strand of NZ_CP013949.1, from coordinate 7,697,366 downwards.
GGCTTTTCCGGCAGGCTGGCAAAGTCCTTGTAGCACGGGACGTTCCAGATCGTGTCGCGCTTGGCGTTGACAGGATAGAGGCCGCCCTCGTAGCCGTATTTGACCAGATTATTCCAGATGCGCTCGGCATAGTTGCCCGGCTTGTCGGTCGCGCCCACCAGCACGATGTTGTGCGGATGCAGCATGGCATGGATGCCCTTGACGATATCGCCGGCGTCGGGCGGAGGAGACCATGGGCGCGGAGAGACCGACGCAACAGGCACCTGAGCTTCCATGGCACTTCCTCACTTTTGTTCTTGTTGCAGCCTGTTCTTGTTGCGACCTGCCGGACTCGCTGCGCGCGGTCGAGCGCGGGATTCCGGCGAATTGATCGGGATGGACTCCATGCCGCGGGGCGGAATGAGCGGGACTTCGTGACGAGGCTAGCATCGCCAGACTTTTGGCGAAAGTGCGAACGATCCGCCGAAATGCTAGGAGTGCGTGGCGTTCGTCCTCTCGATGGTGATCATGCCGCTCCTGTCAATCGTGGTGCCGACTCTCGATCGTCCCGATACGCTTCGCCACGCCTTGGCGACCATGGCGTGCCAGCCCGCGCATGCCGATTGCGAGTTCATCGTGCAGAACAATGGCGGCAATCCCGAGATCGCGGACATGGTCGCGGGTCTGAAGGATGCGCGCTTCAGGCACTTTGCCAGCGACACCGTCCTGACCATGACCGACAATTGGGAGGCGGCGCTCGGCCACGCCTCGGGCGAATACGTCGGCTTCATCGGCGACGACGACGGACTGATGCCCTATGCGTGCGCCACGGCGTCGGAGATCCTCTCGGGCCGCAACATCGATCTGTTGAGCTGGCGCGCCTACAGCTACTACTGGCCAAGCTACCACCATCCGGCATTTCGCAACCGGCTGGTCGCCGAAATCGACCTTGCTTCGTCCGTGGAGCGCGTTTCGTCACGCGGCGAGCTGGCCCGCATCTTCGGCTTTCAGGCTCACTATGCGCATCTGCCGATGATCTACAATTCGTTCGTCCGGCGCGATGTCATCGATCGGATGCGTGCGATCGGTGGTCGCTATTTCATCGGCCTTTCGCCCGACGTGGCATCGGGCATCGCCAATGCCGCGCTGACCGACAGCTTCGTCCGGCTCTCGCGGCCGCTCGGCATGGCCGGCTTTTCGCGGCACAGCACCGGTCACGCCCTGTTCTTCGAGACCACGGATCTGCTGCAGACCTCGCGCGGCGCCCGCGATTTCGGAGCGATCGACGACGATCCGCAGCTTCCCGATCTCAACGCGCTCCAGCTCTTCATCGCCAAGGACATGCTCGTCCTCAAGCGTCTGCTGCTGGCGGACGACGATCATGTGAGGCTCGACTTCAAGTCGCTGGCGCAGGCCCTCGCGACCGATATCAACGATCGTCCGCTCCTGTATGATCGCACGGTCCGGACCATCGGTGAGCTCGCTCGTATGCATGGTTTCGACGTCGCAGACATCATCATTCCGGCACGCCTCACAGACCGGCCGCCGCCCGGGCGAGGTGTCCGCCCAAGCGGGCCGAACCGCATGCTTTACGAGCTCGACGGTTCGGCGCTTGGGCTCGGCTCGATCGCGGATGCGGCGCGTGTGATCGCGCAGTTCGTGCCGGATCAGGAGCCGTTCGATCCGAGCGCTCTGGAATCTCCCGTATCCGCACCGCGCCTGGGCACGGAGAAGCTCGCGTTCACGCGCGGTGACGCCGGCGTCGCTGCATTGATCGAGGGATGGAGCGAACCGGAGGAATGGGGCACCTGGTCCATTGCCAGGAGCTGTGTGCTTCGCTTCGAGCTCGATCCCGTTCCGTCGCGGCCGGTCGAGATCGTGCTGGCCTGCCGGGCCTTCGTCTCCGACGGGAATCCGCGGCTGCATGCCCTCTGCCGCGTCGGTGACGGGACGCCACAGCAACTGACATTCTCGATGGGAGCGTTCAGCGGCCAGCGCCGTCTGGCGCTCGATCCCGCCGCCGTCGCCGCCGACGGGACGGTGACCATCCGCCTGGCGCTGTCAGATCCGCGCTCGCCCGCGGATCTCGGATTGAGCGCCGACGTGCGGCCACTAGGCATCGGCCTGGAGCGGATCTGGCTCGAAGACGACATCCGCTCCTCCCGAGCTCGCTGATCACGGCCTGCTCAATACCGCAGCAGGCGCAGCTTGTGGGCGTAGTGATAGGCCAGTTGCTTCGCGAGATAGGGAGCGATGGCGCGTCGGATCTGCATATGTGTCGGATCGAAGCCGAGCACGCGACGCCGCAGGACGCCCATCTCCCTGACTCCGACCGCGTAGGTCGACGCCGTCTTCTGGGCGTCGTGGATTCGGAAGCAGGCGAGAAACCGTGGCACGCGCACGAACTTGAATCCGGCTGCCTGAGCCCGCAGGATGAAGTCCCAGTCCATCGCATAGTGGAAGTTTTCGTCGATCGGCCCGATCTTGTCCCACACGCGCTTGCGCCAGAACATCGTCTCCTGCGGAATGTAGTCGGCATATTGCAACGCTTGGCCGTCGTGAGGCGGCAGCACGGCACGCCCCACCTCGAGCCCGTCGCGATCGACGAAGACGCGATGGCCGTAGACGATGTCGACATGGGGATGCGTCATGAAATAGTGGGCGACATAAGCGAGTGTGCCGGGCAACAGCATGTCGTCGCTGTTGAGATAGGCCATGATCTCGCTGTCGACGCCGGCGAAGCCGAGATTGATGGCACTGGACTGTCCCTTGTCGGGTTCGCTCCTCCAACTGATGCTGTCGCCGCGGCCCTTCAGGAGCTCGAGCGTGCCGTCGATCGAGGCGCCGTCCTGCACGTGATAATGCAGGTTCGGATAGTTCTGACTCACGATACTCTCGATTGTGGCACCGAGATATTGCGCGTGATTGTAGCTGGGCGTGACCATTGCGATCCGCGGCGCACTAGCGTCGACCGAGGGCGCCGGCGCGAATGTCGCCAGGTTGAGAAGGCGTGGCGGATATTGTTCGAAGGTCCACATCGGCGGACGCCGCCAGAGGCTGCGCAGGGAGGAGCGTCTTTGTCCGGCGGCAACGCGATCAAGATTGCGTTCCAGTAGCGCGACGCATTTTTCGAGCTGCTCCAATCGCTGTTCGAGGCGCAGCTTGAACTCGTCGTCCATTACCGTTCTACCTGCAATTGGAGCGTAAGATGGTCAATCGACCATGCTTATAGCTCTCCGGCCGTCAACGCCAGTTCAGGAGCTCCAGATTGCGAACGGCTATTCATCGGCTGCGATCAAGATGGCATGCAGGACATAGCGCTCCGGGCCGGACGTGACCGCGTCGAACGGCCAGCACGTCGCAAGCACGAGCTCTGCGTCCCGCGTCGTAGGATCGATGCCCGATGCATCGAAGCGGACCACGGCGGAGGCATCCGCGCGATAACGAAAGCGTCTGCCGTCGCTGCGTGTGACATCGACCACATCGCCGATGGCCACATCCCGCAAGAAACGAAAGTGTGTGTCGCGATGGCCGGCATAGACGGCAACGCCGCGCTCGCCAACCTCAGCCGTTTGGTGGATGTGTCCGGGACCGAAGGCAAGCGCCTGGCCACTGGCGCCCTCCAGCACGATGGCGCTGGAGCCGATCCGCTTCACCTCGATCCGCGCGACGGGCCAGGTGTCGGCCCATGACCATGGCTTGACCGGCCGGCCCGTCGCGATGCTTTTGTCGAACGCGCGCTCCAACAACATCTGCGCGAGCCACGCCTTGGCATGGACGTAAGCGCCATCGCCGAACAGGATCAGGCCGATTAGCGCAAGGACCAGGGGAGGGATGAAGCGGGGCATAAACAAGTCCTTCCCGTCATTGCTTCGTCGCTTCGCTCCTCGCAATGGCGATTGACAAAAAAGGCGCGCGCGGCCGTTGGTTGTGGGACGGGCAGCCGCGCGCGCTGAAGCAGAGGAGTCGGGGGGCTCCTCTCTCAAGCGGCGTCGGTGAGCAAGGGCCGACGCCGGTTGAACACGAACAGGAACAGGGCGAGCATGATCAGGATCAGCCCTGCGATCATCTTCAGCTCGGCCGAGGTTGCGGTCTTGGGCAGGCGGATCGCGTCAGGCGCAGAGGGGATTGGTCGTCGCGCGGTCGGCTGGTTGCGCGCATCCGCATGGCGTTCGCGCAACTGCTCGGGCAACAGCTGTCGTTCGCCAAAGACCTTCTCGAAATCCCAGCCGGCCGGCAGGTTGAGCGGCAATTCGCTGAGCTTGAGCGGCTCGCCTTCGGGGCGGCTCGGCGTCTTGTCGACCGCGACCAGGCTGGTCAGCCGGGTGACGATCTGATGGTCGAGCGCCAGCGCCAGGATTGCCTTGTCGGAATCTTCTGGCGTCATCTCGCGCAAGGTACGCGCCACTTCGGCATCGCCGATCTTGCGCTTGGCCCAAAGTTTCGACAGGCCCTTGCCTTCGGCGGCATTTTCAAGCGGCAGCGTCACCGACCACGGGCGATCGCCGACGCGACCCTTGATCTCGACCGAGCCCGCGAGCTTGTCGAGCTTGGTCGCCAGCACCAGAGGCTCGTCGCGATAGACGTCGGGAATGATCGCCGGGGTGACGTCGGCCTTGGCTTCGGAGAATTTTGCGGTGAGCCCGGTCACCACAGGATTTTCCAGCTTGGCGAACAGACCACGCATGCGCTCCTCCACCTGTTCGACGGAGCCGATATGGGTGAAGGCGCCGCGGCCGAGCTCGGCGGCCCGCGTCATCAGGTAAGTATTGGGCGCAGACCCGATGCCGACCATGAACACGCGCGAGCGGCCGCGCATCGCCGTGATCGTTTCGAACAATTGCTGCTCATTGCCGATCGCGCCGTCGGTCAGGAACACGACTTGGCGGACCAAGCCGGTCTCGCCGAGCTTGTCGGTCAGCGCCGCGCGCATCGCCGGCACCATCTCGGTGCCGCCGCGCGCCTGTAAGGCGCTGACGAAGGAGGTCGCCTCGCCGACATGCGCGGCATCCGCCGGCACGGAGGCGGGAAACAGCATGTCCATGGTGTCGTCGAAACGGACCACGTTGAAGCGATCGGTCGGCTGGAGACGGGAGAGCGCATAAGCGAGGCTGGCCTTGGCCTGGACGATCGACGTGCCGCCCATCGATCCCGAATTGTCGATCACGAACACGACCTCGCGCGGCAGCGGCTTCTGCGTCGCCTGATCCACGCTGGGAGGGGTGACGAGGGCGAGCAGGTAATCGGCACCGCCGACATGCTCGCGGAATAGGCCGACCGACGGCGCCTTCTCCGCTACCGGTTTCCAGGTCAGCTCGAAGTCGCGATCGGCCGCGACGGTACCGTCGGCGAGAGTGACCACGCGCGTCGTGGCGTCAGGGCTCTCGATCTTGACGTTATGGTGATGGCTCTTGATTTCGCCGAGCGCAAAGCCGGCCTTCAGGCGCACCGTGATGCTGGTCGGGTTGACCGGCGCGTGCTTCGCGGGATCAAGCACCGGCGGCGAGATGTGGTCGCGGTCCGGAACAGGGTCCGGGTTGATCGCGCCCCAGCCCGAGCCGTCCTTGCGGAAGTCCACGCTCTGCACGATCGGCGCCGGATTGTAGCGCGGCCCCACCACCAGCGGCAGGCGCAGCGAATATTCATTGCCGGACTGATGCACCGGCTCCTGATACTCGATCTGCACCAGCACGGTTTCGCCGGGCCCGATGTTAGCGAGCGAGTTGGTGAAGATGTTCGGCCGTTCCTGCTCGGTCAGCGCCGCCTTCTGACCGGCGCGGCGCGCCTCCTCGTAGATCACGCGGGCTTGCTGCCGCTCCTTGATGTCGCCGACGATGATGCGATCGCCCACCACCATCTTCAGCGTATCGACGGCACCGCCGGTCGCGAGCGGATAGACATAGGTCGCTTCGACCCAATTCTTGGTCGGATTGCGGAAGACCTGCGTCACCCTGGTGCGCAGCGTCGGACCTGACACGGTGACGTCAATGTCGATGCCCAGGCGGATCGCTTCAATTGTGGCGCCGTCGTGCTTCAGGAGGAGAGTGCCGGAGCGGGCATCGCCGGGCTGGAGCAGGCTCGCCTGCTCCGTCGTCGCCGACCAGCCCGGCTGGAAGCTGACCAGCAGGGCGACGAAGGCGACCAGCACTACCGCGATGCCTTGTGCCAGAAGAAACAGTCCGACCACGATCAGCCGGCCCAGCCAGGGGTGTTCGTTGTTGTCGACCGTGTCGCAATTGTCCATCTGGCCTGCTCCCGAAGGTGTTTGACGACGTGAGCATCGGTCGGAAGGGCCTGATTTCGCGAGCAGAATGATCGGCAATGTTCCGCCTTGGCCGGCCCGGCCGCGCCGCCGCCACGGCGTGGTGTGCGGTTTTGTGCTGGTTTGTCCGCCCTGCTAGAATGGCCGTCCTGGAGCAGGGACTTGATGCAGACGCAGGATAAACTCACCGACAAGCAGCTTTCGGACGAGCAGAGCCGGGAGATTGCCGAGACCATTCGCGAGGAACTGGCCAGACGGCGGATCTCGAGGCAGGCGCTGGCCGAGCAGGCCAAGCTCAGCCTGTCGACGCTGGAGAAGGTGCTTGGCGGCCGCCGGCCGTTCACGCTGGCGACGATGGTCCGGCTGGAGCAGGCACTGGGCGTTTCCTTGCGCAAGAGCGCCGTCGTGGTGACGTCGCCGGCCGCAAACGATGTCGCACCCGACAGCCTCGGCTCCTATGCGCACCGCGCGGTGAGCTGGCTCGAGGACGTCTACATCACCCTGCGGCCGTCGTTCGGCGACAAGGACGCGATCTTCGCCTATCGCACCGAGATCATCTGGGAGCCGAAAGTCTCCTCGCTGGTCTTCCGCGAGGGCGACCGGACCGATGCCGCCTACGAACATACCGGTGAGGTCGCCGTCCCCCACCAGTCCGGCTTCATCTACCTCGTCATCATCAAGCACGGCCAGCATCGTGTGATCACGGTGTCGCGGCCGACAGTTGCCGGTGAAATGTATGGCATCATCTCGACGCTCCGCGCCGGCCCGGGTTCGCAGCTCACGCCGGTCGCCGCGCCGATCGCCTACGTGCCGCTCAAGAACGTCCCGAAGCCGTCCTTGGGACGCGTCGCGCCCGACGACGCCAACTACGGCCTGTATCGAAAGCATCTGCGCCGCACGGTGGAAGAGTCCTTTGCGCTCTTCCTGCCCGCATAGCCTTGCTTCGACTTCGCTCACACAAAAAGATAGCGGCCTTTCGGCCGCCATCTCGTTGGGCATGGTCAGCTGATGCGAGCTAGCCTCCGGTTTCCGCGCTGATGATGTCGCCGAACAGCTCCCACTGACCAGCCTTGAAGCGGATCATCTTGAGCTGCTCGATCGGCGCGAAGTCGTTGGGGCCGGTGTTGATCTTGATGCCGGGGATCAGCGTATCCGGCGCGAAGTCCTTCAAGCTGGCGGCCTGCTTCATCACGTTCTCCCGCGTCAGCACGTCGCCGCACTGCTTCAAGGTCTGGACCAGGGTCTGCGCGGCGGCATAGCCATAGACGACGTTGGTGTCGGAGACGTTGGCGCCGGGCATGTACTTGTCGATGAACGCCATGAACTTCTTCATGCCTTCGTCGTCCTTCCATTGCGGATCGGACGCGTCCTTCAGATAGCTTGCCGACAGCACGCCTTCGGATGCCTCGAGACCCGCGGGCTTCATCACCGCGCCGATCGAGATCGACACGTCGGTCATCACATGCATCGGCTTCCATTCGAGCTCGGCGATCTTCTTGATCGCCTGCGCGGCGAATTTGGGCGTCGAGATGTTGACGAAGACATTGGCGCCGGTGCCCTTCAGCTTGACGATGTGGGAATCGATCGAGGGCTCGCTGGTCTCGTAGCTCTCTTCCGCGACGATCAGTGAAGACGCCTTTTCGCCGAAGATCTCCTTGATGCCGGCGACGTAGTCCTTGCCGAAATCGTCATTGGCATAGAAGATCGCGACCTTGGCATCGGGCTTGGCCTGCAGGATATATTTGGCGAAGATCCGCGCCTCGACGCGGTAGCTCGGCTGGAAACCCATGGTCCAGGGAAAACCCTTTGGGTCGTTCCATTTGCTGGCGCCGGTGGCCAGGAAGAGCTGCGGCACCTTCTTGGCGTTATGATATTTTTGCACGGCGGTCTGGGTCGGCGTGCCCAGCGCGTTGAACACCAGGAACACTTCGTCGCTCTCGATCAGCTTGCGGACTTGTTCCACGGTCTTGGGCGGCGAATAGCCGTCGTCATAGGAGATCCAGTTGATCTTGCGGCCGTTGATGCCGCCCTGGTCGTTGATCATCTTGAAATAGGCTTCCTCGGTCTTGCCGATGATGCCGTAGGCCGAAGCCGGGCCGGAATAGGCCTCGACATTGCCGATCTTGATCTCGGTGTCGCTGGCGCCTGTGTCGTATTTCTTCTGCGCGTAGGCGCCTTGAACCGAGAGCAATGACAGGGCGGCTGCGGCGGCGAGGAGGACGAGTTTCTTGTTCTTCATGGAAATTCCTTGGCGTTTCTTGTGGGTTGGGCAGGCACGTCAAAAAGAAAAGCGCCCCGAAGGGCGCCTCGATCAAGCGTTGGCGGCTTTCTTGTCGATCTCGGAAGCCACCGAGAACTCCTTGCGCAAGGTCGGCTTGTGGATCTTGCCGGTCGCGTTGCGCGGCAGCGCCTCGACGAAGCGGATCTGGCGCGGGCACTTGAAGCGGGCCAGATTGGCGGCGCAATGCGCGTGCACGTCGGCCTCGGTCAGCTTCTGGCCGGGCTTCACCGCGACGATGGCGAGGCCAACCTCGCCCCATTGCGGATCGGGAATGCCGATCACGGCGGCTTCCGCGATGGCGTTGAGCTGATGCAGGACGTTCTCGACCTCGGCCGGATAGACGTTCTCGCCACCCGAGATGTACATGTCCTTCCAGCGATCGACGATGTAGTAGAAACCTTCCTCATCGATGCGGGTGGCATCGCCGGTGTGCAGCCAGCCGTCGGTGAAGGACGTCTTGTTCGCTTCCGGCCTATTCCAGTAGCCCGGCGTGATATTGGGCCCCTTGACCCAGAGCTCGCCGAGCTCACCGACATCGGCATCGCTGCCGTCGGGGCGGACGATACGCACTTCGGTATGCAGCACCGGCTTGCCGGCGGAGCCGGCCTTGCGCGCTGCGTCCTCGCGGTCGAGCACCAGCACGGCCGGCGAGGTCTCGGTCATGCCGTAGCCCTGCTGAAGCGCAACGCCGCGCGCCTCCCAGACCTTGAGCAGTGGCACCGGCATCGGCGCGCCGCCGACACCGCCGACGATCAGCCGGCTGAGATCGGTCGTGGCGAAGGCCGGATGCTGCGCCATGAACTGGTAGATCGCGGGCACGCCGAAGAACACGTTGATGCCCTGCGCAGTGTCATTGATCAGGCCGAGCGCCGTGCCGGGATCGAAGGCGCGCATGATCATCACGGTGCCGCCGGCATGCAGAACGGGATTAGTGTAGCAGTTGAGCCCGCCGGTGTGGAACAGCGGCAGCACGGTGAGCAGCACCGAGGACGGACCGATGCAGGCGGGGCCGCCGAGATTGACGCAATTCCAAAACGTCATGCCATGGGTGATGGTCGCGCCCTTGGGATGTCCCGTCGTGCCCGACGTGTACATGATGGTTGAGACGTCATCGAGCGTGACCTCTTCGGCGCGGTCGAGCGGCCTTGCGGCGGCGATACCGGCTTCATAGGTGCCGCCGGGGCCGAGCAGCAGGCTGGTCGGGATGCCGCAGAGCTTTGCGACGCTGAGCGCGGTCTCGGCGAGATCGGTGTCGTGGATCATCACCTTCGGCGCGCAGTCAGCGGTGATGAACTGCAGCTCGGGAACGGTGAGGCGAGTGTTCAGCGGCACGAAGATCGCGCCCAACCGCCCGCAGGCAAACTGCACCTCCAGCGTATCGGTCGTGTTCAGCGCCAGCACCGCGACACGGTCGCCGCGCGAGACGCTGAGCGTGTGGCGCAGGAAGGAGGCAAGGCGCGAGACGCGTGCATCGAGCTGCGCATAGCTGAAGCGGCGCTCGCTCGCGAGGTCGACCAGCGCGACCTTATCAGGTGTGCGGCGGCCGTGGTGGACGATCCAATCATAATAACGAACGGCCAAAGGTCCTCCCTCGGCGGCCTCGCGCCGCCCGCGTGTCCATTGTCGTGCACCATGCCCGGCATGGCCCTGGGGCCAGCCGGAGTCTGTGCAACACGTATTTTTTGATGCGGAGTTGGCCTGCGAGGAGCGAAAATCGTCTTGCGTTCAGTTGCTAGGACATCAGCGGCTCGCGAACCGGATGGTCCGGATCAGCCACTCCACGCAAGTGAACCAACAATGTTCCGGCCATGGTGGCTGGACGAATCCGTCCGAGGCGCGAGTGCCATGAAGAGCCCGTTCTATACCGCGGAGCACGACGCCTTCCGCGACGTCATGCGTCGCTTCGTCGACAAGGAGATCACCCCGTTCGCCCATGAGTGGGACGAGGCCGGCGAATTCCCGCGCACGCTCTGTCGCAAAACGGCCGAGATCGGCCTGTTGGGGCTTGGATTCCCCGAAGAACATGGCGGCATCGCCGCCGATCAGTTCATGAAGATCGTGGCCAGCCAGGAGCTCGCGCAGGCCGGCGCCGGCGGTGTCAGTGCCAGCCTGATGAGCCACACCATCGGCGCGCCTCCGATCGCGCGCGCGGCGCGTCCCGAGGTGAAAGCGCGCGTGCTCCCGCAGGTGCTGGCCGGCGAGAAGGTATCCGCGCTCGCGATCACCGAGCCGGGCGGCGGCTCCGATGTCGCGAACCTGCGGACCCGGGCGCGCCGCGACGGCGATCACTACGTCGTGAGCGGCGAGAAGACCTTCATCACGTCAGGAATGCGCGCCGACTATCTGACCGTTGCCGTGCGTACCGGCGGCGAGGGCGCCGGCGGCGTCAGCCTGCTCCTGATCGAAGGGGATACGCCGGGCCTGTCGCGGACCAAGCTGAAGAAGATGGGATGGTGGGCCTCCGACACCGCGACCTTGCATTTCGACGAATGCCGCGTGCCCGCCGCAAACCTGATCGGCGAGGAGGGTCAAGGCTTCAAGATCATCATGCAGAACTTCAACAGCGAGCGCATGGGCATGGCGGCGAGCTGCACTGCCTTTGCGCGGGTCTGTGTCGACGAGGCGATCGCCTACGCCAAGGAGCGCAAGACCTTCGGCAAGCCGCTGGCCCAGCACCAGGTTATCCGCCACAAGATCGTCGACATGGCGCAGAAGGTTGCGGCCTCCCAAGCGATGCTGGAGATGCTGGCCTGGCGGCTCGAACAGGGCGAGAGCCCGGTCGCCGAAATCTGCATGATGAAGAACCAGGCGACCCAGACCATGGCCTTCTGCGCCTCCGAGGCGGTGCAGATCTTCGGCGGCGCCGGCTTTATGCGCGGCATCAAGGCCGAGCGCATCTATCGCGAGGTCAAGGTCAATGCCATCGGAGGCGGCACCGAGGAGATCATGAAGGATCTGGCGTCGCGGCAGATGGGATTGTAGCCGCATTCTCCGTCATGCCCGGGCTTGTCCCGGGCATCCACGTTCTTTTGCCGGGTGACGAAGCCGTGGATGGCCGGGACAAGCCCGGCCATGACGAGCACATCAGAGATACGAGAGCTGAGCTGACAAAAAATGCTATTCACCGCCGACCACGACGACATCCGCCGCTCCCTGCAAAAGTTCATCGCGGGCGAGATCAATCCTCATGTCGATGAGTGGGAGAAGGCTGACATCTTCCCGGCCCATGAGCTGTTCAAGAAGATGGGCAGCCTCGGCTTTCTCGGCCTGAACAAGCCGGTGGAGTTCGGCGGCTCAGGCCTCGACTATTCCTATGCACTGATGATGGCCGAAGAGCTCGGCGCCATCACCTGCGGCGGCGTACCGATGGCGATCGGGGTGCAGACCGACATGGCAACCCCGGCACTGGCGCGGTTCGGCTCGGACGAGGTGCGGCGCGAATTCCTGGCGCCGTCGATATCGGGCGACTACGTCGCCTGCATCGGCGTCTCCGAGCCCGGCGCCGGGTCGGACGTGGCCTCGATCAAGACCAATGCGCGCTCCGATGGCGACGACTACGTCATCAACGGCGGCAAGATGTGGATCACCAACGGCACCCAGGCCGACTGGATCTGCCTGCTCGCCAATACCGGCGACGGGCCCGTTCACCGCAACAAGTCGCTGATCTGCGTGCCCATGAAGAGCAAGGGCGTCACGGTGGCGCGAAAGCTCGACAAGATGGGCATGCGCTCGTCGGACACTGCGCAGATCTTCTTCGACAATGTCCGCGTGCCCAAGCGCAACCGGATCGGCGAGGAGGGCAAGGGCTTCACCTATCAGATGATCCAATTCCAGGAGGAGCGGCTCTGGGGCGCGGCGGCCTGCCTGAAAGCGCATGAATACATCATCGATCAGACCATCGAATACACCCGCAACCGCAAGGCCTTCGGGAAGTCGATCCTCGATAATCAGGTCGTGCACTTCAAGCTGGCGGAGATGCAGACCGAGGTCGAGCTGTTGCGTGCGCTGATCTATCGCGCCGCCGAGCAACTGGTCGCCGGCGAGGATGTGACACGGCTTGCGACCATGGCCAAGCTGAAGGCCGGGCGGCTCGGGCGCGAGCTCACCGACGCCTGCTTGCAATATTGGGGGGGAATGGGCTTTACCAACGAGACGCCGGTGAGCCGCGCCTATCGCGACAGCCGCCTGACCTCGATCGGCGGCGGCGCTGACGAGGTCATGCTGATGGTCCTGTGCAAGATGATGGGCACGCTGCCCGGCAGCAAAGGAAGCGCTTGATGATCACGCTCTATCACTGCGACGCTGCTCGCTCGTTCCGTCCACTCTGGATGCTCGAGGAGATGGGGCTGCCGTACGAACTGAAGATGCTGCCGTTCCCGCCGCGGGTCTTCGCCAAGGACTATCTCGGCATCAATCCGCTCGGCACCATCCCCTTCCTGATCGACGGCGAGACGCGGATGACGGAGTCTTCAGGCATTTGCCATTATCTCGGCATCCAACATGGTCCGACGCCGCTGATGGTCGGCCCCGAAGATCCAGCCTATGGCGCGTTCCTGAACTGGATGTATTTCAGCGATGCCACGTTAACCTTCCCGCAGACGCTGGTGCTCCGATACACCCAGCTCGAGCCGGAGGAGCGGCGCAATCCGCAGGTCGCCGGCGACTATGCCAAATGGTTCCTGGGACGCCTGCGCGCCGTCGAGGCAGCGACCGCGAATGCCGAAACTTTGTGCGCAGACCGGTTCACCGCCGCTGACATTGTCATCGGTTACGCGCTTCGCCTCGCCGATAACATCGGCCTCGCCAAGGATTTCGGGCCAAATGTCGCAGCCTATTGGGCGCGCCTGCAACAGCGGGAAGGCTTCAAGCGCGCGGTTGCTGCGGAGCAAGCGGCCGGAAAGCAGCAGAATGTTGCGCCGAGGGTGAGAGGATAATCTCCGCCGTCGTCCTGGCTCTGCGGTCCGCTTCGCTTTGCTTGTCCAAACGACGGGATGGACGGTTCCGAGCTCTACTCATCCTGCTGGAATGCCAGCGGTTTGCGTCTCATGACAGCGCTATCGCGTCGTGACAGCGCCCAAATTTCCGCTAAGGTGACCTCCGTCCGCAGCGGCCAGAGAGCCGCGCGAGGAGGAACCCAATGGAATATATCGGTCGCGAATCCGACCATCTGATGCTGATCACACCGGAGCGCGTGTTCTATGCCGGCCTGCTTGGCCGGCCCCGCAAGCGGACCCCCGGTTGCTGCCATGTCTATGTCGCGGTGAAGGGCAGCCTGCATCTGACGATCGACGACGTTCACACATCAGACGAATTGATCGTGACCCTGCCTAACCAGCGCCATTCGATTGCGAGCGACTACCGGACTGCGATCAGCGTGACGCTGGAGCCGGAAAGCATGCCGGATGGCGTGATCGAAGCTCTGGCCGAACGGCTGCGGGGCCCGGACAAGGCCGCCTATGCCCGCAAGATTCTCGCCGCCTATGCGCTGCTGCGCCAGCGCCGCTATGGCGACCTCACCACCGCCGAGTTCGACGAGATGTGTTTTGGCGAGCCGTTGCCGCGCCGCGTGCTCGACCCGCGCGTGATGCGCGCGGTCGCCCGCATCGAGCGCTTCTCCGGCGAGCCGGTGACGGCCGACACTTGCGCGGCCGAAGCGGGCCTGTCCGCCTCGCGCTTCCTGCATCTGTTCAAGGAAGAGACCGGCATCTCGTTCCGCTCCTTCCGCGCCTGGAAGCGCGCGCGGCATCTGTTGCACTTCGCCAACCAGGACCTCAACCTCGCCCATCTCGCGCAGGATATCGGCTATCCCGATTCCACGCATTTCAGCCACTCGATCCGCCGCTTCTACGGATTGAAGCCGCGAGCGATCTTCGTCGGCTCGCGCGACCTTGCGATCTATCGCAGCAACGAGACGGTGAGGCTGGCGGAGGCGAGCTAGCGCCGTTCTTGTAGGGTGGGCAAAGCGAAGCGTGCCCACCATCTTTGCCAGACACGGAGAATGGTGGGCACGGCGCAAGAGCGCCTTTGCCCACCCTACGATTTCCTATCCTGTACTCAGCTTCTCCGCGCAAGAAGCCGCATCCCCGCGCGTCACATGATCGCAACCGTTGAATTCTCAACGTGCGAGACATTTTTGGCATGAGCGACAAGGCCGTCATCACCTGCGCGCTGAACGGCGTGCTCACCGACCCGAAGCAGCACAACGTGCCCGTGACGCCCGAGCAGATGGCACGCGAGGCCAAGGCTGCATTCGATGCCGGCGCGTCCGTCATGCACATCCATCTGCGCCAACAGGCGCCGAACAAGGGGCACCTGCCGTCCTGGGAGGTCGCAGTCAGCAGGGAGATCCAGCAGGCGATCCGCGAGGCCTGTCCCGGGGTCATCATCAACCACACCTCGGGCGTCTCAGGTCCGAACTACTCGGGCGCGCTCGACTGCATCCGCGAGACCAAGCCTGAGATCGCAGCCTGCAATGCCGGCTCGCTGAATTACCTCAAGGTCAAGGCCGACAACACCTGGGCTTGGCCGCCGATGATGTTCGACAACGCGGTCGAGAAGGTGAAGGACTATCTCGACGTCATGAACGCGGTCGGCACCATTCCCGAATTCGAATGCTTCGACGTCGGCATCGTCCGCTGCGTCGGCATGTACCGCCAGGTCGGCATGTACAACGGCCCGCTCGAATACAACTTCGTGATGGGCGTCGCCTCCGGCATGCCGGCCGATCCCGAGCTGCTGCCGATCCTGATCAAGCTGAAGCGTCCCGAAGCGCATTTTCAGGTCACCGCGATCGGCCGCGAGGAGATCTGGCCGCTGCATCAGCGTTGCGCCGAGCTCGGCGGCCATTTGCGCACGGGGTTGGAGGATACTTTCTATCTCGCCGACGGCAAGAAGGTGACGTCGAACGGGCAGCTCATCGAGGCCGTCGCTGCTTGCGCAAGACGCGCGGGCCGCGAGATCGCAAGCCCTGCCGAGGCGCGGAAGATCTTCGGGACGAATCGGTAAAGTATCGCCTCACCCGTCATTGCGAGCGAAGCGAAGCAATCCAGAATCTCTCCGCGGAAGCAGTCTGGATTGCTTCGTCGCTTCGCTCCTCGCAATGACGAGCAGGATCAGATCATGTCCACCATCGAAAACACCATCTCCCCCGGCAGTGCCGCCTACCAAGCCAACCGCGACGGCATGCTCGGTCTGATCGACCGCATGCGCGCGCTGGAGGAGCGCACGCGTGCGGCCTCGGCGGCCGCGAAAGACCGCTTCCACAAGCGCGGCCAGCTGCTGCCGCGCGAGCGCGTCGCGCTGGTGCTCGATCCCGGCGCGCCCTTCATCGAGCTGTCGACGCTCGCCGGCTACATGTTCGACGTACCGGATGCGGCCAAGAGCGTGCCGGGCGGCGGTGTCATCGCCGGCATCGGCTTCGTCTCGGGCATCCGCTGCATGGTCAGCGCCAACGACGCCGGCATCGATGCCGGTGCGCTCCAGCCGTATGGTCTCGACAAGACGCTGCGGGTGCAGGAGCTCGCGCTGGAGAACAAGCTGCCTTACGTCCAACTCGTCGAAAGCGCCGGCGCCAATCTGTTGCGCTACCGCGTCGAGGATTTCGTTCGCGGCGGCAACATCTTTCGCAATCTCGCGCGGCTCTCGGCGGCAGGCCTGCCGGTCGTCACCGTCACGCACGGCTCGTCCACCGCCGGCGGCGCCTATCAGACGGGCCTCTCGGATTACATCGTGATGGTCCGCGGCCGTACCCGCGCCTTCCTCGCCGGCCCGCCACTGCTGAAGGCCGCGACCGGCGAGGTCGCGACGGAGGAAGAGCTCGGCGGCGCCGAGATGCACACCCAGGTCTCTGGCCTCGGCGATTATCTCGCCGAGGACGATCGCGACGCGCTGCGCATCGCGCGCGAGATCATGGGTGCGATGGAATGGGACCGGTCGGGCCGGGCGCCTTCCGAATTCAAGCCGCCGCGCTACGACCAGGACGAACTGCTCGGTATCATGCCGATGGACCACAAGCGGCCCGTCGACATGAAGCAGGTGATCGCTCGCATCGTCGATGATTCCGATTTCACCGAGATGGCGCCGAACTACGGACCCGCCACCGTCTGCGGCCACGCCCGCATCGAGGGTCAGGCCATCGGCATCATCACCAATAACGGCCCGCTCGATCCCGCCGGCGCCAACAAGGCAACGCATTTCATCCAGGCCTGCTGCCAGACCCGCACGCCGCTGCTCTACTTGAACAACACCACCGGTTACATGGTCGGCAAGGCCTATGAGGAAGCCGGCATGATCAAGCACGGCTCGAAGATGATCCAGGCGGTGACGTCGGCGACAGTGCCGCAGATCACGATCTATTGCGGCGCTTCCTTCGGCGCCGGCAATTACGGCATGTGCGGCCGAGGCTTCCATCCGCGCTTCTGCTTCTCCTGGCCCAATGCCAGGACCGCGGTGATGGGCGGCGAGCAGGCCGCGGAAACCATGGCGATCGTGACCGAAGCCGCCGCCGCGCGCCGCGGCAAGCCGATCGAAAAGGATAAGCTGGAGGCCATGAAGGCTGAGATCATCGGCGTGTTCGACGGCCAGATGGACGTGTTCTCCACCAGCGCGCGCGTGCTCGACGATGGCGTCATCGATCCGCGCGACACCCGCGCGGTATTGTCCGAAGTGCTCGCGATCTGCCGCGAGGGCGACGCGCGCACGCCGCAGCGCATGCAATTCTCGGTGGCGCGCCCATGAGGAACGGATCAGTGCAGCACCGGCCGTTCTTCAAGGTCCTGGTCGCCAATCGCGGCGAGATCGCGCTGCGTGTCATGCGCAGCGCGCGGCAGCTCGGCCTCGGCGTCGTCGCAGTCTATTCGGATGCGGATCGCGATGCGCTCCACGTCAAGCACGCCGATCAGGCCGTGCGCATCGGCGAAGCCTTGCCGGCGCAATCCTATCTCAACATCCCCGCGATCATCGCCGCCGCGAAGGCCAGCGGCGCCGACGCGGTCCATCCAGGCTATGGCTTCCTCGCCGAGAACGAGGACTTTGCGCGAGCCTGCAAGGAGGCCAGCCTCATCTTCATCGGCCCGTCGCCGCAAGCGATCGAAGCGATGGGCAACAAGGCCGGCGCCAAGGAGATCATGAAGAAGGCCGGCGTGCCCATCGTGCCAGGCTATCAGGGCGCCGACCAGGGCGACGAGGTCATGCTCGCGGAGGCCAGGAAGATCGGCTTCCCCGTGATGATCAAGGCCGTCGCCGGCGGCGGCGGTCGCGGCATGCGGCTCGTCACAGACGCGGCATCCTTCCCCGATGCGCTGCGCAGCGCGCGATCGGAAGCAAAGGCCGCGTTCGGAGATCCCACTGTCATCCTCGAACGCGCCATTCAGAACCCACGTCACATCGAGATCCAGGTGTTCGGCGACAGCTACGGCAATGCCATCCATCTCGGCGAGCGCGACTGCTCGGTGCAGCGGCGGCACCAGAAGCTGATCGAGGAGGCGCCGTCGCCTGCCGTCACGCCGGACCTGCGTGCGAAGA
Organism: Bradyrhizobium sp. CCGE-LA001; assembly: GCF_000296215.2. Lineage (NCBI taxonomy): Bacteria > Pseudomonadati > Pseudomonadota > Alphaproteobacteria > Hyphomicrobiales > Nitrobacteraceae > Bradyrhizobium > Bradyrhizobium sp. CCGE-LA001. Next base: position 7,679,322 of record NZ_CP013949.1, on the reverse strand, counting down.
TGGGCGAGGTAGCGGTCGCCGCCGTCAAGGCGCTGCGCTATGAGGGTGCCGGTACGCTCGAATTCCTGCTCGATGAGCGCGGCGAATTCTACTTCATGGAGATGAACACGCGGCTCCAGGTCGAGCATCCCGTGACCGAGGCGATCACCGGGCTCGACCTCGTCGAGCTGCAACTGCGCGTCGCGCGCGGCGAGCCTTTGCCGGTCAAGCAACAGGACATCAAATTCTCCGGCCATGCCATCGAGGTGCGGCTCTGCTCCGAAGATGCCGTAAGCGATTTCATGCCGCAGTCCGGCCGCATGGCGCGCTGGCAGGTGCCCGATGGCATCCGCGTCGAGCACGCGCTGCAATCGGGCACGGAGATCCCGCCGTTCTACGATTCCATGATCGCCAAGGTCATCAGCCACGGCGCCACGCGCGAGGAGGCGCGAGGACGGCTGATCGTCGGCCTGGAGCAGCTTACGGCATTCGGCGTGACCACCAATCAGGCGTTCCTGATGTCGTGCTTGCGTCATCCCGGGTTCGCCAAGGGCGAGGCGACGACGGCCTTCATCGGCGCGCATCGGGACGAGCTGTTGTCGCCGCGGACGGATGGCCTATTCGATGCAGCGCTCGCGGGCCTGCTGCTCTACGTCACCAATCCTCACGCGCCGTCATGGCGCAGCGGCCGGAGCTTGTCGGCGACATTTCCTCTGCCTGCAAAGATCGAGATCGCCGGCCATGCGCATGAGCTCGAAATCACGCGCGAGCGCGACGGCAGCTACATGGTTGCCGCCGATGGTCGCCAGGAGAGGTTTGAGATCGATCAGCTCGATGCCGACGCCATCCGCTTTCGCCATGATGGCGTCATGGACGCCGCCAAATTCCTGCGCGACGGCGACCGGCTCCATCTCCAGCACCGCGGTATCCCGCTTGCGGTGACCGATCTCACTCTTGCCGCACCGAAGGCTGCGGCAAGTAATGGTGGTGACGGCAAGGTGCGTGCCGCCATGAACGGCCGCGTCGTCGCCGTGCTGGTGAAACCCGGCGACCGCGTTGCCGCCGGCCAGCCGGTGCTGACGCTGGAGGCGATGAAGATGGAGCACGTCCACAAAGCCGGCGTCGACGGCGTCGTGGCCGCGATCGATGTTGCCGAGGGCGAACAGGTCACGACCGGCAGGATCGTCGCAGAGATCGGGGCGGGGTAGCGTTTCGCTACGTCATTGCGAGCGCAGCGAAACAATCCGGAATCTCTCCGCGGGAGCGGTCTGGATTTGCTTCGCTGCGCTCGCAATGACGTTTTGTAGGTTGTGTTGCATCAACACCTCGCGCCTCACGAGTGTTCTGCGGGCGAGCTCCCGCTTACGATCAAAAATTTATGATTTCAATAGGTTGTTGGTCGGTCTGCGAGACCGCAATTTCGATTGAACTTCGTTCATTTCTGGGCTACTAATATTGAACGATGTTCAATACATGGAAGACACCGCATGTTCCGCGCAAATGACCTCGCCCAAGCGACCGCTGCCGTGCTTCCCTTGGCATCCCGCCGCTTCTCATTCGCCGCCCCGCAAGTCCGCGAGAAATATCTGACGGTCGCGCTATTCGTGCTCGCACTCGCGGCGCTGTTCGCGCCCGCGCTGCCGGCTGCCGGCTGGCACATTCCGCATTTCGTCGACACGCGCGCCTTGCTCGGCGTGCCCAACGCCGGCGACGTGCTGAGCAATCTCGCCTTTCTTGCAATGGGTGTCTGGGGCTCGGAGCGGCTGCGCGCCCGGAAGGACGCGCCCGTGGGTGCGAGCTGGTTCTTCGTCGGACTGATCCTCACTTGCCTGGGCTCCGGCTTCTATCATCTGGATCCCGACATGGCGGAGCGGCTCGTGGCTGATCGCCTCGGCATGGCGGTGGCGTTCGCGGGCTTTCTGGGCATCGCGGCCAGCGAGCGCATCAGCGTGCGCGCAGGCGAAGCGGTGCTGGTTCTGATGATGGTTGCGGGCCTGCTCGCGGCTTGGGTGGCACGCGAGAATCTCACGCCTTGGGTGGTCGTGCAGTTCGGCGGCATGGCGCTCGCAGTCGGACTGGCTTTGACACGGCCTCGGCCCGGCGCGATCGGCGTGCCACTCGGCGGCGTGCTCTTCTTCTACGTGCTGGCCAAGCTCTTCGAGCTCGGTGACGCGACGATCTTCGAAGCCACCGGGCACATCGTCTCGGGCCACACGCTCAAGCATCTGGCCGCGGCGCTGGCGGCTTGGCCGATAATCCGGGCGCTCCGGTCTACTGGCTCCGCCCCGTCCCTTCATTGAGCAGACATGCCACCTGGTGCCCATCGCCGGCGTCCACCAGCGCCGGCCGCTCGGTCTTGCAGCGCTCCATCGCAAACCGGCAGCGGGTGTGAAAGGCGCAGCCCGAGGGCGGATTGACCGGGCTCGGCACGTCGCCATCGACCAGCGGCGCAAGTCTTTTCGCGAGCGGATTCGCGACCGGCACGGAAGCGAGCAGGGCTTGCGTATAGGGATGGCGTGGATTGCGGAATAGCTCGTCCTTGTCGGCGATCTCGACGATGCGGCCGAGATACATCACGGCGACGCGGTGGCTGATATGAGCGACCACGGCGAGGTCGTGCGCGATGAAGAGATAGGAGAAGCCGTGCCGGCGCTGCAGATCGATCAGGAGGTTGATCACCTGCGCCTGGATCGAAACGTCGAGCGCGGAGACCGGCTCGTCGCAGACGATCAGGCGTGGTTCCAGGGCGAGCGCCCGTGCGATGCAGATGCGCTGGCGCTGGCCGCCGGAGAATTGATGCGGGAAGTTGCGCATCTGGTCCGGCCGCAGGCCCACCTGCTCGAACAGTCTTGCGACGCGCGCCTCCAGCGCCTTTCCGGTCGCAAGGCCATGCACGGCGAGCGGCTCGCCGACGATGTCGCCCGCGGTCATGCGCGGATTGAGCGAGGCGAACGGGTCCTGGAACACGATCTGCATCGAACGGCGGTGCGGACGAAGATCGGACTTCGAGAGATGGGTGATGTCCTCGCCTTCGAGGCGGATCTGCCCCGAGGTCGGCTCCACCAGCCGCAGCACGCTGCGCGCCACCGTCGACTTGCCGCAGCCGGATTCGCCGACGAGGCCGAGCGTCTCGCCGATACCAAGCGAAAACGACACGCCGTCGACCGCATGCACGGTGCCGACGCGCCGGCGCAGCACACCTGCGCGCACCGGATAGTGCTTCTTGAGATCTGTGACCTCGAGCAGCGCTTCGGTCATGCCACCTCCGCAACTTCCGCCGCGCGCCAGCACGCTGCGAGATGGCCGCCGCCCCAATCCGTCAGCGGCGGATATTCGGCCTCACAGCGCTTGATTGCCAGCTTGCAGCGCGGCGCAAAGGCGCAACCTTGCGGCAGCCGGACCAGCGAGGGCACGGTGCCGGGAATCTCGTTCAGCCGCGCCTGCGCGGCGGCGCCGGATGCCGGCACCGCCGGGATCGACGCCATCAGCCCGCGCGTATAGGGATGCTTGGGCGACGCAAACAGCGTCTCGACGCTGGCTTCCTCGACCTTCCGCCCCGCATACATCACGATCACGCGCTGCGCGGTCTGCGCGACCACGCCGAGATCATGCGTGATCAGCACGAGGCCGGTGCCGAGCTCTTTCTGAAGATCGAGGATCAGCGCCAGGATCTGCGCCTGGATGGTGACGTCGAGCGCGGTGGTCGGCTCGTCCGCGATCAGCAGCGCCGGCCGGCATGCCAGCGCCATCGCGATCATCGCGCGCTGGCGCATGCCGCCGGAGAGCTGATGCGGATATTCCCTTGCGCGCCGCGCCGGTTCGGGGATGCGCACCAGCCGCAGCATCTCGACCGCGATATTCCCGGCCTCCTTGGCCGACAGGTTCCGGTGCAGTCGCACCGCCTCGACGATCTGGTCCCCGATCCGCATGACCGGATTGAGCGATGTCATCGGCTCCTGGAAGATCATGGAGATGCGGTTGCCGCGGATCTTGCGCATCTCCGCTTCATCCAGCGCCAGCACATTCGTGCCTTCGAGCGAGACTGTGCCGCCGACGATGCGCCCCGGTGGATCGGGCACCAGCCGCATTAGCGACAGGGCAGTGACGCTCTTGCCGCAGCCGGATTCGCCGACGATTGCCAGCGTCTCGCCGCGCCTCACACTGAAGGAGAGATCGTCGACGGCCTTGAACAAGCCTGAATTGGTGAAGAACACCGTCTTCAGGTTCTTCACCTCGAGCACGAGATCGGATTTGTCAGCCATCAGCCGCGCTGCCGTGGATCGAGGACGTCGCGCAGAGCGTCGCCGAACAGGTTGGCGCCGAACACGGCGAGGCTGATGGCGATGCCCGGGAAGATCACCAGCCAGGGCGCAGTGCGGACGTATTCGGCGGCGGATTCGGAGAGCATGCGGCCCCATGACGGATACGGCTCGGGAATGCCGAGGCCGAGGAAGGAGAGGGACGCCTCGGTGAGGATGGTCGAGCCGAGCTGAGCGGTGGCGAGCACGATCAGCGGCGCCAGCGTGTTCGGCAGCACGTGGCGCAGCGCGATCCGCATCTCGCTCATGCCGATCGATTTCGCGGCTTCCACGAACGGCTGCTCGCGCAGCGCCAGCGTGTTGGCGCGGATCACGCGCGCGACCGTCGGAATCAGCGGAATCGCGATGGCGATGATGACGTTCGGCAGCGACGGGCCGAGCGCGGCCGTCATCACCAGCGCCAGCACCAGCAGCGGCAGCGCCTGGAGCACGTCCGAGACGCGCTGGAACACGAGATCGACCCAGCCGGAGAGATAGCCCGACGTCAGCCCGACGATCACCCCGATGATGCCGCCGAGCGCGGTCGAGCCGAGTCCGACCGCGAGCGATATCCGTGCCCCATGGATGATGCGGCTGAAGACGTCCCGACCGAAGGAGTCCGTGCCCATCCAGTGCGCCAGGCTCGGGCGGGCCAGCGCACGGGCGGAATCGACCGTCAGCGGATCGTAGCGTGCGATGAAGTCGGCGAAGATCGCGGTGAGGACGAATGCCATCATGATGACGAGCCCGGCCGCGCCCAGCACATGCCGCTGCGCCATGAACAGCACGCGCCGCCAGCCGCCGGTCGCGTGCGCCCCGGCGCGCCTCAATTCAACGTCGAAGTCGATCGCGGCCAAGCTGATCTCCTAATCCGTGTACCTGATCCGCGGATCGAACACCGCGTAGAGCATGTCGACGATGAAATTGGCGAACACCACGACGACGGCGATGAACATCACGAGGTTCTGCACGATCGGATAGTCGCGCCAGCGGATCGCCTCGACCAGGTAGCGGGCGACGCCGGGGATGTTGAACACGGTCTCGGTCACGATCAGGCCGCCGATCAGGAACGCGGCCTCGATGCCGATCACGGTGATGACCGGCAGGATCGCATTCTTCAGCGCGTGGTGGTAGTTGACCGCCGCCTCGGACGCGCCCTTCGCGCGGGCGGTGCGAATGTAGTCCTGCCGCAGCACTTCCAGCATCGAGGAGCGGGTGATGCGCATGGTCAGTGCCGCGCTGCGGAAGCCGACCGCGGCAGCCGGCACGGCATAGGTGGCGAACGCTTCGAGCCAGGTCTGCGGATTCGGGTTGAAGATCGGCATCTGGCCGAACATCGCCACCGACGCGGTGAGGATGAGCAGGCCGAGCCAGAACGAGGGCAGCGACAATCCGCTGAGGCTGACGACGCGCAGGGCATAGTCGAGCTTCGTGCCCTGCTTCACCGCGCTGATGACGCCGAGCGGGATGCCGATCGAGGCCGAGAACAACAGCGCGAGGCCGGCAAGCCGCGCCGTGATCGGGATCCGCGGCAGGATCTCCTGCAGCGCCGGCTTTTCCGAGACGTAGGAGTAGCCGAAATCGCCGCGCAGGAAACCGCTGATCCAGTGCCAATATTGCACGACCAGCGGCCGGTCGATGCCGAGCTCCTTCTCCAGATTGGCCTTGTCGGCGGGATCGACATAGCCGGCGGCGGCAAACAGGATGTCGACGATGTTGCCGGGCACGATGCGCAGCAGGAAGAAGATGACGATCGAGATCCCGAACAGGGTCACGAGCATCAGGAACAGGCGCCGCACCAGATAGGCAAACATGCACCGCCTCCCGTCGAACCCGTCAGCCGCCCGTGGCCTGCGCTACTTGTCCAGCCACGCGTCCTCGTAGCGATAACCGTTATAGGAGCTGTTCGTCATGATGGTGATGCCCTTGACGTAAGGCTGCCAGCAGCTGCCCATGCGGCTGTGGAAGATGATGGGCCGCGCGACGTCCTCCTGCAGCTTCTTGTCGATGTCCCAAACCAGCTTCTTGCGCTTCTCGACATTGGTCTCCTGCGACTGCACATCGAACAGCTTTTCGATCTCCTTGTTGCAGTAGTTGGTGTAATTGCGCTCCGAACCGCAGGCATAGTTCTCGTAAAAGGACTGGTCGGGGTCGTCCACGGCATTGCCGGTGAGATTGAGTCCGATCATGTAGTCCTTGCGCGCGACCTTCGGGAACCAGTTCGCGGTTTCCACGACGTCGACCTCGCCGTCGATATAGATGTTCTTGAGCTGGTCGATCAGGATCACCGCGGGATCGCGATAGATCGGGATGTTGCGCGTGGAGACCTTTACGGCGAGATGCTTGTCGGGCCCGTAGCCGGCCTTCTGCATCAGCTTCTTGGCCTCCTCGCGGTTGGCCTTCACGTCGGGGCCGTAACCGGGAATGGTCTCCAGCATCTCCTTGGGCATGCCCCACAGGCCGTTCGGCGGCGGCAGCATGGTGCCGCCGACGTCGCCCTGGCCCTCGAACATGATCGAGATGAACGCCTTGCGGTCGAGCGCCATCGCCATGGCGCGGCGAATGTCGACATTGTCGAACGGCGGCGAGGACGAGTTGACGATGATGTTGGTGGCGACATTGGTCGGCGCGATCTCGCAGATCGCGTTCGGCGCCTGTGACTTGACGTCCTTCACCAGCGGGATCGTCACCTCCGTCGGGAAGGTCATGTCGAACTTGCCGGCGATGAAGGCGAGGATCGCGGTCGAGCGGTTCGGGATGATGGTGAATTCGATGCCGTCGAGATAGGGCCGACCCTTGCGCCAATAGTCGGGATTGCGGGTCAGCTTGATGGATTCGTTGGCCTTGAACTCGACGAATTTGAACGGGCCGGTGCCGATCGGATGCGTACGCATCTCCGCCGGCGAGACATGGCAGGGATAGACCGGCGTGTAGCCCGAGGCCAGCAGCGCCAGCAGCGAGGGTTGCGGCCGCTTCAGGTTGAACGAGACCTCGAAGTCGCCGCTGGTCGAGACGTCGTTGACCTGGTCGTACCAGGTCTTGCGCGGGTTCTGCCGGAACTTCTGCTGCGCCTTGCCCATCAGCATGTCGAAGGTGCATTTCACGTCGGCCGAGGTGAACGGCTTGCCGTCGTGCCATTTCACGCCCTGGCGCAGCTTGAAGGTCAGCGTCTTGTTATCGCCCGCCCAGGCCCAGCTCTCGGCGAGCTCGGGCACGATGCTGTCCATGCTGTTCTGCGCCACGTCCTGCTTGTAGATGACGAGGTTGTTGAACACAGGCATGAAGGGAATGTTGAGCGAGTAGGTCGCGCCCTCGTGGATCGAGGCGTTGGCGGGGCTGTCGCGGTGATACATCCGCATAATGCCGCCCTGCTTGGGCTCGCCAGCCAGCGTGGTGGTCGAGGCCGTCAGCACAGATAGCGCCGCCATTGCGGCGAGCGCCCACACGCTCCGCATGCTCATCCTCCCTGGACAACGGCCTTTGCGGCCTGTTTGTCAGACGATAGCGAGACAGGTGGAGCGAGGCAACGGGCAAGTCCGCAGGAAGCCTCGACAATTCGGATGACGGATGGCCGCGGGGTTTCACGCTTCCGTCATGTGAGAGTGCAGGTGCGAAGGGGAGGATCACGCATGGATCCCGGCCCCTGCGCGCAATTGCGCGCTAGGCCGAGACCACACTGAATCTGTCGATGGCCCCTCACACGATCCGCGACGCCTTGTTCCCCCAATAGCGATCCCTGAGCAGCCTCTTGTAGAGCTTCCCCGTCGGCAGTCGCGGCAGTTCCTTCTCGAAGTCGATCGAGCGCGGCACTTTCTGTCGCGACAGCGATTTGGCGCAGAACGCGATCAACTCTTCCGCGAGCGCGGGGCCCGGCACAACGCCGGACATCGGCTGCACCACCGCCTTCACCTCTTCACCGAGGTCGGGATTGGGCACGCCGAACACGGCGGCATCGGCGACCTTCGGATGGGTGATCAGCAGATTCTCGCACTCCTGCGGATAGATGTTCACCCCACCCGAGATGATCATGAAGGTGGCGCGGTCGGTGAGGTAGAGGAAGCGGTCCTCGTCAACATAGCCGACGTCGCCGACCGTGCTCATGCTGCCGTCGGCCGAGCGCGCCTCCTTGGTCTTCTCGGGATCGTTGAAATACTCAAACGGCGTGGCGGTCTTGAACCAGACCTGGCCGGGCGAGCCGGTCGGACACGCCTGCATGTTCTCGTCGAGAATATGGAGATCGCCGAGCAGCACCTTGCCGACAGTGCCGCGATGGGCGAGCCATTCCTCGCTGTTGCAGGCGGTGAAGCCCAGCCCTTCGGTCGCGCCGTAATATTCGTGGATGATCGGTCCCCACCATTTGATCATGTCGTCCTTGACCAGGGCCGGGCAGGGCGCAGCGGCGTGGATCGCGATTTCGAGCGAGGACAGGTCGTAGCGGCTTCGCACCTCCTCCGGCAGCTTCAACATGCGCGAGAACATCGTCGGCACCAGCTGGGTGTGGGTGATGCCCCATTGCTGGACGAGCTGAAGGTAGCGCTCGGGATCGAAGCTCTCCATGATGATCACGGTGCCGCCCATGCGGATCGTGAGATTCACGGCCGCCTGCGGCGCGGAATGATAGAGCGGGGCCGGCGACAGATAGACCATGCCCTCGCGATAGTGCCAGAGCTTGGTCAGGAAATCGAACAGCGGCAGATTGTGCGTCGGCGGCTCCTCGGGCAGCGGCCGCAGAATGCCCTTGGGCCGTCCGGTCGTGCCCGACGAATAGAGCATGGCAGTGCCGAGCCATTCGTCGGCGATGTGCGTCGCCGGCAGGCCGGCGGTCACCTCGGCAAGGCCGACGATGCGGTCGCTCTCGCCGGGGCCATCGGCGACGATGCAGAGCTTGACCTCGGGACAGGCCTGGATCGCCTCGCGCGCGATGTCGAGCTTGGCCACCGACGTGATCAGGATCCTGGACTGGCTGTTGACCAGGAGATAGGCGAGCTCGCCCGGCGTCAGGAACGAGTTGATGCAGGTGTAGTAGAGGCCGGACCGCTCGCCCGCGCCGCAGGCTTCCAGATAGCGCGCATTGTTCTCCATGAAGATCGAGTAATGATCGAGCCGCTTCAGGCCGTGCTTCCGGAACAGATGCGCGAGACGGTTACTGCGCGCCTCCAGCTCGCGATAGGTGACGGCCTCGCCCGTCGAAGCCATGATGAAGGCGGGCTGGAGCGGGCGTAGGCGGGCATGCTGACCTGGGTACATCAGTCCTCCGGCTTGGAATCATGCGGCAAGAAGTAGGATTTCGCGCACATCGGCGGGGCCCTCGATCCTGCGCGGATTTCGCGGAATCCAGTTCGTGCGCATCGCTTGTTCCGCAATGCCATCGAAATGCTCCGGGGACACGCCGACGTCGGCGAGGCTGCGCGGCATGCCGAGCGAGCGGATGAAGGCATCGAGCACATCGGCCGCGTTCCGGCCGGGATAGCCCATTGCGGCGGCGACGATCATCTGGCGCTCGGCATTGTCGCGCGCGTTCCAGCGCATCACCGCCGGCAGCATGACGCAGGAGGTGTAGCCATGCGGGACATCGAAGGCCCCGCCCAGCACGTAGCCGATGCCGTGGCTCGCGCCCATGGGAACGCCAGCGGAAAGCGCACCCATCGACAGCCAGGTGCCGATCTGCGCGTCCATGCGCGCGTCGAGATCGGCGGGGTCCGCCTTCACCCGCGGCAGCGCGTCGCCGAGCATGGCGAGGCCCTTGACCGATTGCGCGTCGGCATAGGGATGCGTCTCGCGCGAGCAGATCGCTTCCACGCAGTGGTCGACGGCGCGGATACCGGTCGATAGAAACAGCCATTCCGGCGTGTGGACGGTGATGGCGGGGTCGAGGATGGTTGCCCGCGGCACCGTGAGCGGATGCCGCAGCATCTGCTTCACATGCGCAGCTCGGTCGGTGACGCCGGCGATCGCGCTGAACTCGCCGCCGGCGATCGTGGTCGGCACGCTGATCTGCCGCACGACGGGTGCGTTCATCTGCGGCGCGGCGCTCTTGTGGACGCGAATGCGGTCGATACCCTCGATGTCGTCGATGCCGTTCGCAAGGCAGAGTTGCACCGCCTTGGCGCCGTCGGTGATGGAGCCGCCGCCGACGGTGACGATCAGATCGGCGTCAACTTCGCGCGCCGCGCGAGTGGCGGCGATCACCGCTTCGCGCGGCGTGTGCGCCGGCATCGCGTCGAACAGTCCGGCGCAGCGTGCGCCGAGCGCCTGCTTGATTCTTGTGATCTCGTCGGTCTGCCGGTTGAGCGTGCCGGAGACCATCAGGAAGGCGCGGCGCGTTCCCAGCCGGTCCATCTGCGCCACGATGGCCTCGGCTGCCGGATGGCCGAACACGACCTCCTCGATCGCGCCGTAAACGACACGTCCCTGGTGCACGCCTGTCCTCCCCGGACAATTCCTCTTGTTTTTGTTGGAGTATCCTAGCCGAGGCCGCCTTGCCCGTCATGTGCGAAGACGCTGATCCGCCCTTGCTTCTCCTCCGCCCGTCCCCCCGCAGGCGAGGAGAGGCGAACAAGTCGTGTCAACCCGCCATCCGGTCAGGCGCCCCGGCGGAGCATTGCACGCGCATTGGTCTTGAAGTGTTCATCATTGCCGCCCATCTTGTGTCGCCCGCGAGCAGGCGCGTACCCTGCATTTGCCGCGGCTTTTGATGCGAGGACAGGGATGGGCGGACCGGACGGAAGCGAGCGACCTGTCAAAAAGCACGACTTCGTCCAGTGGCGGCATGGCGCCATGGCCGGGCTCCTCATCGCGGCATTCGCGCTCGCGGGCTGCGACAAACCGGCCTCACAGGCCGCCGCCCCGCCGCCGGCGCCAGTCACTGTCGCCCAGCCGGTCAAGCGCACCGTCACCGATTGGGACGAATACACCGGCCGCTTCGAGGCGGTCGAGGAGGTGCAGGTGCGCCCGCGGGTCGGCGGCTTCGTCAATTCGGTCGAATTCCAGGATGGCGCCATCGTGCGGCAGGGCGATCTGCTCTACGTGATCGACCCGCGTCCGTTCGAAGCCGTCGCCGCGCAGGCGGAAGGGCAGCTCTCCGACGCGCGCGCCAAGGTCGAGCTTGCCAAGCGCGAGCTCGATCGCGGCCTCAGCCTGGTGCAGACCAGCGCGGTCTCCGAGCAGGTCGTCGATCAGCGCCGCCAGGCTTTGCAGGCCGCGCACGCTGCCGAGAAGCAGGCCGAGGGCGCGCTGAAGGCCGCCAAGCTCAACATCGAGTTCACGCACGTCACGGCGCCGCTGACCGGCCGCGTCAGCCGCCACCTCGTCAGCCCCGGCAACCTCGTGCAGGGCAGCGATAGCGGAACGTCGACATTGCTGACGTCGATCGTCACGCTGGATCCGATCTACATCTATTTCGACATGGATGAGGCGACCTTCATCAAATACAGCAAGCTGTGGTTCGAAGGACGGCGCCCAAGCTCGCGCGACACCGCAAATCCGGTGCAGGTAACGTTGGCAGGCGAGACCAAGCCGTCGCGTGAGGGCGCCGTCAACTTCCTCGACAACCGCCTCGACGTCTCGACCGGCACGTTGCGCAGCCGCGCCGTGGTCAAGAACACCGACCTCTCGATCCTGCCCGGCCAGTTCGGTCGCGTCCGTCTGATCGGCAGCGCGCCCTACGAGGCGCTGCTGATCCCCGACGCTGCGATCGCGACCGATCAGTCCCGCAAGATCGTGTTCGTGGTCAAACCTGATGACACTGTCGAGGCGCGTCCCGTGGTGCTCGGGCCGCTCGACGACGGCCTGCGCGTGATCCGCGAAGGCTTGAAGGCGGAGGACCGCGTCATCGTCAACGGCATCCAGCGCGCCCGTGTCGGCGCCAAGGTCGCCCCGCAGACCGCGCAAGCCCCGGCCGGTGGCAAGTCATGAATCTTGGCCGTCTCTCCATCAACCAGCCCATCCTGGCGATGGTGCTGTCGATCGTGCTCTTGATCGTCGGCGCGCTGGCCTACACCACGCTGCCGGTCTCCGAATATCCGCAAGTGGTGCCGCCGACGGTCGTCGTCACCACGCAATACCCCGGCGCCTCCGCGCAGACCGTGTCCGACACGGTCGCAGCTCCGATCGAGCAGGAGATCAACGGCGTCGAGGACATGCTGTATCTCTACAGCCAGGCCACCTCGAACGGCCAGCTCACCATCACCGTCACCTTCAAGCTCGGCACCGATCTCGACAAGGCCCAGGTGCTGGTACAGAACCGCGTCGCCATCGCGCAGCCGCGCCTGCCGGAGGAAGTGCAGCGCAACGGCGTCACCACGCGCAAGAACTCGCCCGACATCCTGATGGTCGTGTTCATGCTGTCGCCGGACGACACCTTCGACCAGCTCTACATCTCCAACTATGCGCTGCTTCAAGTCCGCGACCAGCTCTTGCGCCTCGACGGCGTCGGCGACATCCAGATCTTCGGCGCGCGCGACTATTCGATGCGACTGTGGCTCGATCCCGACCGCATCGCCAATCTCGGCCTGACATCGGCCGAGGTGCTGGCGGCGATCCGCGCCCAGAACGTGCAGATCGCGGGCGGCCAGATCGCCGAGCCGCCGATCGCCGACCGCGCCTTCCAGCCGAACCTCACCTTCACGGGCCGCTTGAAGGATCAGAAGCAGTTCGAGGACATCCTGATCAAGGCGGGCTCAGACGGCCGGATCGTGCGCCTGCGCGACGTTGCCCGCATCGAGCTCGGGGCCTTGTCCTACAGCACGAACAGCTTCCTGCTGCGGAAATCCGCGGTTGCCATGCTGGTGACGCAGCGGCCGGGGTCGAACGCGCTCGCGACGGCCAAGAATATCTCGGACACCATGACGACTCTCAAGGAGAGCTTCCCCAGGGGTCTCGACTACAATATCGGCTACAACCCGACCGAGTTCATCGCGCAGTCCGTCCACGAGCTGATCAAGACCATCTACGAGGCCATGCTGCTCGTGGTGATCGTGGTGCTGGTGTTCCTGCAGGGATGGCGGCCGGCGATCATTCCGATCATCGCCATCCCGGTCTCGCTGGTCGGCACGTTCGCGGTGATGGCGGCGCTGGGCTTCTCCATCAACAATCTCACGCTATTCGGTCTCGTGCTCGCCGTCGGCATCGTGGTCGACGACGCCATTGTCGTGGTGGAGAATGTCGAGCGCCACCTCGAGCACGGCATGAGCCGGCGCGACGCCGCGCTGAAGACGATGGAAGAGGTCGGCAGCGCGCTGGTCTCGATCGCGTTGGTGCTCTGCGCGGTGTTCGTGCCGACCGCATTCCTCGGCGGCATTTCCGGGCAGTTCTTCCAGCAATTCGCCGTCACGATCGCGGTTGCGACCGCGATCTCCTGCTTCTGCTCGTTGACGCTGTCGCCGGCACTGGCATCGCTGATCCTCACCCCGCACGAGGAGAAGAGACCGCCCGCCGCCTGGAATGTCATTGCGCGCGGCTGGAACGCCTTTACGGGCGTGTTCAACCGAGTGTTCGACCGGTTGGCGCACGGTTATGCCGGTCTCGCCAATTTCGTGATCCGGCACTCCGTCGTGATGCTCCTGGTCTACGTCGTTCTGATCGGCAGCGCCGGCTGGCTGCTCGTGACGACGCCGCAGGGCTTCATACCCGCGCAGGATCGCGGCTACGTCATCATATCCGTGCAATTGCCCGGCGCGGCCTCACTGGCGCGCACCACCGAGGTCGTGCGCGAGATCGAGCGGATCTCGCTGGATACGCCGGGCATCGTCCGCGTCGCGGCCTTTGCCGGCTTCTCCGGCGCGACGCGCACCCAGGCCGGCAATGCGGCGGCGCTGTTTCCGGTGTTCGACGAGCCCGAGGCGCGAATGAAGAAGGGATTGTCTGCGAACGCCATCACGGTCGAGCTGCGCAAGCGCCTGTCCGCGATCCAGGGCGCCTTCATCATCGTGATTCCGCCGCCGGCCGTGCCTGGCATCGGCACCGGCGGCGGCTTCACCATCCGCATCCAGGATCGCCAGGGTCGCGGGCCCGAAATGCTCGCGGCCGCGACCGACGAGCTGGTCGCCGCGGCGCGCAAATCGCCCTTGCTGCTCGGCCCCACGGTGTTCTCGCCGTTCTCGGCCAACACGCCGCAGCTCTTCGTCGACATCGACCGCACCAAGGCGCAGAAGCTCGGTGTGCCCATCTCGAACATCAACGAAACGATCCAGACCTATTTCGGATCGAACTATGTCAACGACTTCAACCTGTTCGGCCGCACCTATCACGTCACGGCGCAGGCCGATTTCCCCTACCGCAAGGAGCCGAGCGACCTCGCGCGGCTGCGCACGCGCAACGCCTCCGGCGACATGGTGATGCTCGGCAGCGTGGTCGAGTTCAAGGACGTCTCGGGCCCCGACCGCGTCGCGCGTTACAATCTCTATGCGGCGTCCGAGCTGCAGGGCGAACCCGCGCCGGGCACCAGCTCGACCACCGCGCTCAACACCATCAAGCAGCTCGCGAACGATAACTTGCCGAGCGGCTTCACCTTCGAATGGACCGATCTGTCCTATCAACAGATTACCGGCGGCAATGCGGGTCTGCTCGTGTTCCCGATCTGCGTGCTGTTCGTCTATCTCGTGCTCGCCGCACAATATGGCAGCTGGACCTTGCCGTTCGCGGTGATCCTGATCGTGCCGATGTGCCTGCTGGCCGCCACCGTCGGCGTGCGCATCATGGGCCAGGACGTCAACATCCTCACCCAGATCGGCTTCGTCGTGCTGGTGGGGCTGGCGGCCAAGAACGCGATCCTGATCGTCGAGTTCGCGCGCGATATCGAGAACGAGGGCAAGTCGCGGCTGGAGGCCGTGATCGAGGCCTGTCGCCTGCGCCTGCGGCCGATCCTGATGACGTCCTTCGCCTTCATCCTCGGCGTGCTGCCGCTGGTGATCTCGAGCGGCTCCGGCTCCGAAATGCGGCAGGCCGTCGGCGTCGCGGTGTTCTTCGGCATGATCGGCGTCACCCTGTTCGGGCTTCTGTTCACACCGATCTTCTATGTGGTGGTGCGGAACCTGGCCGAGGGACGCAGGGACAAGCCGGCGGCGGTGGGATGACGACGGTCAGACGGCCACAATCGCGCACCACTCTCCGCCGTCGTCCCGGATCGGCGCGCGCTTGAGGGCGTGCTTGTCCGGGACCAGAGCCGAGGATTTAGCGCCCACCCTCCATACTAACGACCAACATGAAATCGATGGGCACGTGCGGGGTTCTTCACTACTATCCGCGCGATTTCACAGAAGACTGCTGGGAGTTAAACATATGAAATCAGCACTTTGGGCCGCAGCGGCGTCAGCCGTACTGATTGCGGTTCCCGCCTCGGCGCAGGGCGTCAAGATCGGCATCCTCAACGACCAGTCCGGCGTCTATGCCGATTACGGCGGCAAATGGTCGGTCGAGGCCGCCAAGATGGCCATCGAGGATTTTGGCGGCGAGGTGCTCGGCCAGAAGATCGAGCTCGTCACCGCCGACCACCAGAACAAGCCGGATCTCGCCGCCTCGATCGCGCGGCGCTGGTACGACGTCGAGAACGTCGACATGATCACGGAGCTGACGACCTCCTCGGTTGCGCTCGCGATCCACGAGCTGTCCAAGGAAAAGAAGAAGATCGACATCGTCGTCGGCGCCGCGACCTCGCGTCTGACAGGCGATGCTTGCCAGCCCTATGGCTTCCACTGGGCCTACGACACCCGCGCGCTCGGCGTCGGCACTGGCGGTGCGCTGACCAAGGCCGGCGGCGACACCTGGTTCTTCCTGACCGCCGACTACGCCTTCGGCTATGCGCTGGAAAAAGACACCAGCGAGATCGTCACCGCCAATGGCGGCAAGGTGGTCGGCTCGGTGCGCGTGCCGCTCAACTCCTCGGACTTCTCCTCCTTCTTGCTCCAGGCGCAGAGCTCGAAGGCGAAGATCGTCGGCCTCGCCAATGCCGGCCTCGACACCACCAACTCGATCAAGCAGGCCTCCGAGTTCGGCATCGTCGCCGGCGGCCAGAAGCTCGCGGGCCTCCTGATGACGCTTGCCGAGGTCAACGGCCTCGGCTTGCAGGCCGCGCAGGGCCTGGTGCTGACCGAAGCCTACTACTGGGACGTCAACGACAGGTCGCGCAATCTCGGGGAGCGCTTCCTCAAGCGCACGGGGCGGATGCCGAACATGATCCAGGCCGGCACCTATTCGGCGACGCTGAGCTATCTCAAGGCGGTGAAGGCCGCCGGCACCAAGGATCCGGATGCCGTCGCCAAGAAGCTGAAGGAGCTGCCGGTCGACGACGACTTCGCGCAAGGTGGCAAGGTGCTCGAGAACGGCCGCATGGTCCACGACATGTATCTGTTCGAGGTCAAGAAGCCCTCCGAATCGAAGAAGCCCTGGGACTATTACAAGCTGCTCGCCACCGTCCCCGGCGACAAGGCCTTCTTCACCGCCAAGGAGAGCGGCTGCCCGCTGACGAAGTGAGGCTCTCGTGTCCCGGACGCGCAGCAGCGTGAAACGCTGCTGCGCAGAGCCGGGACCCACGCCTCTCCGGGCGTGAAGGCCAGACTCGGTCCCGGTTCAGCGGCGCAGCGTTACCACGCTGCACCGCGCCCGGGACACGAGCCGTGTGATGCCGTGGTTTACTTCACCAGCCGCAACACCACCGCCCCCAGTGCACCGACCCACAGGACAAGCGCAGCGAGGACCTGGATCGCAAAACCCGTGCCGCGTTTGGCGGCCGCCTGCGAATAGCCGATGAAATAGACGATGCGGCCGATGATCCAGACCGCGCCGATCCCGGCCGCCATGGCATCACCG
Source organism: Bradyrhizobium sp. CCGE-LA001 (assembly GCF_000296215.2). Classification (NCBI taxonomy): domain Bacteria; kingdom Pseudomonadati; phylum Pseudomonadota; class Alphaproteobacteria; order Hyphomicrobiales; family Nitrobacteraceae; genus Bradyrhizobium; species Bradyrhizobium sp. CCGE-LA001. The sequence continues at coordinate 7,662,241 of NZ_CP013949.1, read as the reverse complement.
ATATAGGCCGCGAACAGCCAGAGCGCCGGCAGGAAGATCGGCATCCATTCCAGCGTGTTCGTCTGGATGCGGAAGGCGCGGTCGAAATCCGGATGCCCCGCCATCGCTGGCACCTTGACACCGGTCTTGGTGCGCAAGCGCGACACGTTGACGGCGGTGAAGAAGTAAAATGCGATCGCCAGCAGCGTGACGAGAGCGGTGAGATGATACATCGCAAGTCCCTCGAAGAGATCGCGCTTCAATAGCCGGTCATCTCGAGATAGCCAACGCCGTCATGCGTGCCGGCAAAGCTGATCGGCCCTTCCCAATAGGAGAAGCCGGTCCCCATCCAGGCCTTCGGATTCAGCGGTTTGCAGGCGATCGAGAACGATCGCGAGGGAATTGCGATCTGCCATTCCACCGGCACTTTGCGCCCCGCAATGTCCACCGTCGCCTTGGGACTCATCTGGATATCGTCGCCCGCAATCATCTGCGTGTCGCCCGCGGCGTTGATCCAATTGCCGAACGGATAGTTTTGGCCGTCCTTCTGCCGCAGCCGGTACAGCATCAGCTTGTCGCCGGACGCCAGATGCAGCGACAGCCAGTCCCAGCCGGTCTGGTCGGCTTCGAGCGGCTGGCTGCTCCATTCGCGGTCCAACCAGGCCTGGCCCGAGACATCGACCGCCTTGTCGTCGATGCTGAGCGTGCCGCGCGCGCGGTAGAACGGCTGGCTGTAATAGTAGGACGCCTGTCCGCGCTCCGACTTGCGGCTGTAGCCGCGGTCGCCTTGCAGCACCACCGGCCGCTCCGTCTCCAGCGTCAGCGCGTAGCTGAAATCGGCACCGGACGCCTTCAGTGTCAACGGGGCCAGTGTGCGATCATCGGTGCGCTCGACGCACTTCATTTCCCAGGCGTCGATCCAGGCCTCGAACGGCTTGGCTATGACGCCGGCCTGTCCCACGCCGCCACGCGAAAATGTCTCGCTGAAGCGGTGCGTGTCGGCACGCGTCACCGCCGCATGTCCCATCCACACTTGCTGATTGGCCCAGCCTTCGCCTTGCGGCCCCGGCTGGGCCGCTTGGCGGAACAGCGTCCACTGCAGACCGCATGCCGCGCCGCTGGAATCGACGAGATTCGCCGTGAGATACCACCACTCGATGCGAAACTCCGGATGCGGCCCGTGATCTCCAGGGAAGCTGAACAGCTTTCCCGGCATCACTTTGGCAAAGCCGTCGGCGGTCTCGCCGAGACCGGCATAGCCCTGCGCGCCTGCGCGGCGCGAAAGGGCGAGCGCGGCAAGGGCGCCGGCGAATGCACGTCGGGAAATCGCGTCAGCGCTCATTGGCGAACACCTTGACGAGGCTCGCTGGCTGCATCCGCGCCAGCCGGATCATCGGCAGCAGCGCGGCGATCAGCGAAGCGAGCAGCGCGACCGCGACCAGCTCGACCAGTTGCAGCGGAAACACGTGGAACGGCAGCCGCCAACCAAACGCCTTCACGTTGACGATCGCGATGAGGCACCATGCCACGAGGAGGCCGAGCGGCACCGCCAGCAGCGCGGTGAACAGTGCGACCGATAGCGTCTTGGTCAGCTCGATCGCGGCCAGGCGCGGCCGGGGGAGGCCAATCGCCCAGAGCGGCGCGAGCTGCGGCAGGCGTGAATTGGCCAGCGTCAGCAGGCTGGTCAGCAGTGCGATGCCGGCGACGCCGAGCGTGAACGCATTCAGCGCGGAGGTCACCGCAAAGGTGCGGTTGAAGATGCGTATCGATTCCGCCTTCACCGAGGCCTGGTCGGCGACGCTGCGGTCGTCGAGCGCAAATTGCTTCTGCAAGGCTGCGATCAGGCCCGGGATGTTCTCCTTGGCGACGATCAGGCCGATGCGCGTCTGTGGCGTCTGCGGAAAGTGCCGGATCAGCGCCGCGACATTGACCGCGAGCTGTCCCTTGGGATTGCCGTAATCGGCATAGATGCCGACGATGTCGAACTCCCAGGTCCCACCCGGCGCCGGCACCGCGATGACGTCGCCGAGACGGATATTCAGCCGGCGGCTCAGCTGCTCGCTGATGAAGGCGGCATTGCCTGGCACGAGCCGCGTCCAGGCGCGCGGTGCGGCCTCCAGCAGCGGCCAACGCTCGCGATAAAGCGCATGATCAGGCAGGCCGAGCAACTCCACCGGCTGGCCCTGGACTTGCGCTTCGGCACGTCCGCCGGAAAGGACTGCCTGGACATCGTTGCGCTCACGCAGCCAGTTTCGAATCGCAAGGCCTTGCGCATTGTCGGCGGCGCTGATGTAGACGTCGGGCGCCAGCCGTCCATTGAGCCAGCCGATGAAGGTCCGGCTGAATGTCTCCACCATGGTGGACACCCCGACATTGACGGCGAGCGCGAGCAGCAGCGCCATCAGCGCCAGCGACAGGCCAGAGAGCTGCTGCCGGTTGTCGGCCCAGAACCACAGCGCGAGTGGCCCTCGCGCCACGCGCTGGCCTGCGAGGAGGATGATATCGAGGAAGGCCGGCAGGATCAGCGCGGCGCCGAGCATCAGCGCGGCCAGCACGCCAAAGCCTGCGATCAGCGTCTGTCCATAGTGCAGCAAGAGCAGCGCGACTGCGAACACCGCGCATGCGGCAGCACTTTGCAAGACCAGCCAGCGGCGCTGCCTCTGCTGCCAGGCGCGCGGCTGCGCAGTCGCCAGCACGGGCATCCTGATCACCTTGATCAGACTGGTCGCAGCCGCCACCAGCGCGCCGGCGATGCTGATGCCGATGCCGGCCAGCCACCATTCAGGCCGCAGCACGAGCTGCCCCGGGATCTGCGCGCCGTAGAGCCCGCGGAGCGACGCCGCAACGTCCGGGAGCAGCGCCGCTGCGATGAAATAGCCGCAGACCAGCCCGATCAGCCCGGCGACCAGCGCCAGCACGACCAGCTCGACGACCAGCACGGTGTTGACCAGCCGCGCCGAGGCTCCGCAGGCGCGCAGCGTACGCAGCATCGGCAATCGCTGCTCGAAGGCGAGGCCGACGGCCGAGTTGACGATGAAGAGCCCGACGAAGAACGACAGCAGGCCGAACGCCGTGAGATTGAGGTGAAAACTGTCGGTGAGTCGCTCCAGCTCCGTTTCCGCGTCGGGCTCGACCCGCTGCAATTGCTCACCGACGACGCTTTGCAGCGGCGCGGGCTTGCCCTTCGCCTTGCCGATCAGCAGCCGCGACAGCTGATCCGGCTTGTCGAGGAGCCGCTGTGCCACGCCGATATCGACCACCAGAACGCCGGGCACGAGCTGTGGCAGCACGCGCAGAGGCGGCAGTTTTGCGCCATCGCTGATCGCTGGCGTCGCGCCTTCCTTCTCGTGCAGATCGGTCAGCGTCTCCCGCGCCACCAGCGTCTGGCCCGGCGACGTCACAAAGCTGCTCAGATCCGCAGCGCCAAGGCGCGGAGCGTCGCCGACGTCCGCCGGCATCGTCACCGGCTCGATGCCGAGCAGCCGCAGCGAGCGCCCGTTGATCTGGACCCGCCCCTCCAGCACCGGCGAGACCGGCCAGCCGGCACGCCTCAGCTTGACGAACAGCTCCTGCGAGAAAGTCGCCGCATCAGGCGCGACCAGCATCGCCGTGCGCACGCCGCCAAACGTCGCCGCGGCGCGGTCGTAGGCGCTGCGGGCCTGCTGGTTGATCGCCTGCACCCCGCTCCACAGCGCGGTCGCCGCGATCAGTCCGATCAGCAGCGTTGCGAACTGCATCTTGTGGCGCCGCCAATGGCTCAGCAGCACGGCGAGGATCCACAGCGCGCGCCTCATGCGATGCGCCCGCCATGCAAGGTGAGGTGGCGGTCGAGCGTCGCTGCCAGATGCAGGCTATGCGTCACCATCAGGAAGCCGCAGCCAGTGCGGGCGACGAGGTCGCGCGTCAGCGCCAGCACATCCTCGGCGGTGGCTTCGTCCAGATTGCCGGTCGGCTCGTCCGCCAGCAGCAGCGCAGGCTTCGTCGCCAGTGCCCTGCCGATCGCGACGCGCTGCTGCTGTCCACCTGATAATTGCTCTGGATAACGCTTGAGCAGGCTGCCGAGTCTGAGTCGCTCGGTCAGCTCCTTGGTCCAGGCTGCATCGTGCCGGCCTGCGATCCGGGCCTGAAAGGCGAGATTGTCCGCAACCGACAGGCTCGGGATCAGGTTGAACTGCTGAAAGACCAGGCCGATCCGATCGCGTCGCAGCTCAGCACGTCCGGCATCGGACAGCTTGGTGACATCGACGCCCGCCAGCCGGATCGTGCCGCCATCGGCGGCATCGAGCCCTGCGATCAGGTGCAGCAGCGTGCTCTTGCCGCTGCCGGATTCACCGGTCAGCGCGACGCGTTCGCCGGCCGCGAGGTCGAGATTGACGCCGCGCAGCACGTGGACCGGCTCGCCGGCGGAGACGAAAGTCTTTGAGAGATCTTTGATACTCAGCACGATGAATGGCGCCGAACAAAATTGATGGAATTTGTTGCTAGCACACTTGCTCCGGAAATGCCGGGTTGCGTTGCTCCCGAAGCCGTTGTTAGCTTCCAAGCCGGCCAAATCAAAAAAGTGCCGAAAGGACCTGCGGGGAGAATGATGAGCGCTCAGGAAACGCCCAATCCGGGCAAGACGATCGAAACGCCGAAAGGCGCCTGGACGATCACTTTTCTCCTGTTCCTGTTCATGCTGGTGAACTTCGCTGACAAGATCGTCGTGGGACTCGCCGGCGTGCCGATCATGACGGAGCTCAAGCTGACGCCGGAGCAATTTGGCCTGCTCGGCTCCTCGTTCTTCTTCCTGTTCTCGATCTCCGCCATCGTGGTCGGCTTCATCGTCAACAAGGTGCCGACGCGCTGGGTGCTGCTGGCGCTCGCAGTGATCTGGGCGGTGACGCAGTTTCCGATGGTCGGCACCGTCTCCTTTACCACGCTGCTGATCTGCCGCATCGTGCTGGGCGCCGGCGAAGGCCCGGCCTTCTCGGTCGCCGCGCACGCGATCTACAAATGGTTCCCCGACGAGAAGCGCACGCTGCCGACCGCGATCCTGTCGCAAGGCTCGGCCTTCGGCGTCATCATCGCGGTGCCGGCGCTGAACTGGATCATCGTCAACCATTCCTGGCACTATGCCTTCGGCGCGCTCGGCATCGTCGGCCTGATCTGGGTCTGTGCCTGGCTTGCGCTCGGCAAGGAAGGCCCGCTGGAGGACACGCAGGCCCTCGCTGTCAGCGAGACGAAAATTCCCTACGTACAGCTGCTGACCTCGCGCACCTTCCTCGGCTGCGTCGCTGCGACCTTCGGGGCCTATTGGGCGCTGTCGCTCGGGCTGACCTGGTTCACGCCCTTCATCATCAAGGGCCTTGGCTTCTCGCAGAGCCAGGCGGGCTGGATCTCCGTTCTGCCCTGGGTCTTCGGCGCCACCATCGTGCTGCTCACGGGCTGGATCTCGCAATTGATGATGGCCCGCGGCTCGACCACGCGCGTCGCCCGCGGCGTGCTCGGCTCCGTGCCGCTGGTCATCGGCGGCCTGATCCTTGCGATGATGCCGCACGTCCAGGGCGCCGGCCTCCAGCTTACTTTGCTCGTGGTCGGAACCGGCCTGTGCGGCGCGATCTATGTGGTGTGCCCGCCGATGCTCGGCGAGTTCACGCCGGCCTCGCAGCGCGGCGCCATCCTCGCGATCTACGGCGCGCTCTATACGCTCTCCGGCATCATCGCGCCCGCCGTGATGGGCACCGTGATCCAGCACGCCAGCAGCACGCTCGAAGGCTACATGACCGGCTTCACTATCAACGCCGCGATCATGGTCGGCTCCGGCTTGCTTGGCCTCCTGCTGCTCTGGCCGAACACCGAACGCGCGAGGCTGACAGGCGGTACGGCCGCGCAAGCGGCGCCGCTGAAGGGCGCGGTGTCGCCGACGTAGTTAGGAGTGGCCTCCGTCTTACCCTCCAGGGGAGGGTAAGCGGCAACGCCGCGCTAGTTCGCCGCCCCCTGCGCGCCCCGAATCAGCTTCCCCGGCCGCTCGCCCGTGGCCTCGCCCTGTCGCCGCGTCACCACGCCGGACACGATCGTCGCCTCGTAGCCGTCGACGTCCTGCAGCAGTCGCCGTCCTCCGACCGGCAGATCGTAATGCACCTTCGGTGGATGCAGGTGCAGGCGGTCATAGTCGATCACGTTGACGTCAGCTTTATAGCCCGGAGCAATGAGCCCGCGGTCGGTGAGGCCGACCGAGAGTGCGGTCTTGCGTGCCTGCGCCGCGACCACGAACGGGATCGACAGTTTCTCGCCGCGCTTGCGGTCGCGCGTCCAGTGCGTCAGCAGATAGGTCGGGAAGCTGGCATCGCAGATGATGCCGCAATGCGCACCGCCATCGGAGAGGCCCGGCACCGATTGCGGATCGATCAGCATCTCGCGCGTCGCATCCAGATTGCCGTCGGCATAGTTGAGGAACGGCACGTAGAGCATGCCGCGGCCATCGTCCGACAGCATCGCATCGTAAGCGAGCTCTTCCGGCTGCCGGCCCTGCTTGCGCGCCTGCGGTCCGAGCGCGTTCTCCGGCGGCTGCTCGTAATCGGGGGGATCGCCGAGCAGGAACATCTTGTCGTAGTTCGGACGGAAGAACAGCGGATCGTCGGTCGCGGTCGCCGTCTCGCTCAGGATCGCCTTGCGCACCTCGCTCTGACGCAGCCGCGCCAGGCGCTCCTGCAACGGCAGATGCGCGATCGCCTGGTAGCTCGGATGGGTCTGGAAAGGATTGCGCGATAGTTCGAGCCCGAGCAGCAGACCCACGGGGCGCGCCGCGATCTGCGCGGTGATGGAGAGGCCGCGCCGCGCGGCGGCATTGATCTCGTCCAGCGTCTGACGCCAGCGCTGCGGCGCCTTGTCGTTCTGAGTGATCGAGAACGAGATCGGGCACTTCGTTGTGTCCGCCACCCGCAGCATCATCGGTAGGTCCTCGTGGATGGTCGACAGATCCAGCACGAATTGCAGCACGCTGCGGCCCTGCCGATGCATCGCGCCGGCGATCGCGGTGAGCTCGTCCTCGCCCGCCTTCAAGGTCGGCGTGAAATCGCCGGTCGAGGTGCGGTGATTGAGCGTGCGCGAGGTCGAGAAGCCGAGCGCGCCTGAGCGCACCGCTTCGCCCGCGAGCTTCGCCATCGCCGCGTTGTCCTCTGCGGTCGAGGGATCGCGGCGGGCGCCACGCTCGCCCATGACGTAGACCCGCAGTGCCGCATGCGGCAGCTGCGCGCCGACGTCGATGTCGAAATCGCGCTTCGACAGCCAGTCCATGTAATCCGGAAAGCTTTCCCAGGTCCAGGGAATGCCGGCGCTCAGCACCGGCTCGGGAATGTCCTCGACGCCTTCCATCAGCTGGATCAGGCGGGTGTGATCGGCCGGCTTGCACGGCGCGAAGCCGACGCCGCAATTGCCCATGATCGCGGTGGTGACGCCGTTCTGCGAGGACGGCGTGATGTCCTGGCTCCAGGTGACCTGGCCGTCATAATGCGTGTGCACGTCGACGAAGCCCGGCGTCACAAGTTTGCCGCGCGCGTCGATCTCCTCTGCTCCTTTGGCCGAGACCTTCCCCACTTGGCTGATCCTGCCGCCGCTGATGGCGACATCCGCCTCGAACAATTCACCGCCGCGACCGTCCGCAACGGTGCCGCCGCGGATCACGAGATCAGGAGTGCTCATGGTGTCTCTTCCCGTTTGTTGTTGTTTCCTTCGCCGGGACGCCGCTTGAATGTCAAACTACGTCTTGGCTTGCGCCCGCCGCTCCGTGAACGGCGACAGCACCACCGTCGCCACCATGAAGATCACGGACGCGCCGAACACCCAGTGCGGCGCGCTCTGGTCCATGATCCAGCCGAACAGCAGCGGTGAGACGATGCCGCCGAGATTGAAGCCGGTGGAGACGATGCCGAAGGCACGGCCCGCAGCGCCGGCAGGCGCCGCGTTGCGCACCAGCATGTCGCGCGAGGGGGCGATCACCCCGGAGAGGAAGCCCGCGGCCGACATGGCGGCGGTGAGCGCCCAGCCCGGCAGCGTGACCAGTGCGATCAGCAGCACGATCGCCGCATTGACCGCGAAGCAGGCCGCGGCGACCTGGCCGTGACGCTCGGTCCGGTCGGCGAGGACGCCGCCTGCGAGCACGCCAAGGGCACTGGCACCAAGGAAGGCCGTCAGCGCGATATTGGCGGCGGAGTAGGAGGCACCGTAGCCGCTCATCAGCGCGACCACGCCGAAATTGTTGATGCCGGCAACCGACAGGCTCAGCAGCATGAACAGCGCGGTCAGGGTGATCAGCGCCGGCGTGATCACGGCCTGCTTGGGCGCGTTCTCGTTGCCGGGCTTCTTCTTGTGCGCGCCGGCATCGGGAATGTTCATGACGATCAGCAGCAGCGCCACGGCGACACCGATCGCGCCCGAGGCGATCAGCGCGCCGGTGCCGCCGGACAGCGTGACGAGCGCGGCCACGATCGCCGGTGCGACGGCGCCACCGAGAAAGCCGGCAAAGGTGTGGATCGAGAAAGCGCGGCCCATCCGCGCCTCGTCCATGTGCTCGGCCAGGATCGCGTAATCGGCGGGATGATAGACGCTGTTGGCGAGGCCCAGCAGCACGGCGCAGGCGATCAGCGAGGCATAACTGAGATGCAGGCCGAGCAGGATCAGCGCGCAGCCGCCGAGCGCCAGCCCGGCCAAGAGAATGCGCCGCGCGCCATAATGGTCGACGAGATAGCCGGTCGGCGCCTGGGTCAATCCCGACACCACCGCGAACACGGTGAGTGAGAAGCCGAGCTCGATATAGCCGACGCCGAGCTGGCCTTTGAGGAACGGGAACAGCATCGGCAGCACCAGCAGATGGAAATGGCTGACCCAATGCGCGATCGAGATTCCCGTCAGCGTGCGTAGGGCGCTGTCCGCCTTGCCTTGCTGCGGTGCGGCGAGAACGTCGACCATTGCAGTTCCGTTTCACTCCCGATGGACGCGCAAACTATCGGGGAGGGCGGTTATTTGTCCATGAACGCAGGCGCATGGCAGGTAGCGCGGGTGGGTCGTAAGGGGCGCTATCCCTGTACATCGTCGTCCTGGCTTTCGACAGGACGACGGCGGAGGGTGGGGCGCCAGGGCGCCGTCAAACTCAACCCGTCCGCCACGCCCCTCAAAACGGCTCGTCATCCGGGCCATAGCGATCGCGCTTTGGCGTTGCAATGTCGCCGTCTTCGTAATCGTCGTCGTCGATCTCGCGCGGCGGCGGAGGCTTCGTCGTCTTATCTTCCGCCTTCCTCTCGATGATCTTGGGCGGCTCGCTCGGCTTCCCGGTCTTGGCCATGATCATTCCCGGATGGTGATGCTGCATCCGATCCTATCAGGGACATATGTGCAGGACCTGATCTGGCGCAAGCCGTTCAGTGCAGCACCGGCCCGCCCGCCTTTTTCCAGGCGTCGAGGCCGCCAGCGATATGGGCAGTGTTGGCGAGGCCAGCCGCCTTGGCGGCGGCCACAGCCATCGCCGAGCGTTCACCGAAGGCGCAGAAGAACACGACGCGGCGGCCGGTGGCGGCTGCGACCTCGCGCAGCATGCCGCCGGGCTTGAGGCTCTCCTCGACGGATTGATAGGGCGTGTGCAGCGCGCCTTCGAGCATGCCGTGCTTCATCCGCTCGTTGCTCTCGCGCAGATCGACCAGCAGGATGTCGGGCCGGCCGAGGATGCGGATCGCCTCGGTCGCGCTCAGTGCGCGGCCCTCTTTCTCGAGCTCCTCCTGATGCAGGCCGACATGCATGTTGGCGGGCACTGCGACATCCATCATCTTCGGATTGGGCAGCTTCAGATTGGCCATCAGCTCGATATATTCGTCGACCGAGCGCACCTGGAGCCGCGGATTGAAACGCTTCTCCTCGCCAATGGTGGAGACGGTGTCGCCCTTGTAGTCGTGCGCCGGGAAGACCATCGTCTCGTCCGGCAGCTTGAGCAGGCGGTTGAAAATCGACTCGTACTGTGCGCGCGACGAGCCGTTCTGGAAATCGGTGCGGCCGGTGCCGCGGATCAGCAGCGTATCGCCGGTGAAGACGCGGTCGCCCATCAGGTAGGAGTAGGAATCGTCGGTGTGGCCCGGCGTGTACATCACGTCGAGCGACAGGCCTTCGATCGTCACCTTGTCGCCGTCCGCGACCCGCATGGCAACGACGTCGGCCTTGGTCTGGTCGCCCATCACGGTCATGCAATGGGTGCGGTCGCGCAGCTCGCCGAGCCCGGTGACGTGGTCGGCATGCAGATGTGTGTCGACCGCCTTGACCAGCTTGAGGTCGAGCTCGCGCAGCAGCTGGCAGTAGCGATCGACTTTCTCCAGCACGGGATCGAGGATCAGCGCCTCGCCGCCGGGGCGGCTGGCCAGAAGATAGCTGTAAGTGCCCGAAACGCTGTCGAAGAGCTGGCGGAAGATCATGGCGGGACCCGGCGCAGGCTGGTTTCGACGATTCTACTACCATATGGGTTCAGAGGAGAAGTATTTTGCTGCATGGCTAGTAAGATATAGAAGATTGTTGTTGCGCACGGTCATCGCCCGCGAAGGCGGGCGATCCAGTATTCCAGAGGCCGTCGTGGGATACGGAGGGGCCGCGGCGTACTGGATTCCCCGCTTTCGCGGGGAATGACATCGAGTAGGGGCAACGTCGTGCTCCAAACCCTACGGCCGGACCAATGTGTAACCGTTCTGCACCAGGAACAGGATCTGCCCGACCCCGACCTGCACCGGCGTCGCGCCCGGGATGAACTCCGGTCGCTTGCCAGTCTCCCGCTCCATCGTGTCGACCGTGTTGAGGCAGATGTCGAAGCGCACGCCCTGTGCGATCAGGCTCTCGACCTGCTTGCGACGCTCGCTGCCTGATAGCAACAGGTCGATGCCGGGACCGAACGCCACCACCTCGATCGCGATCTTGTCGGGGTCGTAGGCCTTCAACAGATTGTTGGCGACGCTGAGCACCAGCGCCTGCTTCTTCGCATCGCCATCGGAGAGCTGAAGCACGACCTTGTGCTCGGCAAACGGCTTGTCCTGAAGCGGTACTTGCTGCGCAAGCGCCGGCGGCATCGCCGTCCACGTGAGCAGCGCCAGCAGAAGCGCGAATAGGATCGGCAGCCGCATCATCCCTGTCCTGCAATGCCCGGATTGCCGTCGACGCCTTTCAGCGTAACGCCGGCGCCGAGCCGTTCGGGCATCATCCGGCCCGAGCGCAGATATTTTCCGACCACATCCCACACCGGCGCGCCGTGCTGGCCGTTGACCGAGGCCCAGCCCGCGACCTTGTAGCGGTGGTTGGCGGCGAGCGTCTTGCCGTTGCCGAGCTTCAGCTCGGAGATGCGACTGCCAATCGCAGCGTCCGGCGTGCAGGTGTAGCTGAGGCCGCCGGCGCGCACCATGTCGCCACCCTGCTGGTAGTAGGGATCGGCGTTGAAGAGGTTGTCGCAGATGTCCTCCAGCACGTCCTTGATCTGTGTGCCGGTCATCTCCTGCACATAGGTCTCGGGATAGGTGATCGCGGTTTCCGCCAGCAGATCCTCCATGGTCAGCGCCTGGCCCGACAGCGCGGTCACGCCCCAGCGGAAGCCCGGCGACAGCGCGATCTCGGCATCGAGCTCGGTGCGCAGCGCCGTGCAGATCAGCTCGTCGACGGGGCCGGAGAAATTGCCGCGGCGGTAGAGCAGGCGGTCGGGCGTTGCGATCTTCTCCGACCAGTCGGTCACGTGCGGCGCGCGCAGCCGGCCGATCAGCTCGGCCATGACCGGGTCCGGCTTCAGCAACTCGGAAAAGACTGGCAGCAGATGATATTTGACGTCGGTGACCTTGCCCTTGCCGATGGCGAGATCGAGCACGCCAAGAAATTTTCCGTTGGAGCCGGCATTGGTGACGAGCGTGGTGCCGCCAGCGTTCTTCACCGGCATCGGCTGCGGCACGGCGTCATGGCTGTGGCCGCCCAGGATGACGTCGATGCCGGTGACGCGGCTCGCGAGCTTGAGATCCACGTCCATGCCGTTGTGCGAGAGCAGGATGACGGCATCGACCTTGTCGGTGCCGCGCAGAGCATCGACATGCTTCTGCAATTCCTCCTCGCGGATGCCGAAGGTCCAGTCCGGCGTGAACCGCTTCGGATGCGCGATCGGCACATAGGGAAAGGCCTGACCGACGATCGCGATGCGATGTCCGCCGAGCTCCCTGATGATGGACGGCTTGAACACCCGCCCGCTGGACTTGTCGAAGGCGGGGGCGTCGTTGAATGCCGCCTCCTCAGTCAGGAAAACGTTCTGCGCCAGGAACTCGCCCTTGAAGCGCTCGAGATTGTCGCGCAGCGCCTGCTCGCCATAGGTGAACTCCCAATGCCCGGTCATGGCCTCGATGCCGAGCAGGTTGGCGACCTCGACCATGTCGCGGCCTTGCGTGACGTTGGCCAACCCCGTGCCCTGCCAGAGATCGCCGCCGTCGAGCAGCAACGAATGCTTCTCACCGGCATCGCTGCGCAGGCGATCGATCAGCGTCTTCAGATGGGCGAAGCCGCCGAGCTTGCCGAAACGGCCCGCTGATTTCTCGAACTCGTAGCAGGTGAAGGCATAGGCATCCGCGCTGTCGGAGCGGATGCCGAAGCGCTCCAGGAACGCGCGCCCGACCAGATGCGGCGGCCGCCCCGCCATCTCGCCGATGCCGATATTGACGCTGGGCTCGCGGAAATAGACCGGATTGAGCTGCGCATGCGTGTCGGTGATGTGCAGGATGCGCGCATTGCCGAAGCGCTCGACGTCGTAGATGCTCGCGGTGTCGGCGCTGCGCGCGAGCCGCGGCAGTCCGAGCGATGCGGCGGCAAGGCCTGCGCTCTTCAGGAAATCGCGGCGGCGGATCGCCATCTCAAATTCTCCGCGCCTCTTCTCGACAACGCAACAGTTCCACAGGCATGACCCAGACCCTAAGGGCCTTTAGCGCAAAATGTGCAGCAGTTTTCCGACAAGATCATGCTCAAAGAGCAATTTGGAGCGCGATTTTTATCGCCCGCTCGGCCGATTTAGCGGATTTCCATGGCCTTCCAGGCTTCTTTTTCGGATGTCGCCTGGAAGATGGAGGCCTTAGCCAGCGCCTCTGCCTCCTTGGCTGCCGCGGTCGCGCGGTCGAAATCGCTGCCATCGGCCGCCTTCCTGGCCGCCGCCAGCGCCGAGACGGTGACGGTCCACTGGTTGCGTAGGCCGGCAGCCTCCTTCGCGGCGGCCTCCGCCGCAGCGTAGGCCGCCTTATAGTCGGCTTCGGTGGCTGCGCGTGCCGCCGGCGCGAGGCCCAGCGCGAGCAACATGGCGAGGAGAGCCGTCCGCGTCATGGCCGTGCTCCCGGTCCCGAGATCGGCAGGCCGTTGGCGACATACGACAGGAAATATTCGACGTCGCGATATTCGTCCGCCTGCGGCTCCAGCGGAACCGCGCGGGTCTGGCTGTTGCAGGTGACGAAGCGGCGGCTGGTCGTGCCCATGCCGCTCCATTCGGACCGGTAGATCGGCATCGCGTTGACGATGCCGAGCGCCGGCGCCAGGATCTCGGCGCGGATGCGCTCGCCCGGGCTCTGCACATGGCAGCTCGCGCAGGAGAAGTTCATCTGGCCGCGGCGGGTGTAGAAGTAGCGCTTGCCGTTCTCGTACGCCGCGAGCGCGCGGGGATCATCGGGAATCTTGATGTCCATCAGCTTGCCGCGGGAGGTGTAGGCCATGTAGGCCGTGAGTGAGGCCATCTCGTCCTTGACGTAGGAATAGGGCGCCTCGCCATTGGCTTCGCGGCAGCGGTTCAGCGCGAGCTCGAGCGTGACGACCTTGCCTTCCTTCTCGTCGAAATACGGATAGTTCTGGCGGATGCCGATGCCGCCGTTCGGGAAGCAATCGGCGTAGGTCTTGCCGTTCTTGAACGGGGTCGAGAACATCTCCTTGCCGGCCTCGAGCGCGAACTCGTAGGGCGGGAATTCCTCCTTCTCCTGCCACTGCCGCTTCAGATCCTCGTTCATGGAATAAGGACCGTTGACGAAGTCCTCGTGCTTCACGTTCGGAAATTTTTGGAAGAAGAAGTTCTGGAACGCCTTGGCATCAGCGACGGGATCGACCTTGTCGGCCGCGACCACGCGGGGAGAGGTGAGTGCGAACGCGACGAGCGCGGCGCTGAGCGAGCCAAGCAGGAGGGCAGATCGGGTCTTCATCACGCGATCTTTACGGTGGTCGCGTCCGAGCCACCCTTGTTGTCGGTCCAGGAGATCTTGAGCTCGTCGCCCTTCTTGGCGCCCTTGAAGCTGAATTTGACGTAGGGATCCTTGGAGACCGCGGTGCCCCAATTGGCGAGGAAGACGTCCTTGCCGTTACATTCGAACTTCAGCTCCTGGATGTAGTGCGCCGGGATCAGCTCGCCGTTGGGATTCTTGACCAGGCCGGTATCCATGGGGTGCTGGATCAGCGCCTGCACCTCGGTGATGTCGCCGTTGGACGTTGCGCGCACGCGAATGCTGGATGCCATGTCGAATTGCCTCGCTTAGCCGCCGCAGCCGCCGACGGTGACCTTCACTTCCTTGGTCGCGCTGTAGAGCTTGCCGTCGGCTTCGACGATGGCGATCAATTTGGTGGTCTTGGCCATCTTCAGCCGGTTGGCGACGGCAGGAATCGTGCCCTCGGCGATCTTGTAGGACGCGGCCAGCGCCAACGGGTTCTCGGCCACGAAGAACGAGATCGAGGTCACCTTGTCGAGCGTCGTCGTCACCGACACCGGAACGACGCCGCCGTTCTCTGCGATCTCGGGCGCATCCAGCTTGACCTTGTCGGAGGGCTCGGCGGTCTTGCCGTAGAGCGCCTTGATCGCCTCGGCCTCGCTCTTCTGCCTGAACGCCTCTTCCGGATATTTGTCGTTCGCCGCCGCGCGCGCCGGGCCGGCCGCAAACGGCAGGTTGCCAAGGCCGATCAGCGCGACAGAGGCCGCGCCCTGAAGAATCAGGCGCCGTGTCGCAAGGAGGCCGGTGGTCGTGGTCATCGAAAGTCTCCTAGGCAGCCGGCCGTTACAGTGTCTGCAGGAAATCAACGATCGCGCTGATCTCCTGGTCGGTCAAAATCCGGTTCCGGCCGAACGGCGGCATCATGGTCTGAGGATTGCGCTTGGTCTCGTCGAAGATGATCGCGACCAGCTCGTTGCGGTCGGGGTATCTGGCCGTCATGTCCTTCAGCTCCGGTCCGATCGTCCCTGGCAGGTCGCCGCCCTTGATGACATGGCAGGTCAGGCAATTGCCCTTGCTGCGGTCAAAGGCGAGCTTCCGGCCCTCGTCCACCGCGGACTGCGCCCGCGCCAGGCTGGCGAGGCCGGCGGCAATGGTCAGCAGAAGGAACAGGACTGATGTCCGGGACAAGGCAGTCAAGGCGTCATTCCGAGCATATGGTGATGTCGCAAACGGTGGAAAATAGACGCGTTCCAAAGCACAAAGGGCATCGCCTGACAATCGCGACTATGCACCGGGCAAAATGGAGTTAATATCTTCCGCATTGCAATTGAAGAGATTATTTGTTCGACCGATTTGGCCCAAGAACAAGCACAATGGGCGCGGGGCCGGCGGTTTCCGGAGCGTTTTGGCGCTCATCCTGTTTTCAATGCGTTCTCGTTTTTTCAAGGGGACCTCACTTGGCTGAATATGTCGTCGAATTTGGCAGGGACGGCGGGCGGGTGGAGCCGGATGGACGGCTCGATGCGCCGGCGTTTCATCGCAATCACGAGCCGATCTGGGCGGCGCTGGAGAAACATCTCGCCAACGCGACCGGCAACGTGGTCGAGCTCGGCAGCGGAACCGGGCAGCACGTGGTTCATTTCGCCCGCCACACGCCCGGCCTGATCTGGTGGCCGAGCGACCTCAACCAGCGCCACCTCAAGAGCATCGAGGCCTGGCGCGCTCATGCCGGCTTGCCCAATGTCCGCAGTCCCTTGCGCATCGATCTGGCCGATCCGGACTGGTGTCCGGAGATGCGAAGCGGGCAGGGGCCGGCCAGTCTTGCCGCCGTGTTCTGCGCCAACGTCATACACATCGCGCCATGGAGCGTGGCCGAGGGCCTGTTCGCCGGCGCCGGCCGCTACTTGCGCGCCGACGGCAAACTGTTCCTCTACGGCCCCTTCAAGCGAGCCGGCAAGCACACCGCGCTCAGCAACGCCGTGTTCGACACGTCCTTGCGCGAGGGCAATCCGGACTGGGGCGTGCGCGACATCGCCGATGTCGAGACACTTGCGCGCGCGGCGGGCCTCGGCCTCGTCGATACGATCGAGATGCCCGCGAACAATCTCACGCTGGTGTTTGCGCGTTAGGAGATCGTCAAGCCCGGCCACGACGATGTGGAGACGTCCGCGCCGCAAAAGCTAGTCGCCATCCGTCCACCCGATCTTCTCCTTCAAGAACCGATAGCCCAGCACCTCGAAGCCGGCGCGCTCCTTGTTGTCCTTGCCGTAACCGTGGCCGCCGGCTTCCGGCTCGTAGAACCAGGCTTCGTAGCCCATCGTTTGCAACTTGGCGGCCATCTTGCGCGCGTGGCCGGGATGGACGCGGTCGTCGCGCCGCGTCGTCGCGATCAGGATCGGCGGATAGGGCTGGCCGGCTTTGACGTTGTGATAGGCCGAATAGGTCTGCAGCCACTCCCAGTCTTCCGGGTTGTCGGGGTCGCCATATTCCGCGATCCAGCTCGCGCCTGCGAGCAGCTTGGTGTAGCGGCGCATGTCGATCAATGGGATGGTGCAGAACAGCGCGCCGAACCGCTCGGGATATCGCACCAGCATGTTGGTGATGAGGATGCCGCCATTCGATCCGCCCTGTGCGGCGATGCGCTTCGCGCGCGTCACGCCGCGGCGGACGAGATCGGCGGCGACCGCTGCGAAATCGTCATGCGACAGCTTCTTGCCGGCAAGCCGGCCGGCATCGTGCCAGCGCGTGCCGAACTCGCCGCCGCCGCGCAAATTCGCCTGCACAATGGTGCCGCCGCGCTCCAGCCACAGCTTGCCGAGCGAAGTGTTGTAATATGGCTTCACCGAGTGCCCGAAGCCGCCATAGGCGCTCATGTAAACGGGAGCATCGCCGGTCTCGCCGGCCGGGCCGGTCTGCACATAGGGAATGCGCTCGCCGTCAACAGAGATCGCCTCATGCTGCGTCACCACGAGGCCATCGGCGGTAAAGGTTTTCGGCGCCTGCTTCAGCACGGTCGGGCTCGCGACGGCCCGTTCGATCAGCAGCAGCGATGGCGGCGTCAGCGGGTCCTGCACATTGGCGAGCAGGTCGCCATTGCTCTCGCTCGCATGCCGATCCAGCGGCCAGACGTCGACGACGCCAATCTGCGGCAGGCCGGGAAGCGTCGCGCGGCTCCAGCCGTTGGCGGATGGCGTGCAGATCTCGAAGAGCGGGCGCAGCTCGTCGAGGATCGACAGCACGAGCTTGCCCGCCGCCCAGAACAGGCCCTGCAAGGCGCGCCGCGGCGCCGGCTCGAACAGCACGGCAAAGTCGCGATTGCCGTTCAGGAACGCCGAAAGCGAGATACCGAGCACGGTGTCGGTGGCGTAGGTCCGCCCCCCGCCGCCCAGTCCTTGCGCAGCTTCATTGCAAACCAGTCGCCATGGGCCTGCATCCAGACACCGGTCGGCAGATCGAGCTTCGTCATCGCGCCCGTCGCGTCGCGCAGCCAGACAGCGTGATTGAAGAAGTCGATCTGGTCGACGACCCAAACCCGCGGCGCCGGCCCGGTGTCGTCAGTGCTGCCATAGATCACCATGTGATCGGCAGTGGTTTCGGCGACGACCTCGGCGCGGGCGACGGGCTGGCCGCGCCGCCACAGCCGAACCGTCCGCGCATATCCCGAGCTCGTCGCCATGCCCTCGCTATGAGCGCTCGACAGCAGCAGCGTGTCGGCATCGAGCCAGTCGACGCCGCCCTTGGCCTCCGGCAGCGTGAAGCCGTCGGCGACGAAGCTCTTCGTCACGAGATCGAATTCCCGCAGCGTCACCGCATCGCTGCCGCCGCGCGACAGGCTCAAAATGGCGCGCGAGCTTCCCGGCGCGCTGGCGATCCCGCTCAGCAGCCAGTCCTCGCCTTCGCTCGCCGCGAGCTTGTCGATATCCAGCATGATCTCCCACGCGGGACTGGCTTTGCGAAACTCGGCAAGCGTCGTTCGCCGCCACAGGCCGCGCGGGTTGGTTGCATCCTTCCAGAGATTGTGCAGGTCATTGCCGCGCCGGCTCACATAGGGAATGTTGTCCGGTCGGTCGTAGATCGCGGCAAGCAGATCACGGTCGTGCTCGTAGGCCTTGCCGCCGAACGCCGCGAGCGTCAGCTCATTCTGCCGCGTGACGAAATCGAGCGCCTGCGTGCCTTCGATCTCCTCCAGCCAGAGCCAGGGATCGTCGTCGGGAGCACTGAGCGTGGGCCTGTCGTCGACGGTCATGGGCGAAACTCCGGGAAGATCGCGGCGGATAGGATTTGATCGAGCGCAAGCCGTCAAGGCTGCGGCCCGCTATCATCTGTCCGATTGCGTCACGGGCATGGCCCGCGTCCGTTTGCGCCGGTTGCTCGCCCTCCCGCGCCCCTCCATAGTGCCGGGAATCAACAAAGCCCCGTGAGCCCCTTGGGGCGGAAATGCCGATGTCAGACGTCACCTCCACCGCAGAAATCACCGACGATTCGCGCGTGCGCGCCAATGTGGTGCGCCTCGCCGCTGCGCAGGCGCTGACCGGCGCCAACTCGGCCGTGATCTTCGCTACCGGCTCGATCGTCGGCGCGACGCTCGCGCCGGACATGTCGCTCGCGACCGTTCCGCTGTCGATGTACGTGCTGGGGCTCGCCGCCGGCACATTGCCAACAGGCGCGATCTCGCGCCGCTTCGGCCGCCGCGCCGCCTTCGTCGTCGGCACCGGACTCGGCATGCTCACCGGCCTTCTGGGGTCCTACGCGATCCTGCATGGCTCGTTCGCGCTGTTCTGTATCGCGACCTTCCTCGGCGGCCTCTACGGCGCGGTCGCGCAATCCTATCGCTTCGCGGCCGCCGACGGCGCCAGCGCGGCTTATCGGCCGAAGGCGGTGTCCTTGGTGATGGCGGGCGGTGTGTTCGCCGGCGTGCTCGGTCCGCAGCTCGTGCAATGGACCATGGACGTCTGGCAGCCTTATCTGTTCGCCTTCAGCTTCCTGGTGCAGGCCGCGGTGGCGCTGGTTGCGATGGGCATCGTCGCCGGCGTCGACATGCCTAAGCCTGCACCAGCCGATCTCCATGGCGGACGGCCGCTGCTCGACATCGTGACCCAGCCGCGCTTCATCGCAGCCGCGTTGTGCGGCGTCATCTCCTATCCCATGATGAATATGGTGATGACGTCGGCGCCGCTCGCCATGAAGATGTGCGGCCTCAGCGTCTCCGATTCCAATTTCGGCATCCAATGGCACATCGTCGCGATGTATGGACCGAGCTTCTTCACGGGTGCGCTGATCGCGCGCTTCGGCGCCCCGAAGGTCGTCGCGGCCGGCCTGCTGCTGGAGGCCGGCGCCGCCGGCATCGGCCTGTCCGGGATCACCGCGATGCATTTCTGGGCGACGCTGATCGTGCTCGGCGTGGGCTGGAATTTCTCCTTCATCGGCGCCTCCGCCCTGGTGCTGGAGACGCACCGTCCGCAGGAACGCAACAAGGTCCAGGCCTTCAACGATTTCCTGGTGTTCGGCATGATGGCGATCGGCTCGTTCTCCTCCGGGCAGCTGCTCGCCAATTACGGTTGGTCGGCGGTGAACATGGTGGTGTTTCCGCCTGTCCTGCTCGGCCTCGCCGTGCTCTCGCTGGCCTCCTGGGCCCGCCGCCGCAAGGCGCGGCTGGACGCCGCGATGGGCGAGTTCCCGGATGCGATTTGACGCATGATCCGGAAAAGTGTGCAGCGGTTTTCCGATAAGATCATGCTGAATAGGTTGGCAGGAGCCTGTCAGCAACGTTGATGCTTCGACCGCGGTCGAAGTGATTTTCGGACGCACGGTTGTTACATGATGCTCGTCATCAAGAGACGGGCGTGACGCACGGCGCTCGTGGGGGCAACGAAGGACCAGCGCAAATGCTCGACAATCCCCGCGCCACCGCGCAGATCGACGAATCCTCGCTCCGCTACGAAGGCTGGCGCATCGTCGCGGTCTGCTTCCTGCTGGCGACCTTCGGCTGGGGGCTCGGCTTCTACGGGCAGAGCGTCTATGTCGCCGAGCTCCAGCGCGCGCGGGGCTGGCCCACCTCGCTGATCTCCGCCGGCACCACGTTCTTCTATCTGTTCGGTGCGCTGCTTGTCGTCTTCGTCGGCGAGGCCGTAAGGAAATACGGTCCGCGTCTCAGCCTGATCGCCGGTACGCTGGCGATGGCGGCGGCCGCGATCGCGATCGGCGCGGTGCGCGAGCCCTGGCAGCTCTACCTCGCCAATGCCGTGCTCGCCTTCGGCTGGGCCGGCACCAGCCTTGCGATGATCACCAACACGATCAGCCTGTGGTTCGACACCAAGCGCGGCATGGCGATCAGCCTCGCGCTGAACGGCGCCAGTTTCGGCGGCATCGTCGGCGTGCCGGTGCTGGTGATGCTGATCGGCCATATCGGCTTCGCCAGCGCGATGTACGCCACGGCCGGCGCCATGCTGGTCCTGCTGCTGCCGGTGATCCTCATTCTCGTCGGCCGTCCGCCTGATCTTCAAGGCTGGCATGCCGCGACGAAGCCGAAACCAAAATCCGCGACGGAGATCCGCGCGCAGGCGATGCGCGACGTCGGCTTCCTCACAGTGACGATTGCCTTTGCCTTGGTGCTGTTCGCGCAGGTCGGCTTCATCGTGCACCTGATCTCGTTCCTCGATCCCGTGATCGGCCGCGAGCGGGCAGCGGTCGCCGTCGCCGTGCTCACGGCCATGGCCGTGGTCGGCCGCGTGCTGTTCTCGCTGGTGATCGACCGCCTCAACCAGCGGCTGGCCTCGGCGCTGTCGTTCCTGAGCCAGGCGGTGGCGCTTGTCGTCGTCATCAACCTGCACAATGACTACGTGCTGATCGCCGCCTGCGCGTTGTTCGGCTTCTCTGTCGGCAATCTCATCACGCTGCCGTCGCTGATCGTGCAGCGGGAGTTCGACAGCGCCTCGTTCGGCGTGCTGATCAGCCTCAACACCGCGATCAACCAGGTCACCTACGCCTTCGGCCCGGGAATCGTGGGGGCGCTGCGCGATTGGTCCGGCGGCTACGCGCTGCCGTTCTATCTCTGCATCGCCCTGGAGCTGGCGGCCGCGGCGTTGATCATGGTTCGGGGGAAACGTTTCGTAGGGCGGATTAGCGAAGCGTAATCCGCCAATTTAGCTCCGCATTCGCTGAGGCATGGCGGATTACGCTCCGCTAATCCGCCCTACGGCATCACGTTTCTCGCTCCCGCAATAACCCCTCCACATCCAGCCGCTTGGTGAACATCGCAAGCTTCCCATCCGGCCCGAACGGCCATTGCTCCCGCGGCTTATCCCAATACAATTCGACGCCGTTCTGATCCGGGTCGCGCAAGTACAGCGCCTCGCTGACGCCGTGATCACTCGCCCCATCAAGCGCGATCCCCGCCGTGAGCACTCGGTGCAAGGCATCCGCCAGCGCTGGCCGCGTCGGATAGAGGATCGCGGTGTGGAACAGTCCTGTCGTGCCCGGCGGTGGCGGCGAGCCGCCCTTGCTTTCCCAGGTGTTGAGCCCGATGTGGTGATGATAGCCGCCGGCCGCGATGAAGGCGGCGCCCGAGCCCATCCGCTGCATCAGCTCGAAGCCGAGCACGCCGCAATAGAAGCCGAGTGCGCGATCGAGGTCGGCGACCTTGAGATGGACATGACCGATCCGTGTGCCGGCATGGACGGGCTGGTGTTGCGACATGTGAATGCTCCGTTGCTGAGCTCCACATAAGGCGAACCGCCGGACCGTGCCATTGCCCATCTCGAAACCCATCGTTTCCGGATGGGAAACTAGGCAAGCTCCGACACTTCTCCCTCGGGAAGTCCGAACTCGAACGTGTTCAGCGTCATCGACACCAGCGTGTAATAGCCGCACAGCCCGATCACCTCGACCACGCCGCGCTCGCTGAGCAGCTTTACGGCCTCGTCGTAGAGACCTTTCTCGACGCCGTGGCCCTCGTGCAGCGACTTCGCGAGATCGTAGATCATCTTCCCCTTGGGATCCTCGAATTCGGGCGTGCGGCGATCGCGGATCGCCTCGATGATTTGGGGGTCCATGCCGCCGGCGAGCGCGAGGCGCTTATGCGCGTACCATTCGTAATGGGCAGTCCAGTGCCGCGCCGTCACCAGGATCGCGATCTCCGATAGCTTGGCGGGAAATATCGTATCGAAGCGCAGGACTTCGCCGAGCCGCGTGGCGTGCCGCGCCATCTCGGGGCTGCTCAGCCAAGCCATCATCGGCGCCGGCGGCTTGCCGCGCTTGCCGGCAATGGACTCATCATAGGTCTGCCGCTGGCTCTCGTTCATTTCGCCAGGCGAAAGAAGTGTCAGGCGCATGGTCGTTTCCTCTTTGTTTTCAAGCACCGTCGTCGCCGCGACTATAGCCGATTGCGGTTCGCGGAAGTGGTTGAATTCCGCGGGAGCTTGGCCCAGAGTCGCTGCCAAACTTAGATGATGGAAACGACCATGAGCGAAACTGAAAACGCCGAGCTCGAAACATTCCGCAACGAGACGCGCGCCTGGCTGGAAGCCAATTGCCCACCGGAAATGCGCAAGCCCGCCACGTCGGATGCCGACGTCTACTGGGGCGGACGCAACGCAAAATTCTCGTCCGAGCCGCAGCGTATCTGGTTCGAGCGCATGCGCGACAAGGGCTGGACCGTGCCGGATTGGCCTAAGGAATATGGCGGCGGGGGCTTAAGCGCTGCCGAGCACAAGGTGCTGCGTGCGGAGATGGCGAAAATCGGCGCGCGTCCGCCGTTGTCGAGCTTTGGCATCTGGATGCTTGGGCCGGCGCTCCTAAAATACGGCAATGAGGCCCAGAAGAAAGAGCATCTGCCAAAAATCGCCGCGGGCGAGATCCGCTGGTGCCAGGGCTATTCCGAGCCGAATGCCGGCTCCGATCTCGCTTCGCTCCAGACCCGCGCCGAAAGCGACGGCGACGATTTCATCATCACCGGCCAGAAGATCTGGACGTCCTATGCCAACTACGCCGACTGGATCTTCTGCCTCGTGCGCACCGATCCTGCCGCGAAGAAGCACGACGGCATCAGCTTCATCCTGTTCGACATGGCCTCGAAAGGCGTCTCGACCAAGCCGATCCTGTTGATCTCCGGCTATTCGCCGTTCTGCGAAACCTTCTTCGACGGCGTGCGCGTGCCGAAATCGCATGTGGTCGGCACGGTCAATCGCGGCTGGGACGTCGCAAAATATCTGCTCCAGCACGAGCGCGCGATGATCTCCGGCATGGGCGAGCGCGGCGTCGGCCGCCCGCTGGGTCAGATCGCGGCGGACTCCGTCGGCACCGATGCGCAAGGTAAGCTCGACGATGCCATGCTGCGCGGCCAGATCGCGCGCTTCGACGTCGACGAAGCTGCACTCGCCGCCTGTGCCGAGCGTGCGGTCGATCTCGCCAAGGCGGGCCAGGCGCATCCGGCGTTCTCCTCGGCGATGAAATATTACGGCACCGAGCTCAACAAGCGCCGCCATGAGATCCTGATGTCGGCCGGCGGCGTCGATGCGTTGGAATGGGAGAGCGAGCGCTCCAAGCAGGGCGCCCGTCCGCGCGCCTGGCTGCGCACCAAGGCCAATTCGATCGAGGGCGGTACGACGGAGGTGATGCTCGGCATCGTCGCCAAGCGCATCCTGGATCTGCCGGGGGCGTGAGGACCGCACTCTCACCAACCGTCATTCCGGGGCGTGCGAAGCGCGAGCCCGGAATCCATAACCACGAGCGGGAGTATGGATTCCGGGCCTGCGCCTAACGGCGCATCCCGGAATGACGAGACAAGATAAACTTCGAAGTTCGGAAACACGCACCATGGCCCTCGTCCTCACCGAAGAACAATCGATGCTCCGCGATAGCGCGCGCGGGCTGATCAGCGACAAGGCGCCGGTGTCGCATTTGCGCCATTTGCGCGACAGCAAGGATCGCATTGGCTTCTCGAAAGAGCTCTGGCACTCCTTCGCCGAGATGGGGTTTGCCGGCCTTTTGGTCCCGGAAGAGTTCGGCGGCAGCGGCCTCGGCTATGTCGAAGCCGGAATCGTGATGGAAGAGATCGGCCGCACGTTGATGCCGTCGCCCTTTCTTGCGACCAGCGTGGTCGCGGCTTCCGCCCTGAATCGCGGCGGCAACGCCGTACAGAAGTCGGAATACCTGCCGAAGATCGCGAGCGGCTCGCTGCTCGCGACGCTGGCGATCGACGAAGGCGCAAAGCATCGTCCGCTGCAGACCAGCCTGCAGGCCGTGCGCGCCGGCAATGGTTTCAAGCTCTCCGGCGCCAAGGCGCTTGTCGTCGATGGTCACGTTGCCGATCTGCTCATCGTCGCCGCGCGCACCTCCGGCTCTGCCGGTGACCGCGAAGGCCTGACGCTGTTCCTGGTCGATCCCAAGGCCAAGGGCGTTGCGATCGAGCGCACCATCATGGTCGACGCGCACAACGCGGCGCGGATCGAATTCGCCAATGTCCAGGTCAATGC
This sequence comes from Bradyrhizobium sp. CCGE-LA001, assembly GCF_000296215.2. Classification (NCBI taxonomy): domain Bacteria; kingdom Pseudomonadati; phylum Pseudomonadota; class Alphaproteobacteria; order Hyphomicrobiales; family Nitrobacteraceae; genus Bradyrhizobium; species Bradyrhizobium sp. CCGE-LA001. The sequence goes on along the minus strand of NZ_CP013949.1, from coordinate 7,637,586 downwards.
CGACGGCGTGCTCGGCGAGGTCGATCAGGCCGCCGGCCTGCTCGAGGGCGTGCTCGACATGGGCCGCGGCGCGGTGGCGGCCGAGATGGTGGGGCTCAGCGACGAAGTCTTCAACCGCACCGTCGAGTACCTGAAGAGCCGCAAGCAGTTCGGCAAGCTGATCGGCGAATTCCAGGCGCTGCAGCACCGCGCCGCCGAGCTCTATGTCGACATCGAGATCACCCGCGCCGCCACCATGAAGGCGCTGCAGGCGCTCGATGCCGACGTCGCCAAGGCCGCATCGAGCGTCGCCGTCGCAAAAGCCCGTGCCGGCACCACCGCGACGCGCGCGGTGCAGGAAGGCGTGCAGATGCACGGCGGCATGGGCATGACCGACCAGTTCGACATCGGCTTCTTCATGAAGCGCGCGCGCGTGTGCGAGGAGCTGTTCGGCGACGCCAACTACCACACCGAGCAGCTGGCGCGGGCGCGGGGGTATTGAGGAGAAGCGGCAGAGACGGTACGTAGCCCGGATGAGCGAAGCGACATCCGGGAACGTCGCGGGCGGTGGCCCCGGATGTCGCTTCGCTCATCCGGACTACGGCAGCAACGCGAACCGTCATGGCCGGGCTTGTCCCGGCCATCCACGTTCTCAGGTGCTGCAAAAACGTGGATGCCCGGGACAAGCCCGGGCATGGTTGATAGATGTAGCGCGGGCCCTCGCCCGCAATGACCGCGGATGGACCGTCGCCTACCGCATCGGCGGCGCGTACTGCACACCACCCGCATTCCACAGCTGGTTCATGCCGCGCGGAATCTTCAGCTTCGACTTCTCGCCGATGTTGCGGTCGTACATCTCGCCGTAATTGCCGACGTGGCGGATGATGCGGGCGGCCCAGTCCTTGGTGAGGCCGAGCTGCTCGCCGTAGCGGCCTTCGGTGCCGACGAGGCGCATCACTTCCGGCTTTTTCGACTTCAGGGCCTCGTCGATGTTCTCCGAGGTCACGCCGAGCTCTTCGGCGTTGATCATGGCGTACAGCGTCCACTTCACGATCATCATCCAGTCGTCGTCGCGCTGGCGCACGACCGGGGCGAGCGGCTCCTTGGAGATCATGTCCGGCAGGATCATGTGGTCGCCGGGCTTCGACAGGTTCAACCGCAGCGCATAGAGCTGGGAGACGTCGGCCGACAGCGTATCGCACTTGCTGGTGTCGTAGGCCTTCACCACGTCGTCGAGCTTGTCGAACTTCACCTCTTCATACTTCATGTTGTTGGCACGGAAGTAATCGGCGACGTTGAGAGTCGTCGTGGTTCCGGTCTGGACACAGACCTTGCTGTCGGCGAGGTCCAGTGAGGTCTCCTTGTTGCGCGAACGCGGCACCATGAAGCCGACGCCGTCGTAATAGGCCACGGCCGGGAAGTAGAGGTCGTAGTCGAGCTCGCGCGCCATGCTCCAGGTCGTGTTGCGCGAGAGGATGTCCACCTTGCGGGTCTGCAGCTCTTTGAAACGCTCATTGGCGTCGAGCGCGACGAACTTCGCCTTGCCGGGGTCGTTGAAGATCGCCGCAGCCACCGCGCGGCAGAAATCGACGTCGAAGCCGGTCCAGTTGCCCTTGTCGTCAGGGATCGAGAAGCCCGGCAGGCCCTTGTTGACGCCGCAAAGCACCTCGCCGCGGCGCACCGTGCGCTTCAGCGTGCGGGTGTCGTAGAATTCGTAAATGATGGCCGAAACGGCGACCAGCACGGCGACGGCGAGCCCGATCAGCAGGCCGCCACGAAAAGTGCGCATCATGTTGCTCTCTCGAAAAATCGGGAAAAGGAAAGGAGTGTTGTCGAAGGGAGGGGGCTTTAGAGCTCCGGCTTCTGCCGGATGACCACCTTGGTGCCAACAGGCACGCGATCGTAGAGATCGGCGACGTCAGCGTTGACGAGGCGGAAGCAGCCCGAGGAGACCTTGGTGCCGATCGTATCAGGGCGGTTGGTGCCGTGGATGCGGTAGACGGTGGTGCCGAGATACATGGCGCGGGCGCCGAGCGGATTGCCGGGGCCGCCGGCCATGAAGCGCGGCAGATAGGGTTGGCGCTGGATCATCTCCGGCGGCGGCGTCCAGTCCGGCCATTCCTTCTTGTTGGTGATGGTCACGAGCCCTTGCCACTGGAAGCCGTCGCGGCCGACGCCGATGCCATAGCGGATCGCGCGCCCGCCGGGCTGCACCAGATAAAGATGACGTTCGGCGGTCGAGACGATGATCGTGCCCGGCGGCTCGGTGGTGCGGAAGTAGACCACCTGCTTTTTCCATTCCGGCTCGAGCTGGTAGCCGTCATCGGCGATCAGGCCCGGCTCGTCGCCGCGATCAGGCTGCTGCGCGAAGACCTGCGGTGTGGACAGGGTCAGGCCGATCGCGGCCAGAAACATCCCGGTCAGGCGACGAAAATCCGTCATGTAAAGCTCTCCCCGCTGCCACAGCGCAAATCAATCAGGAACCATCAAACCTGAGGGGCAAGTTCATGGCAAGTTGATGGCGCGCCGCTCTGGTATGTCACGAGAATGCTTTGGTTTTTTTGACGCGCTCCCGGCAATGCTGGAAACGGGGGATGGCGCGAAAAGCAGTGGAAGTGACATCCTCGCCAGGCGGCAGGATCAAATTGCTGCTGTCATGCCCGGGCTTGTCCCGGGCATCCACGTTCTTCGTGTCGCGGGTCAAGGCGTGGATGGCCGGGACAAGCCCGGCCATGACGATGTGGAGGCAGTCGCTCTCAAATCTTGTTGCTCTCCGGCACGATGGCGAGCCGCCGCACGATCTCGGCTCCGACGGCGCGGGCTTCGACCCGCGAGCCGATGCGGGGGCTGCGAAACCGCTTCCCGGAGTGCAGCCGGATCACGACGATGCAGTGCTCGTCCTCGGACCGGCCGCGGCGCTCGACCGTGATCGTCTTCACGTCCCGCCCTTCGATGTGGTCCGCGCGCGGTGTGCCGTCGCCCCACAGGCGTTCGACGCGGATATCGCCTGGCCGGATGATCCAGAAGGCGCCCGTGACGAGATTGGCATATCTGTACACGGCGAACGCGGCGATCACGCCGACCGGCAGCAGCAGGATCTCGACATGGCTCGGCGGCAGCCCACGCCACAGCTTGTAGGCATAGGGGAGGGCACACAATGCGACGGCGATCAGCGCAAGGATGCGGATGTCGCGCGCGGGAAACGGCTCGAGCGGTTCGCCGAGATGCATCTCCGGATTGCTGGCGTCGAGCGGATTGCGGGGTGCCTCGAAATTGGCAACGCCGAATTGCGCGGCGATCCGGGCTACGGTGTCGCGCACATGGGTGACGTCGGAGATCGGCGGAGAGGTCAGGCGTTCCCCGGAGGCCAGCGTGAATGCGAGCTGGAAACGGGCTTTCACGCGCTTGCTGCCGGGAACCTGTAAGCCGCTGATGTCATCCTTAGGGACGACCCGCGTGCGGAGCTTTCCGAACGGACGCTGTTGCCCGATCAGGATCTCGTTCGGCGTGATGATCCATACTACCGCCGGCGCCATCATGATGCCGATGACGAACCCCGCCCCCACCAGCAGCGCCACCACCGAGATAGTGATTTCCAGGGTGTCGCGCGTGAATAGGCCCGGCGTGAAGCACAGCGCAACCGCGGCCGCGCAGCCGGCCACAATCAGCCGCTGCGCGATCGAGGAGCCTTCACGAAGGCGGATGTCGGTGCTGGTGGTCGCGTCGTCCATCGCGGGCGGCTGATTCCGTCGCCCGCGAAACTCCACGGACGGGTCCGTGGAGTCAAGCAACAAGCGCGACAGATGAAGCCGCCGCGCGAAGGCGGTGCGGAATCAGCTGTTCACGTTCAGCAGCCGCGCCACGGTGCGGTCGATCTGGTCGTAGCTGCCTTCGCCTTCGTGCTGGAACACGATCTTGCCGGTCTGGTCGACGATATATTGCGCCGGCCAGTAACGGTTGCGGTAGGCGTTCCAGGTCTTGGACTCATTGTCCTGCGCCACCGGATAGGTGATGCCGTGGCGTTTCAGCGCGGCTTGCACGTTCGAGGCGGACCGTTCGAACGGAAATTCCGGCGTGTGCACGCCGACCACGACGAGACCCCGGTCCTTGTACTTGGCGTAGAGCTCGGTGACGTGCGGCAGCGTATTGACGCAGTTGACGCAGCCATAGGTCCAGAAATCGACCAGCACGACCTTGCCACGGAGATCGGCCATGCTCAGCGGCTTCGAGTTGAACCAATTGTTGATGCCGGTGAAGTCGGGCGCGCTCTCCTGGCTTGCGGCCGCGACGCGCAGCGGTGTTGCGCGGGATACCTCGTCGCAGATGCCTGGGATCACGGCGCCGGTGACGGTGAAGCCGATCAGTGCGGCGGCCACGGTGAGCAGTTTGAAAGTCATGGAAGCGTCCTCCGGTGAAATGGATCGATGATCACAGGCCGATCTGGCCGGTGGGATAGAAGCCGGTAAGCCACGCCACGATCAGCGTGTCGTATTGGAAATAGGCGGCGGCGGCGAAGGCGATCACGACGACGCCAAAGCCCTGCTGCAGCCGCGGCGAGATCCGGGCGAGGCTGCGCACCCGCGTGGTCGCGGCCTGTCCGCCATAGGCGATTGCCAGCATCGGGATCGCGGCGCCGATGGCGTAAGCGATCAGCAGCGTGCCGCCCCATGACAGGTTCTTCGAGGTCGCAACCAGCGTCAGGATCGAGCCGAGTACGGGGCCGGCGCAGGGCGTCCAGACCAGGCCGAGCGTCGTGCCGAGCACCAGCCCGCCGAGCGCGCCCTCGCGCTGGGTGGCGCTGGAATTGCCGAAATCGAGCCAGCCATTGAGCCGGATCGACAGAAATTCGAACGGCGCCGGCCACAGCATCAGCAGGCCGAAGCCGAGCAGCAGGATCGCGGCCGCTTCGCGCAGCACGTTCGGATCGAAATCGAACAGCCGCGTGATTGCGCCCAGCAATAGCGCGGTCGCAGAGAACGAGATGACGAAACCGAGCGCGATCATCGCCGGGCGCAAATGCCCTGCGCGCCCGATCGAGGCACCCAGCAGGATTGGCAGCATCGGCAGCGTGCAGGGCGCGGCGATGGTGAGGACACCGGCGAGGACGGCGAAGAACAATTCGAGCATGGGGCACTCGTGAAGGAGGTCACGAGGGCATTTCGGAACGGATGCGCGGCGCGTTACGCAGCGTCACGGCTTCGTGACGGAGGGGAATTTGCAAAGGTCGTCATGCCCGGGCTTGTCCCGGGCATCCACGTTCTTTGTCGTGGGGCTGGACGTGGATGGCCGGGTCAAGGCCCGGCCATGACGATGTGGAGCGACAGTGTCCCAGCGGTCGCGTCCGGTCGGGCCCCAAACACAAAACGACCCGGAAGGGGGGCATCCCGTCCGGGTCGCTGGAGGTCCTTGGGAGGTTTAACGAAACCGTATGTGAGCTTTATAGGGGGGAAGTTTTTCCGCCTGATGTTGTGCTTTGTTTCAATTGTTTCGTCGGCGGTAACACTTCCGTGTCCGGGGAAAGGGTCAGAGTGCCAACCTTATCCCGTTGAATTCGTTGAGATCAGGCGGCGAAACGCTCGACGCCGCAGCCCTTAAGCAATTCGGCGAGCTGCTTGCGGGCGTAGAACATCCGGGTCTTCACCGTGCTCTGGGGAATCCCGATGATCTGGCCGACCTCCTCCACCGACTTCTCGTGGTAGTAGACGAGGGTGATGATCTCGCGATGCGCGGGCGACAGCTTCTGCACGCAGGCGCGCAGGATGGCGCTGGTGTCGGTGCGGTCGAGCGAGGTCTCGGGCGTCTCGGCATCGTCGGGAATCTGGCGCACGTCTTCCTGGTCGATGTCCTCGAAGCGGCGCTGGCGCATCGCGGTCAGGGCCTTGAAGCGGGCGATCGAGAGCAGCCAGGTCGAGACCTGCGAGCGGCCCTGGAACTGGCCGGCGGTCCGCCACACGTCCAGGAACACCTGGCTGACCAGGTCTTCCGCCGTGGTGGCGTCACGCACGATGCGCAGGATGAAGCGGTAAACCCGTACATTGTGTCGGCAGTAAAGGATGTGCATGGACGTCCTGTTGCCGCCGGCAATGCTTTCGAGAAGCATGTCGTCCGAAGTCGCCTGAGCGGCAATGATGCTCTGGCTGGCCTGGGCGTTGATAGCGATGACGTTCGGCATGGACTTGGCTCCCCGTAGCGCCGCAACCGAGCGGCGTTTCCTTGAGCCAAAGTGTTAATGAGCCAACGTTTCGGGACGTCTGCACGAAAAGGAGAAAATGGTTTCGTGCGCCGCCAAATTGTTTCGTCGAAATCGCCGCGACGAAACATTCGAGGCAAAAAGGCAAGGAATTTCAATGGACGGAAGGTGCGGGGGGCGGATTTGGCGGGGCTGGAACGTATTTCCAGCTCTTGCGTTCGGTCGCGCCACATACACCGCTGTCGTCCCGGGACGCCAAGCGAGCCCGGAACGACGGCGGTTGGTGGCGCGCGCCCTTACGCCTTCTCGCCCGCCGGCGAGAACAGATAGCCGCCGCCGCGGATGGTGCGGATCACGGCGGGCTTGGCCGGATCGGGCTCGATCTTGCGGCGGATGCGCATGATGCGGAGATCGACCGCGCGGTCGAAGGCTTCGGCGTCGCGCGCATTCGCAAGCTCCAGGAGGCGCTCGCGCGACAGCACGCGCTTTGGATTGGCAGCGAACACTTTCAGCAGCCCGAACTCCGACGCGGTCAGCGGATGTTCGTTGCCCTCGTCGTCGCGCAGGGCCTGCGCTTCCAGATCGAGCCATTTGGTGCCGAAGCGCACCAATTGGTCCTTGTCGGATTTCGCAGCGGCAGCCTCCGGCGCGGCCGCCTTGGCCGGCGCACTTCTGCGCAGCACCGAACGGATGCGCGCCATCAGCTCGCGCAGCTCGCAGGGTTTGGCCACGTAATCGTCGGCGCCGAGCTCGAGCCCGACCACGCGATCGATCGGGCTCGCGGTCGCCGTCAGCATGATCACGGGCACGTTGATGCGGCTCTTGAGGTCGCGGATGATCGAGAGGCCGTCTTCTTCGGGCATGTTGAGATCGAGCACGACGAGATCGGGCATGCTGCCGTCGATCGCGGCGCGCAAGCTCTTGCCGCCGTCGCACAGCGTCACGGTGAAGCCGTGCATCTTGAGGTAATCCCCGACCATCTCCCGGGCCGGGGCCTCGTCGTCGACGATCATGATGTGCTGGCTTTGGGTCATGGCACTAGGTCGGCATTTCGGTCGCGGGGAGGGTGATGGTGAAGGTCGAGCCCTTGCCGGGGCCGTCGCTGTCGGCGGTCACCTCGCCGCCATGCATGTCGATAATACGCTTGACGATGGATAACCCAAGCCCCGTCGAGCTCTCGCCGGCGGTCGGCTTTGCCGACAACCGCTGGAACCGGCCGAACAGGCGGCCGAGATCCTCCGGCGACAGGCCGGCGCCCTCGTCGGTGACGCGGACGATGGTTTCGCTGCCCTCATGGGTCACGGCCACGTCGATCTTGCCGCCGATCGGCGAGTATTTGATGGCGTTGCTGATGAGGTTGTCGATCGCCTCGCGGATGCGGTCTGTGTCGCACATGGTGACGATGTTGGGCGGCGCGGTGACGCTGATCGTCTGCTGCTTGTTGACCGCGAGCGGCTGGTTGGCGTCGGCGACCTCCTTGACGAGGGCCGCGACGTCGACCGGCTCGCGGCGGATGGTGATGTCGAAGGCATCCGCCATCGCGTCCGAGATCAGGTGATCGACCATCGTGGTCAGCCGCTTGGTGGCGTCGCGGATGTGGTCGACCTGGGCGACCACGCCGTTTTCCGAGGCGCCGGTCGAGATCAGCTCCTTCAGCATCTCGGTGCGGCCGAGGATGACGCCGAGCGGATTCTTCAGGTCGTGCGCGACGGTGCCCAAAATCTCGTTCTTGAAGCCGTTGGCGCGCTGTAGCCGCAGCCATTGCGCGGACAGGCGGCGATTGGCCTGCATCAAGGCACGGGTGCGCTGGGCGACGCGGTCCTCCAGCTGGGTGTTGGCGTCCTGGAGCTGCTGGTAGAGGATGACGTTGTCGAAGGCGATCGAGAGCCTCGAGGAGAAGATCTCGACCAGCGAGCGGTCGGTCTCGGACAGCTCGCGCTCGGCCTGCAGCAGCACCACGACCTCGCGGCCGGATCCAGTGCGCAAATAGATCACGCTGCGATGGTCGGCGAATTCGTTCTTGCGGCGCTGGAACGCCGCCTCCACCATCGCCCGCAGATCGGGATCGAGTGCCTTCGACGTCGTGGTGCCGATGAAGCGGCTGTAGCAGCCGCTGCCGGCGAGGACCGAGAGCTCGGGATCGATGCCGCCGTTGTCGCGCAGGACCAGGATGCCGGCGCAGTCGACGTTGAGCAGCGAGGCGAGCTGGGTCAGCACGCCCTCGGCGAGCCGCTGCATCGACTTGAAGTCGTACAGCGTCGAGGCTGCATCGATGATGATCTCCAGCCCGCGCCGCGTCTGCACCATGCGCTCGAGCTGCTGGTAGGAGCGCAGCGCCGCGGTCAGCGAGGTGAACAGCTTGTCGGCGGTGAGCTCGGTCTTGGCCTTGTAGTCGTTGATGTCGTACTGCACGATCACGCGCCGCTCCGGCGCCTGGCCGGGCTGGCCGGTGCGCAGGATGATGCGGACGGTCTCGTTCTTGATCTCGTTGCGGATGAACTCGACGAGCTCGAGGCCGGCGACGTCGGTCTCCATGATGACGTCGAGCAGCACGGCGGCGATGTCGTTGTGCTCGGCCATCAGCTTGCGACCTTCGGCCGCGGAATAGGCCGACAGGATCTCTAGGCTCTGGCCGTTCAGGCTGTAATCCGAGAGAGCAAAACGGGTGCCGTCATGCACGGCCGGATCGTCGTCGATGACGGCGATCTTCCATTTCCGGGCGTTGGCATCCTCCGACGCGGTACCGGTATCGTCGATCAGGTGGAGGACATCGTCCTGTTCGGCCATTGAGAAGTCCCGTCACTTTCTGTGCTTTGCGCGCCGCCCTTGGCGATGCGGGGCATGATAATGCGAAAAGTAGTGCCTTGTCCCAGCTTGGATTCCAGCATCATGCGGCCGCCCAGCTGCTGGGTCACGAGGTTATAGACGATATGAAGGCCGAGTCCCGTGCCACCTTCATTGCGCCGGGTGGTAAAGAATGGGTCAAAGGCCTGGCGCTGCACGTCTGGAGTCATGCCGGCCCCGTCGTCGGCGAAGCTGATCTCGATATCTTCAGTCCCGCGCGGCCGCGCCGAGATCGCGATCGTGCCGGCCCGGCCGTCGGCGAAGGCGTGGTTGGCGGCATTGAGGAACAGATTGGTCAGGATCTGGCCGTAGGAGCCGGGATAGCCGTCGAGCAGCAGCCCTTCGGGCACGTCGACCTGAAGCGTGATCGGCGAGCGCTTCAGCACCGGGCGCAGGCTGGCGATGATCTGGTCGGTGGCCTCGCTTAAGCTGAACTGCCGCCGCTCGGCATGGGAGCGGTCGACCGCGACCTGCTTGAACGACTGGATCAGCTCGCCGGCGCGGGTGAGATTGGCGACCAGCTGCTGCGAGGCGTCGCGCGAGGATTGCACGAACTCCTCCAGCTGCGAGCGCCGCAGCCCGCCCTCGCCCTTGAGCTGGGCTTCGAAGATCTCGGTGCGCCGGGCAAAGCTCGAGGCCACCGTCAGGCTGATGCCGATCGGGTTGTTGACCTCGTGCGCGACGCCGGCAACGAGGCCGCCGAGCGCGGCGAGCCGCTCGGCATCGATCAGGTTCTGCTGCGCGGCGTTGAGCTCGAGCAGCGCACTCTCCGCCTTCTCCTTCGACGCGCGCAGCTCGTCCTCGGTCTGGCGCTTCGCGATCGCGTTCTCGCGGAACACCTCGACCGCGCGCGCCATCGCGCCGACCTCGTCGCGTGCCTTGGTGCCCTGCACCTCGCGGTCGAGGTCGCCGAGCGTGATCGCGCGCATCGCGGTCATGATCTGCTGCAGCGGTAGGCGGATCGACAGCGCGATCATCACGCCGGCGGTGAGGATGATGCCGAGGAAGATCACCGCGATCGACAGCACGCGGCGGGAAATGTCGGCCAGGGTGCGGTCGAAGGTCTCCTGCGCCTTCTGCTCGCGCTGGCGCATCTTGGTCGAGAGATCGTCGATGGCGCCGATCGCCTCGGCCTGGCTGGCGTCGATGGTGTTGCGGAGCAGCTCGGTGCGGCTCGCCAATTGCTCGGAGAGTTTTGCGAAACCGACGCGCAGCGCAGCGGTGCGGGCGCCGAGGCGCCGCAAGGCCATCCTCTGGAGATCGTTGTCGGCGAGATCGATCATCACGGGGATGGTCTTCTCGATCGTCTCGGTGTGGCGCCGGGCGTCGTCGGCCGCGCCCGCCGACTGCGACAGATAGTAGGAATTGGCCGCGACCAGCATCGCGGTGAAAGCCTCGCGGGATTTGCCGAGCGAGGGCCAGATCAGCGCGTCGCGATGGCCGGTGGCGCCTTCGATGATGGAATAGAGGCCCGCCATGTCCCTGGCCGGACCCTGCACCTCCTCCTCATAGGTCTTGGCGATGGTGGCCTGCACGCCGCGCAGCTCGCCGAAGCCGTTGAGGAAGCGGTCGGTGGTGCGCTCGAGGTCCTCAACCGAGCCCGATAGCATCGGGTCCTTGGTGGCGCGGTTGGTCAGCGTGCCCAGCACCGCCTCGCGCAGCAGGAGGATCTCGGCGAACAGGTCCGGGCTCGGCTGGTTGATGTAGCGGTGGATCAGGTTCTGCAGCCGCCCGGTCTCGCTTTCCAATAGCGCCAGGATCCGGTCGGATTCGCGCACCTGGCGCACGTCGTCCCAGGCCGAGCCCAGCACATGGGCGCCGTTCCAGATCATGGCGACCAGCACCACCACCACGGCGGAGTTCAGCGCCGCGATCGACAGGATGCGCCAGCGGATCGGCACCGCGCGCAGCACGCCGACGAGCCGCGCGCGCAGCCGCCCGAGCGGGCCGGCCGGCCTGTCCGCGTGCTCGCTATGTCCGGCTGCGATCAACTGGACCTACTCCACCTTGCGAATGCGTTCGATCAGCGCGGCCGCCGCCGGATCGCGCGCGGCCTTGGCATAGATCGGAGCCATGGCATCCTCGAACCGCTTGCGGTCGATGTCCTTGATGATGGTGACGCCGGCCGCTTCCGCCTTGCGCTGCGACTGCTCCTCCAGGTCGCGCCATTTCTCGCGCATGAATCGGCCCGAGCGCTGCGCGGCCTCCTTGAAGATCGTCTGCTCCTCCGCCGAGAGGCTGTTCCAGGCCTTCAGCGAGATCACCAGCACCTCCGGGCTCATCGTGTGCGCGGTCAGGGTGTAATGGCCGGCATGCTTGTAATGGTCTGTGGTCACGAAGGATGGCCAGTTGTTTTCGGCGCCGTCGATCAGATGGTTGGCAAGCCCGGTGAGCACCTGCCCGTAGGGCAGCTCGATCGGTTCGGCGCCGAGCGAGCGCATCATCTGGTTCATCAACTCCGACTGCTGCACCCGGATCCGCAATCCCTTGAGGTCCGCGACGTTCCTGACCGGACGGAGCCCATTGTAGATCGAGCGCGCGCCGGAATCGTAGAAGGCGAGCCCGACGAAGCCATAGGGCTCGAAGCTGCCGAGGATCTCGCTGCCGATAGGCCCGTCCAGCACCTTCTGCATGTGCTCGATGGACCGGAACAGGAACGGCATCGCCAGCACGTTCATCGCCGGGACGAAATTGCCGATCAGGGCGACGTTGGTCCGGTTGAGGTCGATGGCGCCGACCCGGGTTTGCTCGATGGTCTCCTTTTCCTCGCCGAGCTGGCGGGAGTGGAACACCTTGATCTCGTGCCGGCCGCCGGTGCGCTCGGCGATCAGGGCGCCCATGTAGCGCAGCGCCTGGACGGTCGGATAATCCTCGGCCTGGGTGTCGGCGGCGCGAAATTCGCGTGCGAGGGCGCCCGTCGTCCAGACGGTCAACAAAAGCGCGACGAAGATCACCCCGGTCCGCGAGAGTTCGGCACGGCTCAGCACTGGCACACTCAACCCCTCAGTGGTGGAGTCTATGGCGGAAGGAAAAGGTTCAACGCAATCTAGCAGATGGTTGATGGAAGGCTATCCCGGCTCCCGGCGAGGGACCGATTGTGCGGCGCGGCCGGCGCGCATTCGCGGTTGAAACCGCAATGGCCGCGCCTTAAGCAGGGACGGTCGCCGTTTAGCGCCGCCAGATCGGAAGAGCCATCGTGATTTCAGCATTGCGCCTTTTGCCGGTCGTTGCCCTCGCAGCCCTCACATTCATCTCGAAAGCACAGGCGGCAACCGACATCGCGTGGTGGCACGCCATGTCGGGCGAGCTCGGCCGGCAATTGGAAAAACTCGCCGCCGACTTCAACGCCTCGCAATCCGACTACCGGATCGTGCCGACTTACAAGGGCAACTACACTGAGACCGTGACGGCGGCGATCTTCGCCTTCCGCTCGCGCAGCCAGCCCGCCATCGTCCAGGTCAACGAGGTCGCCACCGCCACCATGACCGCGGCCAAGGGCGCGATCTATCCGGTGTTCAGCCTGATGCGCGACCAGGGCGAGCCGTTCTCGCTCAGCGACTACCTTCCCGCCGTCTCCGGCTACTACACCGATGCGGCCGGCAATCTGTTGTCGTTCCCGTTCAATTCCTCGACGCCGATTCTCTATTACAACAAGACCATGTTCCGCGACGCCGGCCTCGATCCCGAGGTGCCGCCGAAGACCTGGCCGGAGCTGGGCGCCGCAGCAAAGCGCCTGCGCGATCGCGGCGCGCCTTGCGGCTTCACCACGTCCTGGCCGTCCTGGATCCATGTCGAGAATTTTTCTGCCTTCCATAACCTGCCGCTGGCGACCCGGGCGAACGGCTTCGCAGGGCTGGACGCGGAATTGACCATCAACAATCCGTCGCTCGTGCATCACATCGCAGCGCTCAGCGAGTGGCAGAAGACCAGGCTGTTCGACTATAGCGGCCGGGGACAATCGGCCGAGCCGCGCTTCCAGAAGGGCGAATGCGGTATTTTCATCGGCTCCTCGGCGACGCGCGCCGACATCAGAGCGAATTCGAAATTCGAGATCGGCTACGGCATGATGCCGTACTGGCCCGACATGAAGGGCGCGCCGCAAAATTCGATCATCGGCGGCGCCACGCTCTGGGTGCTGCGCGACCGGCCCCGCGAAGAGTACAAGGGCGTGGCCCGGTTCTTCGCCTATCTCTCCCAGCCCGGCGTGCAGGCCGCCTGGCACCAGAACACCGGCTATCTGCCCGTGACCCGCGCCGCCTTCGAGCTGACGCGCTCGCAGGGCTTCTACGAGCGCAATCCGGGCTCGGCGATCTCGTTCGAGGAGATCACGCTCAATCCGCCGACGGAGAACTCCAAGGGCATAAGGCTGGGCTCCTTCGTGCTGATCCGCGGCGCGATCGAGGACGAGCTGGAGCAGGCCTTCTCCGGCCAGAAGAGCGCGCAATCAGCGCTCAACTCCGCCGTCGAGCGCGGCAACAAGATCCTCCGCCAGTTCGAGCGGGCCAGCCCGGAGCGGTAGGCTCAGCGTTAAAGGGGCAAGATCTTTCCACAGCGTCATGGCCGGGCTTGTCCCGGCCATCCACGCCTCAGCCACAGCGCGAAGAACGTGGATGCCCGGGACAAGCCCGGGCATGACGACCTCAAATGCATCGAGTGCGCCGATGTCGATGACGCTGCCCCACCTCACTGACGCCGAAAGCTTCCGCGCTTTCCGCTCCGCTTCCTCGCAATGGCTGCCGATCGCGCTCGACATCGCGCGCAGCCACGGCTTCGACGCCGACGCGCCGCATGTCTTTGCGACCGGCACCAACCTCGTGATCGGGCTCGGCGACAAGCTGATCCTCAAGATATTCCCGCCGCTCTTGCGCGCGCAGTTCGTCTCCGAGCGTGGCTCACTGACGCAGCTCAACGGCCGCCTGCATCTGCCGATCCCCGAGATCGTTGCGGAGGGTGAGCGCGACGGCTGGCCCTACCTGATCATCACGCGCCTTGCTGGCACGCTCGGCTCCGAGGTCTGGCCGCATCTGCCGGAAGACCAGAAGGAGCGCCTGCTGCGTCAGATCGGCGAGACCATCGCTTCCGTACAGCGCGTCCCGCTCGGTGCGCTCGGTAGAATCGAGCCGCGCTGGGACGATTTCATGCGTCGGCAGATGCAGGGCTGCAGGGCGCGGCATACGCGTCTCGGCCTCGCGCCCAAATTCCTCGCCGGCCTCGACGACCTCCTGTGTGACGCGGAACAGCTGATCCCGATGGATGCGCCGCCGGTGATCCTGATCGGCGAATACATCCCTGAGAACTTTCTGCTCGCCTGCGATGACGGCCAATGGTCGCTTGCCGGCCTGTTCGACTTCGGCGACGTCCTCGCAGGATGGCGCGACTACGATCTGCTCGGCCCCAGCGCCTTCATGGCAGCGGGCCGGCCGGGTCGGGTGAAGAATCTGCTCGAAGGCTTTGGCTATCCGAAGCCCGACGATGCGCTGAAGCGCCGCCTGATGGCCCTGATGCTGCTGCACCGTGCCAGCGATCTCAACAGCCACATCTGTATCGAGGGTTGGCAGGAGCAGGCGAACGACCTGATCGAGCTGCAGGAGCTGATCTGGGCCAGCTGAGCGCTCTGGGGGTACCGTCATTCCGGGGCGCCGCGAAGCGGCGAGCCCGGAATCCATTGTACCGCACGTACTGCCGCCCGATGGATTCCGGGCTCGATGCTGCGCATCGCCCGGGAACGACAGCGATGGTGGCTGCCGCGGCACGCTCTTCAAAGCTCGTTCTGAGCCGCCTCGCACATGAGCGACAAGAATTTGTTGCATAATTTATATGCAAATGCCGATCTTTGTATGCAATTTGCGCCGTGGCCAGATTTGTGGCTTTCGGGATTCGCTTGGAAGATGCAGTGATATCAGGGGCTTAAAGACATTGTAACGCTCCCTTAACCCTTGGCACGAACCTTGCGAATCCGGTTCCAACCAAAAACTTTGTGTTGGAGCGATTTCATGAAGCGCCGCGATTTCCTCAAGTCCGTTTCCGGATTGGCCGCTGGCGCGGCGCTTCCGGCCGTGTCGTCCGTAATCTCCTCGGCCAAGGCCGACGCCCGCTCGGAGACGCTGCTGATCGTCTCGGAAGGCGGCCCCAACAATCTCGACATCCACGGCATCGGCACCAACGTGCCCGGCTACGAGGTGTCCTGGAATTGCTACGACCGCCTGATCAGCCACGAGATGAAGACCGGCCCCGGCGGCGTGCCCTAT
Organism: Bradyrhizobium sp. CCGE-LA001; assembly: GCF_000296215.2. Lineage (NCBI taxonomy): Bacteria > Pseudomonadati > Pseudomonadota > Alphaproteobacteria > Hyphomicrobiales > Nitrobacteraceae > Bradyrhizobium > Bradyrhizobium sp. CCGE-LA001. Next base: position 7,622,325 of record NZ_CP013949.1, on the reverse strand, counting down.
TACGACCGCGACAAGTTCAAGGGCGAGCTCGCCGAGGATTTCAAGATCGACGACATGTCGGTCACCTTCAAGCTGAAGAAGAACGCCAAATTCCACGACGGCACGCCGGTCACCGCGAAAGACGTGAAATGGTCGCTCGACCGCGCGGTCAGCGTCGGCGGCTTCCCGACCTTCCAGATGAGCGCGGGCTCGCTGACCAAGCCCGAGCAGTTCGTCGTGATCGACGACCACACGGTGCGCGTCGACTTCCTCAAGAAGGACAAGCTGACGATCCCCGATCTCGCCGTCATCGTGCCCTGCGTCGTCAATTCCGAGCTGGTCAAGAAGCACGCCAGCGAGAAGGATCCCTGGGGTCTCGAATTCACCAAACAGCAGACCGCGGGCTCCGGCGCCTACAAGGTGACGAAGTGGACGGCCGGCACCGAAGTCGTGATGGAGCGCAACGACGATTGGGTCGGCGGTCCCTTGCCCAAGATCAAGCGCGTGATCTGGCGTATGGTGCCGCAGGCCGGCAACCGCCGTGCGCTGCTGGAGCGCGGCGATGCCGACATCTCCTACGAGTTGCCGTTCAAGGATTTTCAGGAGATGAAGGCGAACGGCAAGCTCAACGTGGTGTCGCTGCCCTTCTCCAACGGCATCCAATATATTGGCATGAACGTGACCAAGCCGCCCTTCGACAATCCGAAGGTGCGCCAGGCCATCGCCTATGCGCTGCCTTACCAGAAGATCATGGACGCCGTGCTGTTCGGGCTCGGCAATCCCATGTTCGGTGCGCCCGCGGACAAGGCCACGGACGTCGCGTGGCCGCAGCCGCACAAATACAACACCGACATGGCGAAGGCGAAGGCGCTGCTCGCCGAAGCCGGCTACGCCAACGGCTTCGAGACCACGATCTCGTTCGACCTCAACTTTGCCGGCGTCAACGAACCGCTATGCGTGCTCGTGCAGGAGAGCCTCGCTCAGCTCGGCATCAAGACCACCATCAACAAGGTGCCCGGCGCCAACTGGCGCACCGAGCTCAACAAGAAGGAGATGCCGCTCTTCACCAACGTGTTCTCGGGCTGGCTCGATTACCCCGAGTACTTCTTCTACTGGTGCTATCACGGCAACAATTCCGTCTTCAACACCATGAGCTACAAGTCGGCGGAGATGGACAAGCTGATCGACGGCGCGCGCACCGCCGCCGCCACCGGCGACACCTCGGCCTACGACAAGGACGTGAAGGGCTTCGTCGATCTCGCCTTCACCGACATCCCGCGCATCCCGCTGTACCAGCCCTTCGTCAACGTCGCGATGCAGAAGAACATCTCGGGCTATCAATACTGGTTCCACCGGAGGTTGGATTACCGCGCCATGGCGAAGGGGTGAGGGAGGCGAGTAGCGAATAGGGAGTAGCGAATGGTGACCACCGACTGGGGCGTATTGCCACTCGCCACTCGCTATTCACTATTTGCGCGAGAGCAGCGGAACGAGGAGTTCGCCGCGTGTTAGCAATGATCGGCAAGCGTCTGATGTTCGCGATTCCCTCGCTGATCGGCGTCGTCATCGTCACCTTCCTGCTGACGCGCGCGCTGCCGGGTGATCCCGCCGCCTACTTCGCCGGGCCCGCCGCGACCAAGGAGGCCGTCGAGCAGATCCGCAAGAAGCTCGGGCTCGACAGGCCGCTGATCGAGCAGTTCTTCCGCTACACCAACGATCTCGCCCATGGCGATTTCGGCAACTCGCTTACGACGGGACAGCCGGTCGCGACCGAGATCCGCAATCGCCTGCCGGCCTCCGCGGAGCTGACGCTGCTCGGTCTCTTCGTCTCGATCGTCATCGCCATTCCGCTGGGCGTGCTCGCCGCGACGCGGCCGGGATCATGGATCGACCATCTCTGCCGCGTCACGACCACGGCCGGCGTGTCGCTGCCCGTGTTCTTCACCGGCCTCGTGCTGGTCTACGTATTCTATTTCCGCCTCGGCTGGTCGCCGGCGCCGCTTGGCCGCCTCGACGTGTTCTACAGCGCGCCGCCGACCGTGACCGGCTTCTATCTGATCGACACCCTGCTCGCGCGCGACGTCGAGGCGTTCCGCTCGGCGCTGAGCCAGCTCATTTTGCCGGCGACGACCCTCGCGATCTTCTCGCTGGCGCCGATCGCACGCATGACGCGCGCCTCGATGCTCGCGGTGCTGGGATCGGAATTCGTGCGAACGGCCCGGGCCAGCGGCCTGTCGCCGTCGACCGTGATCGTCACCTACGCCTTCCGCAACGCCATGCTGCCGGTCATCACCACGCTCAGCATGGTGTTCTCGTTCCTGCTGGGCGCCAACGTGCTGGTCGAAAAGGTCTTCGCCTGGCCCGGCATCGGCTCCTATGCGGTCGAGGCGCTGATCTCGTCGGACTTCGCACCGGTGCAAGGCTTCGTGCTGACCATGGCGGTGATGTACGTGCTGCTCAACCTCGTGATCGACATCCTCTACGGCGTGATCGATCCGCGCATCAGACTTGAAGGCTAGGAGGATCAAATGAGCTCCGTTGCGCCTGCCGTTGAACCTGTCGGTCCCGCGCGGACCTCAGGTTTCGTCGCGATCCTTGAACAGACCCGCTATGTGCTCAGCGAGAACAAGGTTACCGGCTTTGCCTTCGCGCTGCTCCTGATCATCGTGTTCGCGGCGATCTTTGGTCCCTACGTGGTGCCCTACGATCCGCTCGCGTCCGACACCGCTGCAACCCTGAAGCCGCCGTCGGCGGCGCACTGGTTTGGCACCGACCAGTTGGGCCGCGACATCTTCAGTCGCGTCATCGTCGCAACGCGGCTGGATTTCTTCATCGCGATCGCCTCGGTCGCACTGGTGTTCCTGATGGGCGGCCTTGCCGGCATCGCCGCGGGCTATTTCGGCGGCTGGACCGACCGCATCGTCGGCCGCATCGCCGACACCATCATGGCCTTCCCGCTGTTCGTGCTCGCCATGGGCATCGTCGCCGCCCTCGGCAACACCGTGCAGAACATCATCCTGGCCACCGCCATCGTGAATTTTCCGCTCTATGCCCGCGTCGCACGCGCCGAGGCCAATGTCCGCCGCAATGCCGGCTTCGTGCAGGCCGCGCGCCTGTCGGGCAACGGCGAATTCCGCATCCTTCTGGTGCACATTTTGCCGAACATCATGCCGATCATGGTCGTGCAGATGTCGCTGACCATGGGCTACGCCATCCTCAACGCCGCCGGCCTCTCCTTCATCGGCCTCGGGGTCCGTCCTCCGACCGCCGAATGGGGCATCATGGTTGCCGAGGGCGCCGGCTTCATGGTCTCGGGCGAATGGTGGATCGCGCTCTTCCCGGGCCTTGCTCTGATGATCGCCGTGTTCTGCTTCAACCTCCTCGGCGACGGCCTGCGCGACATCGTCGATCCCCAGCGGAGGACGTGATGGTGGTCGGGTTCGAACTCCAGCATTTCGGGTGTGAGGAGGCGCTGCCTCCCTCGCTTGCAAAGATCCTTCAAAAATTCGCCAATAACTTCAGTGCCATCTCTACTGTGCATGGGGTTGTTTTCGACCTCGCGAATGCCGGAAGGCCCGCATGACCGCCCAGCCCCTGCTCGACGTCCGGGATCTCACGGTCGAATTCACCACCCGCCGCGGCATCGTCAAGGCGGTGCAGCACGTCAACATCTCCGTGGCCAAGGGCGAGACGCTCGCCATCGTCGGCGAGTCCGGTTCCGGCAAGTCGGTGACGTCCTATGCGGTGATGCGCATCCTCGATCGCGCCGGCAAGATCGCCGAGGGCTCGGTGGTGTTCTCCGGCATCGACGTCAAGGCCGCGACCGAGGACCAGATGCGCGACCTGCGCGGCCGCGAGGTCTCGATGATCTTCCAGAACCCGCGCGCGGCGCTCAATCCGATCCGGAAAGTGGGCGACCAGATCGAGGACGTGCTGCGCACCCACGTGCAGCAGGCCCAGGTCAAAGATCACGGCGAGAAGGCGATCGAGGCGCTGGAGCAGGTCAAGATCGCACGTCCGCGCGAGCGCTACCACGCCTATCCGTTCGAATTGTCCGGCGGCATGTGCCAGCGCGTCGTCATCGCGCTCGCGCTCGCCTGCAATCCGCAGCTGCTGATCGCGGACGAGCCGACCACCGGCCTCGACGTCACCACGCAGAAGGCGGTGATGGATCTGATCGTCGAGCTGACCAAGCGCCGCGCCATGTCGACGATCCTGATCACGCATGACCTTGGCCTTGCCGCTGCCTATTGCGACCGCGTCGTCGTGATGGAGAAGGGCCGCGTGGTCGAGACCGCCAACGCCGCCGACATTTTCGCGAACCCGCAGCACCCCTACACCAAGAAGCTGATGCGCGCGACGCCGCGGCTCGGCGTGAACTTGCGGGATTTGCTGCCGGAAGAGGAAGGCGCCGCGCAGCCCTCAGCCGTCATGGCCGGGCTTGACCCGGCCATCCATCAAGCTTCGCAAGACTCCTCTCGATCGATGGACCCCCGGGTCAGGCCCGGGGGTGACGAGAAACCCCTCCTCCTCGTCGACAAGCTCGTGAAGGAATATCCCCGTCAGGGCGCCACCGCCGTGCTCGGAAAACTGTTCGGCCGCAAGCCGCCCGTGGAGCCGGATGTGTTCCGCGCCGTCGACGGCATCAGCTTCTCGATCGGCCATGGCGAGAGCGTCGGCCTCGTCGGGGAGTCCGGATGCGGCAAATCGACGACGTCGATGATGGTGATGCGCCTGCTCGACCAGACCTCGGGCCTGATCCAGTTCGACGGCGAGGACATCTCGGGCATCGCGCCTGCCGCCTTCGCCCGGCTGCCGCAGCGCAGCCGCATCCAGATGGTGTTCCAGGACCCGACCGACAGCCTCAACCCGCGCTTCACCGCCGCGCGCGCCATCGCCGATCCGATTCTGCAGCTCGATGACATCAAGGGCCGCGACGCGCTGCGCGCCCGCTGCGAGGAACTGGCCACCATGGTCGGCCTGCCGCACAATCTGCTCGACCGCTTCCCGCATCAATTGTCCGGCGGCCAGAAGGCTCGCGTCGGCATCGCCCGCGCCATCGCGCTGCATCCAAAGCTCGTCATCCTGGACGAGCCCACGGCGGCGCTCGACGTCTCGGTGCAGGCCGTGGTGCTCAACCTGCTGCAGGACCTCAAGCAGCGGCTAGGTATGAGTTATCTGTTCGTCTCGCATGATTTGAATGTGGTGCGCTTGCTGTGCGAACGTGTCATTGTGATGCGGACCGGGCGGATCGTCGAGGAGGGCTCTTCCGAGCAGGTGCTCAGCGATCCCAAGGATGACTATACCAAGGAGCTGCTGACGGCGATCCCGCATCCGCCGCTGCAGACACACTAAAGAGTGCACTGAGATCAGCTTGAGAGCGTGATGGCCGAACCTCTGGACGACTATATCGACGCCGTATCGAAAGCCCTGGCGCTGCCGGTCGAGGACGCCTGGAGGCCCGCGGTGCGCGCCAACCTCGAGGTCTCGCTGCGGCTCGCCCGCCTCGTCGACGAATTTCCGCTGCCGGACGAGACCGAGCCGGCGCCGATCTTCACGGTCTGATGCTGCCATGACCGCCAAGCCAGAGATGAATGCTGCCGAGATCGCGAAAGCGGTCGCAAACCGCAAGATGTCCGCGCTCGACGCCACCGAAGCTGTGCTCGCGCGCATCAAGCAGCATGATGGCGTCCTCAATTCCTTCACCGACGTCACCGCCGATCGCGCCCGCGCGAAAGCGCGGGCGATCGATGCCGACATCGCGGCGGGAAAGGACGTCGGCCCGCTCGCCGGTGTGCCCTTCGCCGTGAAGAACCTGTTCGACGTAGCGGGCCTCTCCACGCGTGCCGGCTCCAAGATCAACCGCGATCTCGCACCCGCCAAGCGTGACGCCACGCTGATCGAGCGCATGGAGGCCGCCGGCGCGGTGCTGGTCGGCGCGCTCAACATGGGCGAATACGCCTATGACTTCACCGGCGAGAACGTCCACGACGGTCCCTCTCGCAATCCGCATGACACGACGCGCATGACCGGCGGCTCCTCCGGCGGTTCCGGCAGCGCCGTCGGCGGCGCGCTGGTGCCGATCGCGCTGGGATCGGACACCAACGGCTCGATCCGCGTGCCGTCCTCGTTCTGCGGCATCTTCGGCCTGAAGCCAACCTATGGCCGGCTGTCGCGGGCGCGCTCGTTCCCGTTCGTGGCGAGCCTCGATCATCTCGGTCCGCTGGCGCGCTCCGTCACCGACCTCGCGCTCGCCTATGACGCGATGCAGGGGCCGGATGCCGACGACGGCGCTTGCACGACGCGCGGGCTGGAGCCGACGCTGCCGCTGATCGCCAATCCGGTTTCGGATCTGCGCATTGCCATCGCCGGGGGCTACTTCCAGAACAACGTGTTTCCGGAAGCTGTCGAGGCGGTAAGTCGTGTCGCCAAAGCGCTCGGCGCAACGAAGGTTGTCGACGTGCCCGAGGCCTCGCGCGCCCGCGCCGCGGCTTACGTCATCACCACCACGGAAGGTGCTTCGCTGCATCTCGATCGCCTGCGCAAGCGCCCGAACGATTTCGATCCGGCCGTGCGCGACCGGCTGATCGCCGGCGCCATGGTGCCGGCGCCGCTGGTCGACCGCGCGCAGAAATTCCGCCGCTGGTATCGCGCGCAACTCGCCGAGATATTCAAGTCGGTCGACGTGCTGATCGCGCCGGCAACGCCCTGCACTGCGCCGAAGCTCGGCCAGGTGAATTTCACGCTCGACGGCGTCGAGCTGCCGGTGCGCGCCAATATCGGCATCCACACCCAGCCGATCTCGTTCGTCGGCCTGCCGGTGGTGGCAGTGCCGGTGCCGCTGGAGCCGCTACCGATCGGCGTGCAGATCATCGCCGCGCCCTGGCGCGAAGACATCGCGCTGCGCGTCGCCTATGCATTGGAACAGATGGGCGTCGTTGCCGCGCCCGGCCCAAGAGGATTGTGAGATGGAGATCGATCTCCCCGACGTGATCGCGGAAGTCAAAGCCGCGTTCGACCGCTATGAGCAGGCTCTCGTCAGCAACGACGTCGCCGTGCTCGGCGAGCTCTTCCGCAACGATCCCCGCACGATACGCTACGGCATCGGCGAGAACCTCTATGGCTATGAGGCGATTTCGGGCTTCCGCGCCGGCCGCTCGCCGGTCGGGCTGAACCGCCGCACGGCGAAGACCGTGATATCGAGCTACGGCCGCGATACGGCCGTGGCCTCCACCCTGTTCTATCGCGACACCGCGCCGGGCAAGGTCGGCCGGCAGATGCAGACCTGGATACGCTTCCCGGAGGGCTGGCGCGTCGTCGCGGCCCATGTCAGCATCATCGACGAGTCGAACGAGACCTGACCGTATGACGCTTGACGATCTTCCGCCCGGGACGCTGCCGGCCGAGCCGGTGGTGCCACGGGTCGACCGGGCGCAACCCGGCCTGCACAAGGTCACGCGCGCCGAGGAGCTGCGGCTTCAACTCGCCGACGAGATCGTGCGCGGAACCCTGGCGCCCGGCGCGCCGCTGGACGAGACCGACATCGCACGGCGCTTCAGTGTTTCGCGCACGCCCGTGCGTGAGGCGCTGCGCCAGCTGGTCGCCAGCGGTCTCGTCGAGGCGCGCGCCCATCGCGGCGCGGTGGTGGCGCAGCCCTCGATCCAGCGTCTCACCAGCATGTTCGAGGCGATGGCCGAGCTCGAGGCGCTGTGCGCCGGCCTTGCCGCCGAGCGTATGTCGGCCGCGGAGCGGCATGGCTTAGAGGCCATCCACGAAGAGCTGCGGGTGCTGAGCCATGCCGGCAATCCCGAGCGTTTCCACGAGGTCAACGAGCGCTTTCACAACGCGATCTATGCGGGCTCGCAGAACGGCTATATCGCCGAGATCACGCTGGCGACACGCGTTCGCGTGCAGCCGTTCCGCCGCGCCCAGTTCCGCAATCTCGGCCGTCTCGCGAAGTCTCAAGCCGAGCACGACCGCGTCGTCGTCGCCATCATGCGCGGCGACAAGCAGGGCGCGGCAGCCGCGATGCGCGCGCATATCGAGCTGGTGCGCGGGGAGTACGAGATCTACGCGGTGTCGGTGTAGGGCACTGCGCGCAGTGCCGTAGGGTGGGCAAAGGCGCGAAGCGCTGTGCCCACCGTCCATCCGCAAGCGATGTTGGAAGTGGTGGGCACGCTACGCTTTGCCCACCCTACGGCACCTTACGCCTTGGCAGCTTCCGCCACATACTTCCGCCAGCCGCCATACGCCGTGATATCACGCGCTTCGCCCAGCACTTCCGGCTCGACCAGAAACCCCTTCACGCTGCGGCCATCCGCAAGCCGCACCGTTCCAATCGCCATCGGCGCGGGGATCGCGTTGACGAATTGGCCGAAGGCCGACGGCGACAGCGACCAGATCTCCAGTTCGATGGCGGCGCCCTTGCCGGTTTCGACGCGCAGCATGCCCGGCTTCGGCGGCGTGGTGTTGAGCGCATAGAGCTTGTAGTCCGGCGCGGTTCTCGTCGCCTCGATCAGGCTTCCGTTCAGTGCCGTCAATTCGCGGTTCAGCACCATGCCCGACAGATGCGCGCCGACCACTGCAATCGGGATCTCGTCACTGCTGCTTGCGGGAAGCGGCGCGAGCGGTGCCTGCTCCGCGCCCTTGGCATCGGCATGGAACACGCGGCCGATGCTGGCGAGCAACGCGTCGTGTCCTGCGGGCGCGAGTAGCGTGATGCCGAACGGAATGCCGTCCGCGCGCATCGACGCCGGCACCGCAAGACCGCAGAGGTCGAGTAGGTTGACGAAATTGGTGTAAGTGCCGAGCCGGCTGTTGAGCTCGATCGGATTGGCCAGCACCTGCGCGGTCGTATAGGCGGTCGGCGCCGTCGGCAGCACCAGCGCGTCGATATCGGTAAAGGTCCGCTCGGCGATCTTGCGCAGGCCCTGCAGACGATAAAGCGCCGAGAAGGTGTCTGCAGCGGTCAGCCGCGCGCCGGCCGCCGTGATCTCGCGCGTCACTGGATGGATCGCTTCAGGTGCGGACGCGAGCAGATCCTTGATCACGAGATATCGCTCGGCCACCCACGGCCCTTGATAGAGCAGCCGCGCCGTCTCGTAGAACGGCTCGAGGTCGAATTCGACCAGTGTGGCGCCAAGCGCGGCCCAGCGCTTCAGCGCATCGGCATAGGCGGCTTCCGCCTTCTTGTCGCCGAAGAAGATCAGCTGTCCGCTCCTGGGCACGCCGAGGCGCAAGTTTTGAGGGAACGGCGTGATCGGTTGAAGCGGCCGCTCGCGCGAGAACGGATCGGCCTGGTCCGGCGCTGCCATCACCGACAGCGCAAGCGCGGCATCGTCCACCGTCAACGCAAACACCGAGATGCAGTCGAGCGTGCGGCACGCCGGCACGAGGCCTGTGGTCGAGATCATGCCGAGGCTCGGTTTCAGCCCGACGATGTTGTTGAGCATGGCCGGCACGCGGCCGGAGCCGGCGGTGTCGGTGCCGAGCGAGAGCGGTACCAGCCCTGCGCCGACAGCGACCGCAGAGCCCGAGCTCGAGCCGCCGGGGACCAGATCGTCGCGGATCGAATTCCTGGGAATGCCGTAAGGCGAGCGCACGCCAACGAGGCCGGTCGCGAACTGGTCGAGATTGGTCTTGCCGATGATGATGGCGCCGGCGGCGCGCAGGCGCGCCACGGCGGTGGCATCGCGCGTCGGTGTGTAGGAGAAGGCCGGGCAGGCTGCGGTGGTCGGAAAGCCCAGCGCGTCGATATTGTCCTTCACCGCGACCGGGACGCCATAGAGCGGCAGGCTCGCGGCATCCGCACGGGTAAGCCTCTCGGCCTCCGCGATCGCGTCCTTCTCGTCGCGCAGGCTGATGAAGGTGGCGGGATCGTTGCGGTCGCGGATGCGCTGATAGGTCCGCGCGACCGTCTGCGCCGGCGTCAGCGTGCCCGCGCGATGCGCGGCCACAATCGCGGCGATCGTTTCAGGCTGCTCAGCCCCCATGGCGACAAAACTCCGGCATTGTCTCTTCACCCGGGTTCAAGCAAACGATGTGCCATTGTGTACAGTATCGGAGCTGGCCCGATGCCCCGGATATTATTGCGAGATCAATGACTTGTTGCGAGGCGTAGGCGAGCATCCGAGCGCCCGGCTACGGCATTTGCTCAAACTGTAGGCAGTCAGCGTCAAGTGAAGTCGGCGAGGATCCGGAGCAGGTGCTGCCGGTTCTCCCGGCCGATCCTGGCCTCGACATTCCGCTCGTGCTCCGCGGCGAGGCGCTTGAACCTGGCCAGAGCCGTCTCGCCCTGCGCGGTGAGGTGCAGCGCATGCGAGCGCCGGTCGGTCTTCGACTTGATCCGCTTGACATATTTGCGCTGCTCGAGGCTGTCGAGCAGATGCACCAGCCGGGCCCGCTCGATGCCGAGGCGCTTGGCCACCGCCATCTGCGACAGGCCGGGATTGGCGCCGATCACCGTCAGCACCGAATATTGCGTCGGTCGGATGTCGACCTCGCCGAGGGTTTTGATGAAATCCTGGAAGATCCAGATCTGGAAGCGGCGCACCGCATACCCGGCGTGCCCGACCAGCGCGTCGAGGCCGACCTCGTCGGCGTCATTCCGCGGTGCCTTCCCGTTGACGGCGCGCTTGCGTGGGGACGGCTGGGCTGCGCTGCTTGTCACATCGTGTCTCCCTTGGCGCGACCTTAGCGCCTTGGCGGGCCGGACGAAAGATTGTTGTTGACGACAACAATTGTCGTGCCCAACATTATGGCCGAAGCAGCCCGGGACGAGGCTGCGGCCGATCCGGATTCCGGGCGAGGAGGAAACCATGACACTCGCGTCACGCGGTGACGTTGCAGGCCTGTTCGCAACGCCGAGGACCATCGCGGAGCACCGCGCCGACGGCAGCGTCGTGCTGCGCTCACCCGAGCCGCTCGGCGAGAGTGCACGCTGCATCGGCGACTGGCTTGAGCAATGGGCGCGGGAAACGCCTGATGCAATCTTTCTCGCCGAGCGCGGTGCTGCCGAAGCGCCGTGGACCACCATCACCTATGGGCAGGCGCTGCGGCAGGTGCGTGGGGCGGCCTCCTGGATCCTCGCGCAGGGCCTCAGCGCCACGCGCCCGCTCGCGATCCTCTCCGACAACAGCATCGATCACGCGCTGCTCGCGCTCGCCGCGCAGCATGTCGGCGTGCCCTCAGCTGCGATCTCGCCGGCCTATTCGCTGATGTCGAAAGATTTCGACAAGCTGAAGAGCATGATTTCGCTGCTCGAGCCGGGCGCGATCTATGTTTCCGCGATCAAACCTTTCGCCTCGGCGCTGGCCGCGATCAAGCCGCTGCACAATGCGCAGATCGTCAGCGGCCATGGCGACGACGCCGATGCGCTTGCCTTCCGCACCGTTGCGGCAACGCCGGAGACGCCTGGCGTCGCAAAGGCCTTCGCCGCGATTACGCCGGACACGATCGCGAAATTCTTGTTCACCTCGGGCTCGACCGGCACGCCGAAGGCGGTCATCAACACCCAGCGCATGCTGACGTCCAGTCAACAAGCCAAGGCGCAGACCTGGACGTTTCTCGCGCCGGGCCGCGGCAATCTCGTGATCCTCGATTGGCTGCCCTGGAGCCACACCTTCGGCGCCAACCATAATTTCAACCTCGTGCTGCGCAACGGCGGCTCGCTCTATATCGACGGCGGCAAGCCTGCTCCCGGCCTGTTCGCGACCTCGCTCGCCAACCTGAAAAGCGTGATGCCGACGGTCTATTTCAACGTACCGCGCGGCTTCGACATGCTGATCGCGGCGCTGCGCGGCGATGAGGAACTGCGCCGCCGCTTCTTCGGCGAGGTGAAGTTCGCCTTCTATGCCGGTGCGGCATTGCCGCAAAATCTCTGGGATGCGCTGGAGCAGCTGTCCATCGAGACCGTCGGCCGGCCGCTGCCGATGGTCTCGGCTTGGGGCTCGACCGAGACGTCCCCGCTCGCGACCGATTGCCACTTTCTCGCGGAACGCTCGGGCAATATCGGCGTACCGATTCCCGGCACGGAGCTCAAGCTCGTCCCCTCCGGCGACAAGCTGGAGGTGCGCGTGCGTGGGCCCAACGTCACGCCGGGCTACTGGAAGGCGCCGGAGCTGACCAGGCAAGCGTTCGACGAAGAGGGTTTCTATCTCATCGGTGACGCCGTGAAGCTTGCCGACCCGGACAGGCCGGAGCGCGGCCTGTTCTTCGATGGCCGCGTTGCGGAGGACTTCAAGCTCAATTCCGGCACCTGGGTCAGCGTCGGCACGTTGCGTGTCGCCGGCATCGCTGCATTGGCGCCGCTTGCGCAAGACATCGTCGTCGCCGGTCATGGTGGCGACGAGGTCCGCTTCCTGGTGTTCCCGAATATCGCCGCTTGCCGCGCTCATGCCGGTCTGCCGGAGACGGCGGCTGTGAGCGAGGTGCTGGCGCATGACAAGGTCAGGGCGGCGATCGCACAGGGTCTGGCGAGGCTCAAGCAGCAGAGCGGCAATTCCTCCGGCCACGCCACACGCGCGCTGCTGCTGGCGGAGCCGGCCTCCGTCGACGGCGGCGAGATCACCGACAAGGGCTACATTAACCAGCGCGCCGTGCTGACCCGGCGCGCCGATGCGATGAGGCGGTTGAATGATGATGCGTCGGGTGAGTGGATCGGGTTGTAACCGTGGCGCCCTAACGGCTCTCGTGCCCCGGACGCGGCGCAGCACGCAGTGATGCGCTGCAGAGCCGGGGCCTATCTCTCATTGTGCTCGTCGCCGCTGGATCCCGGCTCTGCGTCGCGTCATTTCATGCCGCGCCGCGTCCGGGAGATGAGGACGGAACTGGATTAGGCCAACAATCCTGCCGCATTATCTTGCGGATTCTTTTGTTGCCTAAGCAACTAATTTGTGCGAACCGTTCCAGACAGAGATGACGGCGGGCGAACCGCTGCGTTCTTTCTGGAGGAAGCAATGCACGGCAGAAGGGGTGCCGCCGGCAAAAGCCGGCGCATGACCGGGAATGACGGGGGATGGCGTGCCGCGCGCGGTCCGTCAGGTCTCGGTGCTGCCGGTCACCGCGCCGAGATTTTCGTGCAGCCGGCGAAGCAGGTCGATCAGCACCTCGCGCTCGTCCTTGCTGAGGCAGGACAACAGGCGCCGTTCGCGCTCGAGCGCGGCGGCGATCACCTTGTCATGGGTGGTGCGGCCCTTCGCGGTGAGCGAGATCGAATGGGTGCGGCCATCGTTCGGATCGGTGCGGATCGCGACCAGCCCGCGCTTCTCGAGCCCGGCGAGCGTCCGGCTCACCGGTCCCTTGTCGAAGCCGATGACCTGGCAGATGCGCGAGGCGGGAATGCCGGGCTCGATCGCGAGCAGCGACATGATCCGCCATTCCGTGACGTTGACGCCGAACTCACGCTGATAGAACGCGGTCGCGCTGTTCGAGAGCTTGTTGGCGATGAAGGTGACGAACGCCGGGACGTAACGATCAAGGTCGAGCGTCGGTCCCGTGTCAGCGGGCGCAGCTTTAGGACGGGATCTGGTCGAAGGCACGGGCATGTCGGGCTTCTGGCTCGCGGCGGGCTCCGTGAGCTAAGGGCATGCGCCGCCCTTTCACAAGATCAAAATGAAAGAGGTCTCCCATGACCGCATCCGGCTCCCCCGAATCAACCGGTGTCGCGTCCGTCCCGCATCTCGACGTCGATCCCTTCGCGATGAGCTTTTTTGCCGACCCCTATCCCACGCACGAGCTGCTGCGGGAGGCCGGGCCGGTGGTCTATCTCGACAAATGGAATGTTTACGGCGTGGCGCGATATGCCGAGGTCCACGCCGTGCTGAACGATCCCGCGACCTTCTGCTCCAGCCGCGGCGTCGGCCTCTCCGACTTCAAGAAGGAGACACCGTGGCGGCCGCCGAGCCTCATCCTCGAAGCCGATCCCCCCGCGCACACTCGCACCCGGGCCGTGCTGTCGAAAGTGCTGTCGCCGACCGTGATGAAGCAGGTTCGTGACCGCTTCGCCGCCGCAGCCGAGGCGCGGGTCGATGCGCTGCTGGAGACGCGCAGCTTCGATGCGATCACTGATCTTGCCGAAGCCTATCCGCTCTCGATCTTTCCGGATGCGCTTGGGCTGAAGCCGGAGGGGCGCGAGCATTTGATTCCCTATGCGAGCGTGGTGTTCAACGCGTTCGGTCCGCCCAACCAGTTGCGCCAGGAGGCGATCGAGCGCTCGGCGCCGCACCAGGCCTATGTCGCCGAGCAGTGCCAGCGCGAAAATCTTGCGCCCGGCGGCTTCGGCGCCTGCATCCATGCGCAAGTCGACGAGGGAGCCATCACAGCGACCGAAGCGCCGCTGCTCGTGCGGTCGCTGCTGTCCGCCGGCCTCGACACCACCGTCAACGGTATCGGCGCCGCGGTCTATTGTCTCGCGCGCTTCCCGGATCAATGGCAGCGCCTGCGCGACGATCTTTCGCTCGCGCGCGGCGCCTTCGAGGAAGCCGTGCGCTTCGAAAGCCCGGTACAGACCTTCTTCCGCACCACGACACGGGAGGTCGAACTTTCAGGTGCCAGAATAGGTGAGGGCGAAAAGGTGCTGATGTTCCTCGCTGCCGCCAATCGCGATCCCCGCCGCTGGGACAAGCCCGACAGCTACGACATCAGTCGTCGCACCTCCGGTCATGTCGGCTTCGGCTCCGGCATCCATATGTGCGTTGGCCAGCTCGTCGCCCGCCTCGAAGGCGAGGTGATGCTGACGGCGCTGGCGCGGCGCATTGCGAAGATCGAGATCACGGGCGAGCCGGAGCGTCGTTTCAACAACACGCTGCGCGGGCTCGATAGCCTGCCTGTCACCATCACCCCGGCCTGACGAGGAGTTTCATGCCTGCCATTACGTTCATCCATCCGGGCGGCAAGTCCGACCGCGTCGAGGCCATCGACGGCGAGAGCGCCATGCAGGCCGCAACGCGCCACGGCCTCGACGGCATTCTCGCCGAATGCGGCGGCAACGCCATGTGTGCGACCTGTCACGTCTATGTCGACGACGCCTGGCTCGCACGCCTGCCCGACATCGCCGACGACGAGGATGCGCTGCTCGACGGCACTGCAAGCGAGCGGCTGCCGAACAGCCGGCTATCCTGCCAGATCCACCTCACGCCCGCGCTCGACGGGCTCGTGCTGCAATTACCGGAGCGACAAGTCTGAAGCGAAAAGTCCAAACCGGCTAGTGACGTCCGAACTGCACCGGCAACGATCGGCGTGGCAACACATCCAACAGGGGAGGGAATGATGAAGCAACTGAATTGGACGCTCGCACTGGCTGCGAGCCTGATGACCAGCGCGGCGAGCGCCCAGATATCCGACAATGTCGTGCGCGTCGGCGTGCTCAACGACATCTCCGGCATCTTCCAGGACACCAACGGCATGGGCTCGGTCGAGGCCGCGCGCATGGCGGCGGAGGATTTCAACGGCGGCGGCAAGGGCATCAAGGTCGAGATCGTCTATGCCGACCACCAGAACAAGGCCGATGTCGGCAACGCGATCGCGCGCAAATGGCTCGATGTCGAGGGCGTCGATGCCATCGTGGATGTGCCGAACTCGGCCGTCGGCCTGTCCATCAATTCACTGCTGCGCGACAGCCGCATGACCTTCCTGGCGTCCTCGACTGCGAGCTCGGATCTCACCGGCAAGGCCTGCTCGCCCAACACCATCCAATGGGTCAACGACGCCTGGGCCACCGGCAACACCACGGCGGCCGCGATGATGTCGCGCGGCGGCAAGGATTGGTATTTCCTGACGGTCGACTACGCGCTCGGCAAAGGTATCGAGGCGGAGGCGCAGAAATACATCGAGGGACATGGCGGCAAGGTGCTGGGCTCGTCCAAGCATCCGCTCGGCACCTCCGATTTCGCGTCCTTCCTGCTGCAGGCGCAGAGCTCGAAGGCGCAGGTGATCGGCCTTGCCAATGCCGGTGGCGACACCATCAACGCGGTGAAGCAGGCCGCCGAGTTCGGCATTCAGCAGAGCGGCCAGAAGCTCGTCGCCTTCCTGCTCTTCATCAACGACGTTCACGGCATGGGCATCAAGGTCGCTCAGGGCCTTCAGCTCATGGAAGCCTTCTACTGGGACATGAACGAGGACACTCGCGCGTTCGCGAAACGGTTCGCCGCCCGGCCCGGCATGAACGGCAAGATGCCGAGCGGCAACCAGGCCGGCGTCTATGCCTCCACGCTCGCTTACCTCAACGCCGTCGCCGCCACCGGCAGCGACAATGCCAAGAACGTCGTGCCCGAGATGAAGAAGTTCAAGGGCAAGGACAAGCTGTTCGGCGACACTGCCATCCGCCAGGACGGCCGCGTCATCCACCCGATGTACCTGTTCGAGGTGAAGAAGCCGGAGGAGTCGAAATATCCCTACGATTACTACAAGCTGGTCTCGACGATTCCCGCGGACCAGGCCTTCCGCCCGCTGGCGGAAGGCGGGTGCGAACTGGTGAAGTAGGCTCGTGCCCCGGACGCAGTGCGGCGCGGAGCGCTGCGCTGCAGAGCCGGGGCCCAGAACTCTGGGTCCCGGCTCTGCGTCTCGTCATTGCATGCCGCGCCGCGTCCGGGACACGATAGCATCGTCACACCACCTTGCTTGATCCCTGTGTGATCAGCCGCGCCGCGCGCTGATCCCGCGCGTAGATCCAGAGCCAGCTCAAGGCAACGCTGAGGCGGTGGCGGAGGCCGATCAGGAAGTAGATGTGGGCGATGCCCCAGATCCACCACGCGATGGTGCCGCGCAGCTTGACCTTGCCGAAATCGATCACCGCGAGCCGCTTGCCGATCTGCGCGAGGCTGCCGGCGTGCTTGTAGCGGAATGCGCCCTTGGTCTGTCCACGGAGCCGCGCCTTGATGGTCTCGGCGACGTGGCGGCCCTGTTGTTTCGCCGCTGGTGCGATGCCGGGTACGGGCTTGCCGTCCCAGGCATTGATGCTGACGGTATCGCCGATCGCAAAGATCTCGGGATGGCCGGGAATCGTCAGGTCGGCCTCGACCTGCACGCGCCCGGCGCGATCACTTGGCGCGCCCAGCCATTCCGCAGCGGGCGAGGCGCGCACGCCGGCGGCCCAGATCCGTGTCTTTGCCTCGAGCAGCTTGCCGCCGAACACCACGCCCTCGCGATTGATCTCGGTCACGGCCTGCCCGAGCACGACCTCGACGCCGATCTTTTCCAGCGAAGCCTGCGCGTAAGCCGAGAGCTCGTCGGGAAAGCCTGCAAGCACGCGCGGGCCCGCCTCGATCAGCACCACGCGCGCCTCGTGCGTGTCGATGTTGCGGAAGTCGGCGGGCAGGGTGTGATGTGCCATCTCGGCGATCGTGCCGGCGAGCTCGACGCCGGTCGGACCGGCGCCGACGATGACGAAAGTCAGCCGCGCCGCGCGCCGCGCGGGATCCGTCTCGCGCTCGGCGCGCTCGAACGCCACGAGAATGTGACGGCGCAATGTGGTCGCGTCCTCCAGCGTCTTCAGGCCCGGCGCCCACGCCTCCCATTCGTCATGGCCGAAATAGGCATGTCGCGCGCCGGTGGCGAGCACGAGGGTGTCGTAGGGCACCTCGCTGCCGTCGTCGATCAGCACGCAGCGCCTGTCGGCATCGACGCCGCTCACGGTCGCAAACAGCGTCGTCACCTCGCGCCGGTCGCGCATCAGATGGCGGATTGGCCAGGCGATCTCGCTGGTCGCGAGCGAAGCGGTCGCGACCTGGTAGAGCAGCGGCTGGAACAGATGGTGGTTGCGGCGGTCGATCAGCGTGATCTCGACCGGTGCGCCCGCGAGCCTATAGGCCGTCTCCAGGCCGCCAAAGCCGGCCCCGACGATGACGACGCGGTGTGGTTTAGCGGTCATGGTGCGCCCTCGAATCTCGCTGCTGTGCCTGCTCATTTAAGTGCGGATTAGGGGCCGCGGTCCAATAGCCGTCACCAATGGGCGCATAGGCGGGACATATCGATCCAGCGCGAAAAAGCGCCGCAGCCTTGGTCGAAGTAAGTAGAATTATATTTCTTGCCATCGCCGATTGGGGCGAAATATGGTGCAGGCACGGTCGCTGAGCCATTGGCGGCGCGATAGATTTTGCGTTCAATAGAGACAGGCCCGGGGCGGCGATCACCCCGTTTTCCGGGACCAATAATAAGGAGGGGAGTGGTTATGAGGACGGCATTCTGGCTGGCGGGCGCAGCGGCGCTTGTGCTGGCAGGCCCGGCATCCGCCGGCGACACCATCAAGATCGGCTTCGTTTCGACCTTCAGCGGTCCGACCGCCGTGATCGGCAACGACATGCGCAACTCCTTCGAGCTCGCGCTCGATCATCTCGGCCGCAAGATGGACGGCAAGCCGGTCGAGGTGATCTACGAGGACGACGGGCAGAAGCCCGACGTCGGCAAGCAGAAGACCGAGAAGCTGGTGCAGTCCGACAAGGTCGATTTCATCGTCGGCTACATCTGGTCGAACGTGCTGCTGGCCTCGCTCAAGACCGCGGTGGACTCGCAGACCTTCCTGATCTCGGCCAATGCCGGTCCCTCGCAGCTCGCCGGCGAGCTGTGCTCGCCTTACGTGTTCTCGACCTCCTGGCAGAACGACCAGACGCCGCAGGCGATGGGCCTCTACATGAACCAGAAGGGCGTCAAGAGCGTGTTCCTGATCGGCCCGAACTACGCGGCCGGCAAGGATATGCTCGCGGGCCTGAAGAGCACCTTCAAGGGCGAGGTGAAGGGCGAGGAGTACACGGTCTGGCCGAGCCAGCTCGACTTCTCGGCCGAGCTCTCCAAGGCGCGCGCCTCCGGAGCCGAGTCGATCTTCGTGTTCTATCCGGGAGCTGCCGGGGTGCAGTTCCTCAATCAATACGCCCAGGCCGGCCTGAAGAGCACGATGCCGCTCTACACCGCCTTCACCATCGACGAGCTGTCGCTGCCGCTCCAGAAGGAGAACGCGTTAGGGGTGCCCGGCGCGCAGGAATGGGTCAACGACCTCCCCAACGAGCAGAACAAGCGCTTCGTCGCCGACTACCGCAAGAAGTACACTGGCCTGCGTCCAACCTATTACGGCGCGCAGTCCTATGACGCGGCCCAGCTCATCAACAGCGCGGTGGTCGCGGTGAAGGGCGACACCAGCAAGAAGGACGCGATGCGGGCCGAGATGGAAAAGGCCAACTTCAAGTCGCTGCGCGGTGCGTTCAAGTTCGGCAAGAACCACATCCCGGTGCAGAGCTTCTATCTCCAGGACGTGGTCAAGGATTCCGAAGGCCAGCTCGCGCTGAAGACCGTCGCCACCATCGTGGAGAACGACCAGGATCGTTTCCACGAGAAATGCAAGATGAAGTGAGCTGAACCTCCTCCTCTCCCCGCAAGCGCGCTTGCGGGGAGAGGGTTGAGGCGAGGGGACTCTCCGCGAGGCACGATAGACGTTGGGTTCGCAACCGCTCGCCACATCGTCATTGCGAGCGTAGCGAAGCAATCCAGAATCCATCCGCGGAAAGATTCTGGATTGCTTCGTCGCAAAGGGCTCCTCGCAATGACGGCGTGGAGCGAGAAGTCCCTACACCCGAGGCACACTCGCGGGGCGCACCTCGCGGGCTTGCGCCGCCAGCCTGATGCCGGCATTGGCCGCGCCAAAACCCCGATAGTTCCTCCGCTCGACGATCTCGAAGAAGAAGCGCTCGTCGAAGATGTGAGTGTAGACCTGGAAGAATTCGCCGTCGCCCTCGCGGTCGTAGAGGATGTGGTTGGCGCGCAGCTGCGCCATCAGCTCGGGCGCGAGGTCGTATTTGGCTTCGATGTCGTCGTAGTAATTGCCGGGGATATCCAAGAAATCCGCACCGCGCTGGCGCATCTGCCCGACCGCTGCAAAGATGTCCCGGCACGCGAACGCGACGTGCTGGACGCCCGAGCCGAAGAACTCGGAGATGAAGCGCGACGGCAAAGTGCGGTTGGCAGAGGAGCCGTTGAGCACGAAGCGCAGGCTCTGGTCGCCGTTGACGACGGCCTGGCTCTGCACGAGGCCTCTGGGGTCGGCGATCTCCATCTGCGGTAGCCGCGTCAGGTCGAGAATGCCCGTGTAGAACAACAGCCAGGACAGCATCTCGTCATAGGGCATCGACTGCGCGATGTGATCGACCGCGAGCAGCGCATCGCCGCTGGCGTCGCTCGCAACAGGCTCGAAATCGGTGTCCCAGTTTTTGCCGGCCTGGTCCAGGAAATAGAGCAGGCTGCCGCCGACGCCGTGGATCGCAGGGATCTCCAGCTCGCCCGGCCCGACCGGCTGGTAGAAGGTGCGGGCCTTCAGCGCCTCGGCCCGCTGCATGGCAAGGCCTGCATTGTCGACGTCAAGCGCGATCGCGCAGACGCCCGGGCCGTGCGTCACGTAATGCGAATGGGCAAAGCCGCCGCTCTCGCAATTGATGACGAGCTCGACCTTGCCTTGCGACCAGCGCTCCACCGCCTTGCTGCGGTGCTTGCCGCTCCTGCGGAAACCGAGCTGCGCGAACAGGCGGGCGAGCTCGCCGGCCTTGGTCTCGTTGACCGCGAACTCGACGAAGCCGGTCCCGTGGCTTCCGGCCCTTGGGGCCAGCGGTTCGCGGACGAGCTTGGGCCAATCCGGCGCAAGCTGGTCCTCCAGCAGGATCAGCGAGCGCAGGCCGTCCACCGCGGTCTGCGCGGCCGAGCCGGCGCGGAACTGGTCGTTGAAGATCTCCAGCGACAGCGGCCCGGCATAGCCGGTCGCCGCGATCGACGCCATGAACTCGCCGACCGGCAGGTCGCCCTGGCCGGGGAAGGAGCGGAAGTGCCGACTCCACGACAGGATGTCGAGCTCCAGCTTCGGCGCGTCAGCAAGCTGGACCAGGAAGATCTTGTCGGCGGGGATCGAGGCCATGGCGCGGGTCGGAAAGCTAGGCGCCAGCGCGTGAAAACTGTCGAGGATGATTCCGATCGCGGGATGATCGGCGCGCCGCACGATCTCCCAGGCATCGCGGTAGTCGTTGACATGACGGCCCCAGGCCAGCGCTTCGTAGCCGACGCGCAGGCCGCGCCTCGCGGCGCGCTCGCCGAGCTCGCAAAAATCCTCGGCGGCGCGGTCGATGCCGCCCAGCGAGGCGGGCGAAACGTTCGAGCAGATCAGCAACAGATCGGTGCCGAGCTCCTGCATCAGGTCGAACTTCCGCTCCGCGCGGGCAAAATTGCGTGCACGCTGCGGCTCGGGCATGCCTTCGAAATCGCGAAACGGTTGGAACGCGCAAATCCCGAGGTTGAGGTCCTTGCAGAGCCTTGCGATGTCGCGCGGGCCCGCGCCGAACGACAGCAGATCGTTCTCGAAGATCTCGACCGCGTCGAAGCCGGCGGCGGCGATGGCGCGGAGCTTTTCGTCGAGAGTGCCCGAGAGCGAGACGGTGGCGATCGAGCGCTTGTTCATGCCGCACTCTCCTCCATGGCGCCGCCCAGGAACAGCTGCCCGATGCGGGGATCGTTCAGGATGCGCTTGGCGTCGTCGACCATGCGGGTCTGGCCGAGCTCGAGCACGATGCCGATGTCGGAGATCTCCAGCGCCGAGCGTGCGTTCTGCTCGATCATCAGGATCGTAACGCCGCGGTTGCGCAGGCTCTTGAGGATGTCGAAGGTCTGCTGCACCATCAGCGGCGACAGCCCGATCGAGGGCTCGTCGATGAGAACCAGCTTGGGTTCGAGCAGCAGCGAGCGGGCAATCTCGAGCTGTTTTTGCTCGCCGCCCGAGAGCGTAGATGCCTGTTGTGTCGACTTGCGCCGCAGTGCCGGAAACAGGTCGAGCGCGGCTTCGATACGCCTGGGCAGGTCGAGGCCCTTGCCGGCGGCGACGCCGCCGAGCTCGATATTGTGGCGTACCGACAGCTCGGGAAAGATGTTGCGGCCCTGCGGCACGTAGCAGATGCCGGCATTGAGCAACGCGCGCTGGCTCAAGTTCGTGACATCGCGGCCCGCGAAGCTGATCTTGCCCTCGCGCAGCTTCAAGAGGCCGAAGATCGCCTTGAACACCGTGGACTTGCCGGCGCCGTTCGGGCCGATGATGGTGGTGATGGTCGCCTGCGGCACGGCGAAATTCGTGCCGTTCAGGATCGTCATCTTGCCGTAGCCGCCGACGAGATTGTGGACCGAGAGGATCGGATCGCTCATCACTCGCTCCTAATGTCCGAGATAGGCTTCGATCACGGCGGGGTTCTTGCGGACCTCGTCGGGCCGTCCCATCGCCAGCACCTTGCCCTCCGCCATGACCATCACGCGCGAGCACAGCGACATCACGAATTCCATGTTGTGCTCGATGACGACGAAGGTCGCGTTCCTCTCGCGGTTGATCGCGACCAGGCGGTCCTTGAGGTCGGCCAGCATCGACGGATTGACGCCGCCCGCGGGCTCGTCAAGCAGCACGAGGCGCGGACCGCCCATGAAGGCCATGGCGGCGTCGAGCAGCTTTTGCTGGCCATAAGAGAGGCCGCCGGCGGGCTCGTCGGCGAGATGGTCGAGCTTGAAGAAGCCGATCATCTGGTTGGCGGCCTCGGTCAATCCGGCGTCGGAGCGGCCGACCAGGCGCGTGGCCATGTTGCCCTGGTGCTCCTGTCCGGCGAGGATCAGGTTCTCGCGCACCGAGAGCTTTGGGAACACCTGCAGAAGCTGGAAGGTGCGGCTGACCCCGAGCTTGTTGAGTTCGGCGGGGCGCAATCCCGTGACCAGCCTGCCGTCGAGCTTGACCTCGCCGCCACTGGGGGTGAGCTGGCCGAGGATGCAGTTGAACAGGGTCGACTTGCCGCAGCCGTTCGGGCCGATCAGGCCGAGGATCTCGCCCTCACGGACGTCGAAGGAGACGCCGTCAACGGCGCTGATGCCGCCAAAATTCTTCTTGATGTCGGTGACTTCGAGGACCGCGCTCATTGTGCCGTCTCCAGGCGGGATTTCGCGACGGCGCGCAGCGCGGAGGCCGCCTTGGTGCGGCGCTCCGCGAGGTAACGGTCGAGGATTCCCAGAATGCCGGTCGGCGACCAGATCAGGAGCAGCATCACGGCGACCGCATAGAGCATCAGATAATAGCCGTCGGTGAAGCGCAGCCATTCCGGCAGCAGCACCGCGATCATCGCGCCCAGGAACGGACCGAAATAGAAGCCGGCGCCGCCGACGATCACCATCATCAGCAGGTCGAGCGAGAGCGACAAGTTGAACGGAACGGGATCGATATATTGCGTCAGCGGCGCATAGAGCGCGCCGGCGACACCGCCGAGCGCCGAGCCGATCGCAAACGCCATCAGCGTGTAGCGGCGCGTGTCGATGCCGAGCGATTGCGCGCGCAAGGGATTCTCGCGCAGCGCCATGAAGGCGCGGCCCCAGGGCGAACGGATCAGCCACAACACCGCCAGCGAGACGATCGCGAGCGAGCCGAGGCAGACATAGTAGAACGGCAGCGGTCTGTTGGTCGCGAACCCGAAGACGTGGGGGCGCGGAATGTTGGAGATGCCGTAGATGCCGCCGGTGAGCCAACTCTCGTTGCGGAACACGAGGAAGGCGAGCGTGGAGAACGCGAGCGTGACGAAGGCGAGATAGTGGTGCTGCACGCGCAGCGCGGGATAGCCGAGCACCCAGCCGATCGCAAAGCTCAGGACGATCGCGACCAGAATCGCTGCCGGCAGCGGCCAGCCATGCGTCGTCATGATCGCTGCGGAATAAGCTCCGATGCCGACGAACGCGCCCTGGGCGAGCGAGACCTGACCGGCATAGCCGAGCGTGAGGTTGAGCCCCATCGCCGCGATGCTCATCACCGCCCATTGGCTCAGGATGAACAGGCCGTAGCGGTTGAAGTTCATGGGGACGATGATCAGCGCGGCGATGACCGCAACGCCGAGCGCAATCTTCAGGGGTTTGGCGAAGCCGCTCATACGGTGCGCTCCTCGGCGCGGCCGAGCAAGCCCTGCGGCCGGAACAGGATGACGGCGATCAGGAAGAGCATCGGCACGGCGGCGCGATACTGCGTCGAGACATAGGCGGCGGCGAGATTGTCGAGCACGCCGATCAGGAGGCCGCCGGCGATCGCGCCACGCACCTGGTTGAAGCCGCCGACGATCGCGGCGATGAAGGCGGCCTGGCCCAGCACCTCGCCCGACGAGAACTTCGCAAGGTAGATCGGGGTGATCAGAAGCGAGGCCAGTGCCACCAGGAAGGCGTTGATCAGGAAGGTCAGCATGATCATGCGCTCGACCGGCACGCCGATGATGCGCGCCACCGTCGGGTTCTGCGCGGCGGCCTGCATCTGGTGGCCGAGCGAGGTGCGGTTGAGCAGCGTGGTCAGGCCGGCCACGGCGAGGATGGCGACGACGAGCACGCCGATGCTTTGCAGCGACACCGCATGGCCGAGAATGGAGACGTCGCCGGTCGGCACGATGGATGGAAAGGGCTGGGCCTCGGCGCTGAAGAACTGCTTGACGGATTCCTTGATGCCGATTGCGAGCGCCATGGTCGCGATCGCGAGCGGCAGCACGCCGTGGCGCATCATCGGATCCACCAGCAGCAGCTTGAAGGCGAGGCCGAGCAGGATCATCGACAGGAGGATGCCGAGAATGATCGCGAGCCAGAACGGCGCGCCGACATGCATCGCCGCCAGCATCAGGAAGGCCGGGAGCATCACGAACTCGCCTTGCGCGAAATTGATGGTCTGCGAGGTTTGCCACAGCAGCGTGAAGCCGACCGCGACCAGCGCATAGATCGCGCCGGTGGCAAGTCCCGCGACCAGAAGATCGAACAGATTGGACATGGTAAACCTCTTTCGTCTCCTCTCCCAGCCCGCTGCGACCAACGGATTGCGACAGCTTCGTCGCGGCACATCCTTCGAGACGCCCGCCTGCGGCGGGCCCTCAGGATGAGGGCGGAGTACGCGGTTGCGGGACCACGCGCTCCGCTGCAGCCTCATCCTGAGGAGACCGCTGAAAGCGGTCGTCTCGAAGGAAGAGGCGCTCGCTCCGCTCCATCAAAATGCATGGTCGACAACCTCTCCCCGCACGCGGGGAGAGGCGAAGATCACTTCACTTTCGGCAGCACCTGCTTCACGACCTGCTTGCCTTCGACCACCTCGACCAGGAAGCTCTGGCGGTCGATGTCGCCGGTCTCGCTGAAGGTGACGTCCATCAGGATGCCCGGCTCGTCCGCGGCCTTGATGGTGAGGCCGTGCAGCGTGTCGGCGAACTTCTTCGGATCGACCTTGCCCATCTTCTCGGTGGTGGCCTTTACCATGTAGACCGCGAGATAGCCCTTGAGGCCGTTGTGGTCAGGGACGTAATTGTACTTCTTGGAGAACTTCTCGCGGAACGTCTTGATCAGGTCGACCGGCGCATCCGTGGTGAGGCCGACATGGCCGCGCGCGCCGTTGGCGGCATCGCCGGCGAGCTCGATCACCTTCTGGCCGATCAGCGTGGTCTCGCCCATCAGCGGCGCGGTGACGCCCTGGCGCTTCAGCTCCTTGAGGATGCGCGCGCTCTCTTCTTCGTTCAGATAGACGAACACGGCGTCGGGATTGGCGGCCTTGATCTTGCCGACGTCGGCGGCGAAATCGGCCTGGCCGGCTTCGGTGGAGAGGTCGGCGACCACCTTGGAGCCGAGCCGGTCGAGCTCCTTGACCACGACGTCGCGCCCGCCGCGGCCGAAATCGTTATTGACCCAGACCACCGCAACCGTCTTCGCCTTCATCTCGTCGTGGATGTACTTGGCGACCTTCGGCATCGAGGATTGCTGGCCGAAGGAGGTGCGGAACAGGAATTTGTTTCCGGTCTGCGTCAGCTCGGCGGCCTCGCCGCCCATGATCTGCGCGATGCCGGCTTCGGCCGCGAGCGGCGCGGTGACCTTCACGGAGCCGGAATAGCCGGGCCCGAGCAGCACATAGGGCTCGGCGTCGAGCGCCTTCTGCACCTGGGCGCGCGCGACGCCCGGGTTGGACTGCGAGTCGGCGTGGGTGACCTCCAGCTTGCGGCCGAGCACGCCGCCCTTGGCGTTGATCTCCTCGATCGCGAGGTCGATGCCGTTCTTCCAATTGGTGCCGACGGTGGCGCCGCCGCCCGAGAGCTCGGCGACGTTGGCGAGCTTGATCGCCTGGGCAAGGGCGCTCGTTGCGGTCATGGCGGTGAGCAGCGCGCCCACCAATAGCGTTGATTTCATCGTCCTCTCCTCCCGTTTCAAATCTTGCAAGCGGCCTTGTGCCGGCCGCTTCGCCTCAAGCTGCCTGATAGGCTGCGCTGCGCGCAGCCATCACGGCGTCGAAAGCCTCTCCCATGATCTCGGTGGATGGGGCAAGGCCGGTGAACAGTTCGAAGGCGTCGGCGGCCTGGTAGATCGCGAGCTCGCGGCCGGTCATGATCCGGGCGCTTTTCTCTCGCGCTGCGGCAAGCAGCGGCGTGATCAGCGGCGAATAGACGGCGTCGGCGACCCACAGATTGGCCCGGAGCAGTCCCGCCGGCACCGGCGTGTCCCGGTTCGGCAGCATGCCGACCGGCGTGCCGTTGACGAGGCCGGTCGCACCATCGAGCGCCTCCTCGACGCTGGCGACAACGCGGGCACCGCCGCGCGGGGCGAGCAGGGCCGCCAGCTTTTCGGCGCGCGCCGGCTCGCTGTCGAAGATCCGGATATCGGCTACGTCCAGGCTCGCCAGCGCAAACGCGATCGCCTTGCCGACGCCGCCGGCCCCGATCACGGCGACGGCGTTGGCGGAGGGTGCCAACAGCGGCGCCACCGCGCGTGCAAAGCCGGTCGTGTCGGTGTTGTGGCCGGTCAGCCGGCCATCCCTGACGACGACGGTGTTCACCGCGCCCATGGCGGCAGCCCCCGGCGCCAGCGCGTCGAGCAGCGGGACCACGGCTTCCTTATAGGGGTAGGTGATGTTGACACCGGCGAAGCCGAGCCGCCGCACGCCTTCCAGCATCATGGCAAGGCCAGCCGCGTCGGCGCCGGCCACCTCGATGAGCTGGTAATGGCCGCGCAGGCCGAGCGCCTCGGCGGCGCGCTCATGCATGGCGGGGGACGCGGAATGCGCGATCGGTGCGCCGATCAGGCCGGTGAGAAGTTTTTGGCTGGCGGCGTATCCGCGCTTCGACATGGTTCGCTATCGTCTCGTTGGGAGCGTCCGGTCCCGGCCCTTAGCGGGGAAATCCGCGTCATTCCAGCTGTGACGATAGCCTTTCCCCGGCCTAACACAATTACCCTTTTATCCGGCAAACCTAACATCATGTTATTTCTTCCGGACGCGTGCCGGGGTGGCCCTGCCATTGCCGCGCGCGGGCTCGACTGCGCGCATCTCGGTGCGCAGAGCGTCGATGAAATTCTCGGCATGGAGCGACAGCGGCGCGCCGCGCTTGACGGCAATATAGGTGTCGAACCGCGTCGGCTCGGTGATCCGCAACAGCTCGATCCCGGGATAGCCGCCATGAGCGACCGTGAACTGGTCGATGATGGCGATGCCGAGCCCCGCCTTCACCAGCGCGCAGACCGTGGTGCCGAAGCGCGCGCGGATGGTGATGTTGTAGTCGAGCCGGTTGCGCGCGAAGATCTCGGCCATGATCCGGCCATAAGGATCGTTCGGGTCGATGCCGATCAGCGGATAGCGCGTGATCTCGGCGGCGGAGACCTGCTTGCGTCCTGCGAGCTCATGGCCCGGCGGCACGATGCAATAGAGCTCGCCCGAGGCGAGCGGCATGAAGTCGAGCCCGGAATGCTCCAGCCGGTAGCTCATCGCGACGCACTCGCCGCGGCCGAGCATCAGATAGTCGATGGCCTCCTCGAGCTTGAGGATGTTGATGTCGATGCCGAGATCCGGATAGCGGCGGCGGACGCGCTCGATCGCGCGCGGCACCATCACCTGCGAGATGCTCGGCACCGAGCCGATGCGCAGCTCCGACAGGCCGCCGCGGCCGATTTTGGAGATGATCTCGGAGAGGTCGTCGACCTTCTTGTAGACGCCGTTGATCTGCTCGAAGATGCTCTCGGCTTCCGGCGTCGGGAAGTAGCGCCCGTTCTGGCGCTGGAAGAAGCGGATGCCGAGCGAGCGCTCGGTGTATTTGACGAGGCGGCTGATGCCCGGCGCCGAGACGTTGAGCAGCTTCGCCGCACCGCCGATGGTGCCTGTCACCATCACGGCGCGGATCACTTCCACCTGGCGCAGCGTCATCATGTCCCGGCTGTCCCGACACGTCCTTTCAGATCATGTCACGGAAGCCGCGCCGTCATCCAGCGCGTTTTCAGGACAGGAAGTGACCGTATTTCGGAATCACGATCTGGCAAACCACGCCGCTCGGACGGTATTCGAGCCTGGTGCCGCCGTTCGGACCGCTCCCCAGGCTGCGCGAGATCAAAGTCTGCCCGAAGCCGGATGCAGTCGGCGGCGTCACCAGCGGCCCGTCGCGCTCTTCCCACTCGATCTGGAGCGCGCCGTCGTCGAGCAGTCCGATCCGCCGAACCGAAAGCTTGCCGGACCGGGTCGAAAGCGCGCCGTATTTCACTGCATTGGTCGTCAGCTCGTGAAAGACGAGCCCGAGCGAGACAGCCGTCTTGGAATCGACGGAGATATCCAGTCCTTCCATCGTGATGCGTCCGCTCGACAGCGTTGCATAAGGCGCGAGCTCGACGCGGAGCACGTCTTTGATCTGCAGATTCTCCCATGACGCATTCGACAGCAGCGTGTGGGTGGCCGCCAGCGCCTGGATGCGGCCGGAGAAGGACTTCTGGAAGTCCTCGATCGTGCGTTCGTGCGATGCGGTGCGCGCGGAAATCGCCAGCACCATCGCCAGCGTATTCTTGACGCGGTGGTCGAGCTCGCCCATCAGGAGAGCCTGGCGGCGCTCGGCGGCCTTGCGCTGCGACAGGTTGATCAGCGTCACCACGCAGCCCTGTGTCCGGTCGCCGGATACGATGAGCGGCGCCGCGCTGATCATGACGTCGGTGACGTCGACGGCCGATGTCTTCACGGCGGCTTCGAGGCCCTGTACCGGAGTGCCGCCAGCGGCCATCGCGACGATGTCGGACCCTGACATCAACTCGGACGCATCGGCAAAAGTCAGCTCGATCGCCTGCTCGAACGGCTTTCCGATCGGAGCTTCGGCGCAGATACGCTCCGCGGCCGCATTGATGTGGGTCACCCGACCGGAGCGGTCGCAGACGATGACGGCCTCGTTGGCGGAGGCGAGAACCGACCGCGCCAGTCGCTCCGACTCCTTGGCGGCGGCGATCTGTTCACGCTCGCTGATATCCGTGAAGGTGATCGCGACGCCGCTTACGATGCCAAAATCGATCGGGGCCCCGGTGAGAAGGAAGCTGCGCTCGATGTGGCCCACCCGAACGTGGATTTCGGACGATTGACGCTCCTTCAGCGCTTGCGTCAGCAGGCGGCGAAACGTGGTTTGATTGACGGCGTCGAGCATGCCGAGCAGCGCCTGACCCGACAATTCGTCGGCCGGCCGGTCGAGCAACGTACACAGTGCCTGGTTGGCATAGAGCAGCTGCCCCTCGGCGTCGAACGCCGCGGCGCCGATATCCATCGCCTCCATGAAAGTGCGGTAGGACTGGCCGCCGCCTTCGAGCGTGAAGACCTGTTCGATGGCTCCGCCCTTGATGACTACGGCATCGATCTCGCCCTCGCGAATGGCCCGGAGCGTCTCTTCGGCCTCGTACAAGCGGGCCTCGAGTTCGTCCCGGGTCAACGCGGATACGAGCGACACCACCGTCATCATTCCTCAACCGACAGATGAACTAGAACTTTCTGAGTATCGGAAAGGTCCCCGATGATCTTGCGAATAGGAACAGGAAGCTCCTTCACCAGGGTCGGGATCGCGACGATGCCGTGCTCGCGGGCCAGCTGCGGCTGCTTCTTCAGATCGACCACCTCGACCTTGTACTTGCCGGCCAGATGCTCGGAGCAGATCTTTTCGAGATTGCGGATCGCGGCGAGCGATTTCGGCGTCTCGCCGGCAACGTAAAGGACGAGCTTAACCGGCTCGCTGCTTGCTTGGGACATGGGTCAGTCCTGTTTTGTCTTGCCGGAAGGGGTGTCGATTCCCCGTCCCCGCGCCATGGCCGCGGCGTCGTCCCGGCTTTGCTGAAGATAATGGTGCTCGGCCGAAACGAGGCGGTTGAGTTCAGCCTCGTCGGCATCGATGTCGGCCTTGAGAGATTCGATTTGCGCAAGGGCGCGTCGCCGGCGCTGCGTCACCTGGTCCTGGAGACGCGCGACCTCGGCCTGTCTGCTGACCTCCGTCCGCCGGGCCCGTGCCTCCTCGTTGCGGCGGGCCGAGCCGGTCAAGGCGCCGCCTTCGCCGAGATAGGGCTCCAGCAGGTGAATGCCGCTGCTCGACATCACGAACTCGCGGACCTGGTTGGAATGAGCGATGCCGCGCGCCTTCAGCAGATAGAGCTCCCGATTGAATTCGCCGTTCGCCTCGCGGTTCAGCAGGAGAATCCAGCCGTCCATCAATGACGACAGGCCGGCATCGGTTTCCGCCTGCTGGACATTGGCGAGATGGGTGAAGACGGCGGTGATGCCGTTGGATTTGAGGTAATCGACGATGCGGAGCAACATCGCCTGTACCTCGGCGATATCGGCTGAGCCCGTGAAGGCGGAGATCGGGTCGAGTACGACCAGCTGCGGCTTGAACCTGCCGATCTCGCGCAACATGATCGCGAGGTGCATCTCAAGCGAGTAGAAGGTCGGGCGCGTCGCGATATAACGCATCTGCCCCTTCTTCAGCCATCGAGCAAGGTCGGTGCCGATCGACCTCATGTTGCGCACGGTCTGCGCCTCGGACTCCTCGAAGGAAAGATAAAGCGCGCGCTCGCCGCGGGCGCAGGCGGCGTCCGCCATCATGCAGGCGAGCGAACTCTTGCCGGAACCGGCGACGCCGGTGAGCAGGATGCTGCTGCCGCGGTAGAAGCCACCACCGGTCAACATGGCATCGAGATCAGGCACGCCGGTCGAGATGCGCTCGTCGAACACCTGATGGCCGAGGCCGAGCGAAGAGACCGGCAGTACGCTGAAACCGTCCTCGTCGATCAGGAACGGATATTCGTTGGTGCCGTGCGCCGTGCCGCGATATTTGACGATGCGCAGCCGCCGTGTGGAGATCTGGTTGTCGACCCGGTGATCCAGCAGGATCACGCAGTCGGACACGTATTCCTCGAGCCCCTGCCGGGTCAGACTGCCGTCACCGCGTTCTCCGGTGATGACGGCTGTCAGGCCCTTCTGCTTGAGCCAATCGAACAGGCGTCGGATCTCGGCGCGCAGGATCGCCGGATTGGAGAAGGCCGAAAACAGGCTCTCGATGGTGTCGAGCACGATGCGCTTTGCGCCGATCTGGTCGACGGCGAATTCGAGCCGCAGGAAGAGAGCCTCGAGGTCGTAGTCGCCGATCTCGGCGACTTCGGAGGGATCGATCGCGATGTGCTCGATATGGATTTTCGACTGGTCGATCAGCCCCTGCAGGTCGAAGCCGAGCGATTCCACGTTGGCGACGATGTCGACCGGGCGCTCCTCGAAGGTCACGAAGACACCGGGCTCGCCGTAGAGCCGCGCGCCATTGAAGAGGAATGTCGAAGCGAACAGTGTTTTTCCGCAGCCAGCCGAACCGCAGACGAGCGACGGCCGTCCGGTGGGAAGGCCGCCCAATGTCAGATCGTCAAAGCCTTCGATGCCGGTTGGAGATTTCGTAATACCTTCAGTCATGCCCTATCCTGGTTCCCACGGATTTTTCTAGGCAAAGAAAAGCGGGCTGCATAGAGGGCCTCAGGGCAAGCATGGCTGATCGTCGCGGGGAACGATGCCGTGGAATGAGCGTTGCGTTTCTCTGCTCCATTTTCCTCCGCACTCAATACCCTTTGATAACTTTGATCGCTTTGACGTGATTGGCAGGTGCTCATTTACCAGTGCGCCGTGTTCACTTGTGCACATACAGCATTATCGCGCCGCCCCATGACTGAGCCTGCTTCGGCAACGGGCCTGGCAAAAAGGGGGACGAGATGAGCGAGTTCGAGGGCCGCTTGCAAAGCGCACTTGATGCGGCTTTGGAAGCCGCTTTCAGTCATGTCAGGCACGGCGGCGATCATGAGAGCCGCAAACTCATCGCTGCCCGGCTGATGGAGGCGGCCCGTTCGGGCGTCACTGCTCTGGAGGAATTGACGGCAGTCGCCCGGCGCGCCCTAATCGATCTCAGAAGCAGATCGTCGGGCTAGGCGACGGAGCTGCTGGGCCGATACCTGGACTTGGCGAACGCCTCATCAGCGAGGCGGGGCGATGCTCCACGAATCGATCAACTGGCGCACGGGATGTTGAATGCTGTGCAAGTTTGTTCGGGTCGCGAGCGCATCCTTGGTGCGACGTTGGTCAACTCGCCGGGCCCTCGGGCAAGCGATTTTCCGCCAGCTCCGTGCGCTCGCTTTCCAGCACCTCGCGCGCGAACTCGATGATCTTCTGCTTGTTCGCCGTTTGATGCACGGCGAAAAACACGCGGTTCAATTCCAGGCCGAGCACGCTGTTGAGAGCAATGTCCTCGTCTTGCATTGTATGTTTCCCTGCGAACGCGTTCAGGTGTAACTGGGCGCCGCTTCTGCCACAAGTAGATTAAACTTTCGGATCAAGCGGAACACCGGCAAACTACGGGAGCAGCGAATTGAGGCAGCTCCCAAATACGTGCTATACGGGAGAAAGAGGGTCAGGAAACGCGCTGATGTCTGCCGCAGGTGCAGTTGACTATGGCCGAGAGGCGCTCGACTTCATCGAAGGCCTCGGGGCCTATACCAAGGTGCCGGATGCGATGAATGCGCTCGAAGCGGCGTTCGGTCGTTTCGGCTTCGAGACCATCATAGTGACGGGATTGCCGAATCCCGACCAGCGCTTTGCGCAGATGGTGCTCGCCAAGCGCTGGCCTGCCGGATGGTTCAGCCTCTACACTGAGAAGAATTACGATCGCTTCGATCCGGTGGTGCGACTTTGCCGGCAATCGGTCAACCCGTTCGAATGGTCGGAAGCGCCTTATGATGCCGAACTCGAGCCGAACGCGGCCGAGGTGATGAATCGTGCCAGCGAGTTTCGCATGTCGCGCGGTTTCATCGTGCCGATTCACGGGCTCACCGGCTACGAGGCCGCGGTGTCGCTCGGCGGCGTCCATCTCGACCTCAATCCCCGCAGCAAGCCGGCGCTGCACCTGATGGCGATGTACGGCTTCGACCACATTCGCCGTCTGCTCGATCCTGCGCCGCACCCGTCGGCGCGTCTGACGCCGCGCGAGCGCGAGGTGATCTCCTGGGCGTCGCAGGGCAAGTCGGCGTGGGAAATCGGCGAAATCCTGCACATCACGCAGCGCACCGCCGAAGAGCATCTTGCAACTGCCGCGCGCAAGCTCGGCGCCGTCAACCGCACGCATGCGGTGGCGCTGGCGATCCGGAACAAGATCATCGCTCCCTAGAGCGCGTACTGGGAAATTTCCCAATACCGGACCTGCGTCTTTTCGCAGATTCTGCCCCCATTGATGATGAATGGGGGATTTCATGATCCACGCAATTTCCGCGGTGAACCGTCACCTTTATCAAGACGTGATCGAGCAGCACTTCCGGCTGCGGCACGAGATTTTCGTCGGGGAGCGCCGTTGGGAAACGCTGCGCAGGCCCGACGGCCGCGAGATCGATTCCTATGACGACGAGGACACCGTCTATCTGCTCGCGCTGGATGGGCGGCGCGTCATTGGGGGACATCGGCTCTATCCAACGACCAAGCCATCGATGATGAGCGAAGTCTTCCCGCATCTGGCATCAGTCCGCGGGTGCCCCGCGGATCCGCTGATCTGGGAATGGTCGCGCTACTTCGTCGTGCGTGATCGCCGCGACGGCGCTCTGAACCTTCAACTGATGGCGGCGGTGCAGGAGTTTTGCCTCGCTCAGGGAATCACGCAGGTCAGTGCGATCATGGAAACCTGGTGGTTGCCGCGCTTCCATGAGGCCGGATTCGTCGTGACGCCGCTTGGCCTGCCGGCGCTGGTGGAGAATGCATGGACCATGGCGGCGACCATCGACATTCGCCAGCAGACGCTCGACGCGCTGCATGATCGCATCGGCATGGCTTCGGTCGTGCGTCAGGACGGCCCGCGTCTGGATGCCGTCGCCCGTGCCAACCTCAGCGGCCTCGCCGCGACGCAACGAAAGAGCGCCTGAAATGTCGAACATGATGCGGGACAGCCAGATCATGGCGCAAACCAAGGACGAAAATCTCGGCTACATGTCCGACATGGCGCTGGAGCTGGCGCAGATGGCGGAAGACACCGGATTGGCGACGCTCGCCTATCTGTTCCGGATGGCGGCGCTGGAGGCCTCGACGGCCAACAGCGTGCTCGCCGAACCGGATGACCTTCCCCGACAGATGACGTCGCACTAGACGCTCACACGCTAACGAATGTCGCATCCTCCCTCGGTCATCCGGGGGAGGTATTCTTTTGGGTGCGACAGGACGCCCCATGCTCCGCGGCAGCCTTCTTGCTTCGCGGGCTGGGCGCATGCGCCG
Organism: Bradyrhizobium sp. CCGE-LA001; assembly: GCF_000296215.2. NCBI lineage: Bacteria > Pseudomonadati > Pseudomonadota > Alphaproteobacteria > Hyphomicrobiales > Nitrobacteraceae > Bradyrhizobium > Bradyrhizobium sp. CCGE-LA001. Next base: position 7,587,803 of record NZ_CP013949.1, on the reverse strand, counting down.
AGATGCAACAAAGTGCATGTTTGGCGCAGAATCGCTCTTGCCTCGGAACGATACTGCCATTACCCATTTTTCCGCCTTGAACAGGCAGGGGGAGCTCTTTCACTGATGGCGACCGTGTTCGAACATCGGCGCGACGCTGCGTGCGCCTGAAAGAGTCTTGATGCTGCTCGTCGTCGAACAGTTCTTGAACGGATTGCAGTTCGGCCTGCTGCTGTTCCTGCTCGCCGCCGGCCTGACGCTGGTGTTCGGGATCATGGATCTCGTCAACCTCGCGCACGGCTCGCTCTATATGATGGGCGCCTATTTTGCCGCGACCTTCGCGGCGTGGACCGGCAGCTTCCTGCTCGGTGCGCTGATGGCGCTAGGGGCCACGCTCGTGCTCGGCATCGTGCTCGAGGTGTCGGCGCTGCGGCATCTCTACGGCCGTGACCATCTCGACCATGTGCTTGCGACCTTCGGCCTGATCCTGTTCTTCAACGAAGCGGTACGGCTGATCTGGGGCCCGGCCGGCCTTGCGCTGCCACTGCCGGCCTGGCTCACCGTGCCGGTGCCGATCCTGCCCGGCATCCACTATCCCGCCTATCGCCTCGCCATCATCGCGGTGGCGCTGCTGGTTGCGCTGCTGCTTTATCTCGGCGTGATGCGCACCCGCATCGGCATGCTGATCCGGGCCGGCGCGTCCAACCGCGAGATGATCGGCGCGCTCGGCATCAACATCAAGCTGCTCTACACGCTGGTGTTCGGCTTGGGCGCCGCCCTCGCGGGCCTCGCCGGCCTGATGCAGGCGCCGATCCTCACCGTGCAGATCGGCATGGGCGAGAACATCCTGATCCTCGCCTTCGTCATCATCGTGATCGGCGGCATCGGCTCGATCCGGGGCGCGTTCCTGGCCGCGATCTTTGTCGGCATGATTGATACGCTTGGCCGCGCCTTCCTGCCGAACCTGCTCCGGCAGGTGTTGAGTGGCGCTGCCGCCTCCACCGCCGCGCCCGCGCTGTCGTCCATGCTGATCTACCTCCTGATGGCGATCGTGCTGGTGGTGCGGCCGGAGGGGCTGTTTCCGGCCAATCGTCGATGAAGACTTTCACTGTGAGCAAGGCCGTCACGGCCCTGATGCTGGCGGGCCTCGCGCTGCTGCCGCTCTATTCGCACCTGACCGGCAACATCTTCATCCTGACGCTGTTCACGCGCATCATCATCCTGGCGCTGGCGGCTGCGAGCCTCAACCTCATCATGGGTTTTGGCGGCATGATGAGTTTCGGCCACGCCGCCTATCTCGGCATCGGCGGCTATGCCGTCGGCATGCTGGCGCAGGAAGGCGTAGGGTCCGGCTTCATCCAGTTTCCGGTCGCGCTCGCCGCGTCGGCGATCTATGCGCTGGTGATCGGCGCACTCTCTCTGCGCACGCGCGGCGTCTATTTCATCATGATCACGCTGGCCTTCGCCCAGATGGCCTATTACGTCGCATCGGGGCTGGCGCGCTACGGCGGCGACGACGGCCTCACCGTCTACAACCGCAGCGACTTCTCCGGTCTGATCAACCTGGGCAACCGCACGCAGTTCTATTATCTCTGTCTTGCCTGCCTGTTCGGCGTGATCGTCCTGATCTGGCGCATCGTCAATTCGCGCTTCGGCCTCGTTGTGCAGGGGCTGCGCTCCAACGAGCAGCGCATGCAGGCAATCGGCTTCCCTGCCAAGCGCTACCAGCTGGTCTGCTTCGTCATATCGGGCACGATGTGCGGCCTTGCCGGCGCGCTGCTCGCCAACAACACCGATTTCGTCAGCCCGGCCGTGATGTACTGGACCCGCTCCGGCGATCTCATGGTGATGGTGATCCTGGGCGGCATGGGCACGCTGTTCGGTCCGATCATGGGCGCGGTGTTTTTCCTGCTGCTGGAAGAGCTGTTGTCGCAGATCACCGAATATTGGGCGCTGATCATGGGCCCGCTGCTGCTGCTCATCGTCCTGTTCGGCCGCGGCGGCATCATGGGCGCGCTCGGGAGGGCTGGCCGTGGCTGAACCCTTGCTCCGCGTCGAGAAGCTGGTGCGCCGCTTCGGCGGCATCATCGCCACCGACAATGTCTCGCTCGACGTCGCCAGCGGTGAGCTACATGCCATCATCGGCCCGAACGGCGCCGGCAAGACCACGCTGATCAGCCAGCTCACCGGCCATCTCGAACCGCATTCCGGCACCGTCTCGCTGGCCGGGCGCGACATCACCTATTTGCCGGCCTATCGCCGTTGCGCGCTGGGCTTGGCACGTTCGTTCCAGATCACCTCGCTGCTGCTCGATTTCACCGCAGCCGACAATGTCGCGCTGGCGGCGCAGGCGCATGCCGGCACGTCGTTCCGCTTCTTCGCGGATGCACGCAAGGAGAAGGGCCTGCGCGATGCCGCGCATGCTGCGCTCGACCGCGTCGGCCTGTTGCATCGCGCCGACGTCGTGGTGTCCAGGCTCAGCCATGGCGAACGCCGCCAGATCGAGCTTGCGGTCGCGCTCGCGAGCAGGCCGAAGTTGCTGCTGCTGGATGAGCCGATGGCCGGCTTGGGCGTCACCGAATCCCAGCGCATGGTGAAGCTGCTCCAGGAGCTGCGGAAGGAAGTGTCGATCGTGCTGGTCGAGCACGACATGCCGGCGGTGTTCGCGCTCGCCGACCGTATCACGGTGCTGGTCTATGGCCGCGTCATCGCCTCTGGCGATCCCGCTGCGATCCGGGCGAACGACGACGTCAAGCGCGCCTATCTCGGCGATCAGCATGTGGTGACGCATCATGGCTGACACGCTGCTCGAGGTCGACGGCATCGAGACCTGCTACGGCCTCTCCCAGGTGCTGTTCGGCCTGTCGCTGTCGATCAAGCCGGGCGAGATGGTCTCGCTGATGGGCCGCAACGGCATGGGCAAGACCACCACCATCCGCTCCATCATGGGTCTGACGCCGGCGCGATCAGGCGCGATCCGCTTCGCGGGCACTGAAGTACGGCAGCTGCCATCGTACAGAATTGCAAAGCTCGGCGTCGGCCTCGTTCCCGAGGGACGCCAGATCTTCCCGAATCTCACCGTGCGTGAAAACCTGGTCGCGGCCGCCGCCGATCGTTTCGGTAGTCCGAATCCCTGGACGCTGGCCGCGATCTACGTGTTGTTTCCGCGCCTCGCCGAGCGCGCCGCCAACATGGGCAACCAGCTCTCCGGCGGCGAGCAGCAGATGCTTGCCATCGGCCGCGCGCTGATGACCAACCCGAAGCTGCTGATCCTGGATGAAGCGACCGAGGGTCTCGCGCCGCTGATCCGCGAAGAGATCTGGAATTGCCTGTCGCTGCTCAAGAGCCGGGGACAGTCGATCCTGGTCGTCGACAAGAACGTCGACCATCTCGCCCGCATTTGCGACCGCCATTACATCATCGAGCGCGGCAAGACGGTGTGGAGCGGCACCTCCGACCAATTGATGGCGGAGCCGGATCTCCAGCACAAATATCTGGGAATCTGACGCGTTCGTTGCCCTGAACCGCCGCACCGCAAGGTCGCTTCGAGCAAATCCAGTTTCGAAATCCTCCAAACTGCGCGCTGTCCCCTTGAGCGCGCCGCCGTCTGCCGTCAAAGAGGCCGCGATGTAAGCGGATTCGATGCGGGACTTTTACGAGCAAATTATCGGACGGCCCAAAGACGACATCGGTTCCGCGCAAGGAGCTTCAACGAGAGGCCAATGGCTGGATTTCCCGGGCTGCGTGTTCGTCAGAGGTGAGTTTCGCGCCGATGCGAACGGGCCTGCGATGGGCGCGGCGGGCTTGTTCATCTCTGTGGTTTTCGATGACGGTGCAGACCGCGGCAGTTCGACGCGCGCGATAAGGCAGATCACGACAATTGCCGTGCGCGAATCCCTCGCGATGTGCCGCTCGGTCCGGCGCGACGAACGTCCTGCGATCGGCCTGGCACTGCCCCAGACTTCGATCGATGAGCTCGGCCTCGGCGATGAATTTCGGGCGCTGTTCCGGGACGAGGGGGCTAAGCCGGCCATCGTCTCGCTGGTGGCATCTGCACGCGTGCAGGCCGTCGCGGCGGAAATGTTCTCGCCGCCGGTCGCCGGAAACGCGGCGCAATTGTTGCTGTCGGCGCATGCCGCCGAGATCGTCGTCCATGCCTTGTGCAGCGAGCGTGGCCGGATCGCACTCGATCCGGCGACCGACCTCCAGCGGATGCGGCTGCAATCGGTCAAGGAGCGGATGGACGCCGATCTTGCTTACCGCTGGGGCATCGACGAGCTGGCGCGCAACGCAGGGCTGAGCCGGCGGTCCTTCAACCAGAAATTCCAGATGGCGTATGGCGAGAGCGCGATCGACTATTTGCGGGCCCGGCGGCTCGATGCCGCACGTGACCTTCTGATTCATCAACGGTTGTCAGTCACCGAGGCAGCCTTTCGGGTCGGCTACGCCCATCCGGCCAATTTCGCGACGGCCTTTCGCAGGCACTTCGGCTATTCGCCCAGCCGCTGTCAGTAGCGGCGAGAGGATTGCGCGCCGGCCGAAATGTTTCGCGATGTGTCTGCGTCGTTCGCGATGAGGTCTCCGTCCGCAGTCTTGAAAGGCTCCACCTGGAATCAAAGACGATTTGCGCAGCCGCAAAGGCGGTGCGCGCCCCGATCTGATTACTCCCGGGTTTGCTTAAAGACGGAACTTGGGGAAGATGATGCGGCGCGACGACGGAGAGACGTTCGGTTGGGAACGGGTGGTGAAGGCCGGACTGGGTGTGGCCGGCCTCGGGGTGGTGCTGCACGCCACACCGACGCTCGCCCAGGTCTCCGGGACGAATTCGGGATCGACGGCGGGGACCTTGCCTCCCGTCACCGTCGAGGCGCCGAACCAGGCGCGTCCGCGTGCCCAGTCCGCCCAGCGCAATTCAGTATCACAGCGCGGCCGCGTCGCGGCGCAGCGCAATGCCGCATCCGGCCCGGCCCGAAATCCGGACGCGCGCGAGGCTGGCATCGGCGAAGGCAAGCTGGCGAGCGAGAACAGCTACGTCGCCAACAGCAGTTCTGCCGGCACCAAGACGAACACTCCGCTGCTGGAGACGCCGCAGTCGATCTCGGTCGTGACGCGCAAGGAGCTCAACGATCGCGCCGTGCAGACGTTGACGGAGGCGGTCGGCTATGAGCCGGGCGTCCGCATCGATGCCTCCGGCTATGATCCGCGTTTCGATGCCATCTCGATCCGCGGCTTCGACATCACCTATAACGGCATCTATCTCGACGGCTTGCGCCTCGTCGGCGCCGGTCTCGGCGTGTTCAAGACCGAGCCCTATGGCGTCGACAGCATCACGGTGGTCCGCGGGCCCAGCTCGGCGCTCTATGGCCTTGGCTCGCCCGGGGGACTCATCGACCTCTCGAGCAAGCTGCCGACCAGCCAGCCGTTTCACGAGGTGCAGACCGTGTTCGGCGACCGCGAGCGCATCCAAGGCAATTTCGATTTCTCGGGACCGGTCGATCCCAACGGCCAGTTTTCGTACCGGCTGACCGGCGTGATGCGTGACGCCAACGTGTTCGTGCCCGGCGGCAAGGACAACAGGACCTACATCGCTCCCGCCTTTACCTGGAAGCCGGATCAATCGACGACACTCACGATTCTCGGCTCCTATCAGAAGTCGAAGACGCCCGGATCCATGTTCACCTATTCCACGGGTACCGGCATCGCCACCGATGTTTTCACCGGCAGCCCGTCTTACAATTCGCTCGACCAGGAGCAGGGACGTGTCGGCTATTTGTTCGAGCACGCGTTCAACAACGACATCACCGTCCGCCAGAAATTCCGCTACGTCGATATCGATGCGGTCACCCGCTATGTCGGTTTTCTCGGCGCTCCCGTGGGCAATGTGGTCTCGCGCTATACCGGCCTTGTTCATGACACGCTGCAATCGGCCATCATGGACAATCAGGTCGAGGCCAAGCTTTCGACCGGGCCGGTGCAGCACACGCTGCTGGTCGGCACTGACTACACCGCGTCGAAGTTCAACGACAGGCAGGGTTTCGGCTTCGGTGTCTCCGACCTCAACGTGGCCTCGCCAGTCTACGCGCCGGAATCGATTCCCGATCCTGCGATCTCGTCCTCGACGCAGCAGCGGCAGACCCAGTCCGGCGTGTACATCCAGGATCAGGCCAGGCTCGACCATTGGCTCCTGACGCTGAGCGGCCGCAGCGACTGGGTCAGCACCACTGGCGAGAATCTGTTCGCGCTGACGCGGCAGCAGCAATCCGATCAGGCCTATAGCGGCCGTGCCGGTCTGACCTACGTGTTCGATTCCGGCGTGGCGCCCTATGTCGCCTATTCGACTTCGTTCTTTCCCAATCTCGGCGTCGACCCCTCGGGCGCCTTCTTCAAGCCCACCACCGGCAAGCAGACCGAGGTCGGTATCAAGTATCAGCCGCAGGGGACGAGGAGTTTCATCACCGCCGCGGTGTTCGACCTGACCCAGGACGGCGGGCTGGTCACGACGGGAACGGGCGTGACGGTCCAGCGCGGCGAGATTCAAAGCCGCGGCTTCGAATTGCAGGGGCTCGCGAGTCTCGGCGGCGGTTTCGACATCACCTCGTCCTACACCTATCTCGACATGGTCACCAAGCAGGCCGGCGACAGTTCGCTGGTCGGCAAGTTTCCGTCGGGCAATCCTCCGCACACGGCAACGCTATGGGGCAACTATACCCTGCCGTTTGCCGGCCCGTTCGCGGGGCTGAGCATCGGTGGCGGCGTGCGTTACATGTCGTGGAGCTATGGCGACGATCTGAACACGTTCAGGAACAGCTCGGTGACCCTGGTCGACGCGGCGCTGAAATATGATTTCGGCCAGGCGGCGAAGGAGCTGAAGGGGCTTCAGTTCCAGGTCAACGCCAAGAACCTGTTCAATCTGCACTACACCACGTGCCAGGTGGGTTATTGCTACCGCGGCGCCCCGCTGACCGTCATCGCCACGCTCGGCTATCGCTGGTGAACGTTGCCGCAGGAAGGAAACGGCCGGACGGTCACCAATAGATGCCGTGGCGGTGCAGTTCGCGGATCACGCGGGCTTCGACGGACGGCTGCCGGCGCTTCGGCTTCGGCGCCTCGATTGTCCTTGCCGCCGGTGCGGGGCTCGATTGAACAGGAGCCGTTGCAGTCGACGCCGTTGCGGCCGGCGGAGCTGACGTTGGCGTTGTGGTCGCTGTCTGCACGCTTGCCGGTGACGGTGACGTCGCCTGCGGCGGTGTGGCGGCCGGCTGCTCGGTGACCGGTTGGTTTGCATTGGCTGCGGCTAAGCTGAGGCCTCGCGAACCGCCCGCATAGGCGTGGTTTGCCAGCAGCGACACCGCGGCGATCAGAACAAGCCTGCGCATGGGAAGCCCCGTATCTGTCAATCCGCCTTACCTATTTCGCATCCCCTTGGCGTTAGCGCGCCAGGCGATGCACGCCGATCTCGATCAAGGTGGTCCGGCACGACAGGCGATAGATCAGGTTGAACAATTGACCCCACATGACCGAACTCCATTGTTGATCACACGCAGGCAGCCTAGCGCGGCCGTTTTTCCGGCGGTTTTCGAGACATTGGGGAATTGGCTTCGTCGGCGCACGGAGTGATGTCGTCGGAACAGGCCGGACGAAGTCGCCTCACGCCGGCGTGAGGCCTATCCCCATCAAAACGTCTCGAAATATTCGCGGTGCTCCCAGTCGGTCACCTCTGACAGGAAGCGGTCGATCTCGGCGTTCTTGATGTGGGTGTAATAGTCGACGAATTCCGGCCCGAACTTCTCGCGGAAGAACGGATCATCCTTCAGCGCGCTGACCGCATCACGCAGTGACTTCGGCAGCAGCGGTGCCTTGGTCTCGTAGGGCGTGTCGGCGGACGGGCCGGGATCGAGCTTGCGATCGACGCCGTCGAGGCCCGACAGGATCTGCGAGGCCATGTAGAGATAGGGATTGGCGGCGGGCTCGCCGATGCGGTTCTCCAGGCGCGTCGCGGCATCATTGGCGCCACCGAGCACGCGGATCATCACGCCGCGATTGTCGCGGCCCCAGATCGCGCGATCCGGCGCCAGCGAATAGGAGCGGTAGCGCTTGTAGCCGTTGATGGTCGGCGTCGTGAACACGGCGGAGGCGCGGGCGTGGTCGAGCAGGCCCGCCAGGTACGCCTTGCCGAACGGGCTGAGCGGCTCGCCGCCGTCTTTCGCCATGAAGAGGTTCTCACCGCTTGCGCGCGACACGACCGACTGGTGCAGATGCCAGCCGCTCGCGAACACGTTCGGCAGCTTCGGCCGGCACATGAAGGTGGCGTGATAGCCGTTACGGCGCGCGATCTGCTTCACGGCCGAGCGGAACAGCACCATGTTGTCGGCGGGCTCCAGGCCCTTCTTCGGTGCGAAGGTGAATTCGCACTGGCTCGGCCCGAACTCGACTTCGACCGAGCGCAGCGGCAGCCCGAGCGCCACGATGTCACGCCGCAGGATCTCCAGCACCGGCTCCATCTGATCGAAGCGCTGCTCGGTGAGGTATTGATAGCCGTGGCTGAGCAGGCTCACCGAGGGCGGCGTGCCCGGCTGGCCGGCGTCCTCAGGCCGCATATGCGCATCGTCGAGCTTGAAGATGTGGAATTCGACTTCGAGGCCTGCGACGAAATCATGGCCGCGGGCGGCGAGCTCATCGAGCACCTTGCGATAGAGCCCGCGCGTTGCGAACGGCACCGGACGGCCATCGCCAAAATAGAGGTCGCACAGCACCCAGCCCGTCGTGGGCGCCCACGGCAGCACGCGAAACGTGCTGGGATCGGCGACCATCAGCACGTCCGCCGCGCCCTCCATCTCCTTCATGCCGAAGCCGCCGCCCGCGGTGAACACCGGAAACACCGTGCGGTGCGAGGTGTCCTTGGCAAGCATGGTGGTGGTGATGGAGCAGCCGCTCTCCAGCGAGGCAATCGCCTCGGAGGCGATGATGGTCTTGCCGCGCAGGATGCCGTGCTGGTCGGGGAAGGCGAGGCGGATGACCTCGAGGTTCTTGTCCTCGGCGATGCGGCGCATGCGCGCCGCCGCGTCCTTCTGCTCATCCGACCACAGCGCATGGCGCGCGACGAAAGTCACTTCATCACTCCTTCAACTGCCGTAGGGTGGGCAAAGCGAAGCGTGCCCACCGTGTCTATCGTCCTCACGGAACCATGGTGGGCACGGCGCTTTGCGCCTTTGCCCACCCTACGGGGTCCGTGCATGGACGTTCACTCCGCCGCCGTCAGCCGGTGCACATTGTCGGCGATGTCCTTGGGCACCGGCGCGGTCCACGGCGCGCCGCGGCGGCGCTTGACGTCGACCTCCATCCAGTAGGTCTCCCAGCCCCGCGTCGGGCCGATGCCGTCCATGGTCGCCGGCCCCTGGATGCTGCGCGCATTGGCTTCGTCCAGGAACAGCATCGGCTTCTCGCCGCCAGAGACCTTCTCGATCTCCTGCCGCAGCAGGCGGCGATATTGCACGATCGCCTTGTCGCTCGAACCGAGATGCTCCTTGGTGCGGTCCTGGATCGCGCCCATGGATTCCACCGCCCATTGGTCGTGGACATTGATGTCGGTGCCCATGCCGGTATAGGTCGCGGTCTGCTGCTCGTGCGGATCGAAGCCGTAATCGTTGCTGCGGTTCTTGCGCGACTTGTAGTCCGGCAGCTCGTAGAGCTCGAGCCGCTGCTCGCGCATCTTTTGCTTGTCGACCGGGTTCAAATAGCTGGTGAAGATCGCGTACCAGTAGCAGTTCTCGTCATCCACAGGCACGTGCCACTGCGTGATCGTCATCTCCGTGCTCATGGGGATGACGAAGCCGTGCGGGAAGAGCTGGTTGGTGACGCGCACATGGGTACGCTCCTCGTCGATCTCGCGCAGCGCGATCAGCCGCAGGCCATATTCGGTGTGCTCGACATTGATGATCGGGCGGTCGTATTCGCGCAGGATTTTGGTCATCGGCAGATCGGAGCCGGCGGAAGCCCCGCGGAATTGCTTGCCGTAGGCAGTGGACGTGTCCTCGTCCTCGAAGAAGCGGTGCAGATAGGAGGCGTGCGCGGGATCGATGCCGACTTCAAGCGCCTGCAGCCAGTTGCAGGCCATGTGGCCCTTGAAAGCGAAAGTATGAGTGCCGGGCGCGACGAAACAGTCGAGCTCCGGGAATGCCGGCGGGGCGCCTTCGCCCAGATAAGCCCAGAGAATGCCGCTCTTCTCGACCACGGGGTAGGAGCGCTGGCGGATATTCTGGCAGAGCTTTGACTCCTTCGGCTCGGCCGGCGTCTCGATGCATTGGCCGGTAGCGTCGAACAGCCAGCCATGGAAGGCACAGCGCAAGCCGCCATGTTCGAGCCGGCCGAAGGCGAGGTCGGCGCCGCGATGCGCACAATGGCGGTCGATCAGGCCGTAGCGTCCGCTCTCGTCGCGGAACAGCACCAGGTTCTCGCCGAGCAGCTTGACCGGACGGATCGGCCGCGAGCCCTCGAGCTCATCGACCAGCGCCGCCGGCTGCCAATAGCTCCGCATCAGCTTGCCGCAGGGGTCCTTCGGCCCGGTGCGGGTGATCAGGTCGTTCTGCTCCTGGCTCATCATGGCGCATGCATCCTTGTGGAGTGGCGTGTTCGCCTATTGAACGAATGGGCGAATTATGACATGCCTTGAAAGGGCGGCAAGCACTATTTTGCAGGATTGTCCCGAGGCGATGCCTAAGCTGAAGCGGAATGAGACCGAGGATCGGTCGACAGATTTCGTCGAGGCGCTCGATCGTGGCCTGCGCCTGCTTCAATGTTTTGGCGCGACTGCCGGCCCGATGACGCTGAGCGATCTCGCACGGGCCGCCGATCTGCCGCGCGCCACCGCGCGGCGCATGCTGTTCACGCTGCAGCGCGGCGGTTACGTCGGTGGTGATGGCAAGCTGTTCTCGCTGACGCCCCATGTGCTGACCCTGGCGGCGTCGTATTTGCGCTCCAATCAGCTCGTTGCGGTGCTTCAGCCCGTGCTCGATCGCGTAGCGACCGCGGCCAACGAAATCTCCTCCCTCGCGGTGCTGGATCACGATGATGTCGTGTTCGTCGCGCGCAGCAGTCCGGCGCGGATGTTCTCCGGGGGGCTCGAGATCGGCTATCGGCTGCCGGCCTTCTGCACCTCGGTCGGCCGCGCCATGCTCGGTCAGCTCGACGATGTCGAGCTTGCCGCGCGTCTGAAGGCGATGACGCGCGAGGCGTTGACGCCGCAGACCGTGACGGACCCGAAGGCGCTGCTCGCGCGCATCGCTTCCGACCGCGCGCATGCCTATTCACTGGTCGATCGTGAAGCCGAGCCGCATTTCCGCTCGATCTCGGTTCCCGTGCATCGTTACGACAATGTGATCGTCGCCGCCATCAACATGGGCGCCCATGTCGATCGCGTGACGGAACGGGAATTGATCGATCGTTTTCTGCCGCTGCTGCGCGATGGCGCGGAGTCGGTGCGCTCGCAACTGCTGTGAGCTTCGCTAGCCGCGCGCACAGGTCGCGGTGCACATGCGCACCTCGTGTGTCAAAAGGCAAAAATGCCGCATGACACGCCTCTCATCGCCACCATCGTTGCTGGACTTGGACTAGCTTTCGTACTCGGAACAATCGCGCAACGGTTCCGTGTTCCGCCGTTGGTTGGCTATCTCCTTGCGGGCGTCGCGGTCGGCCCGTTCACGCCGGGATACGTTGCCGATCAAGCGCTTGCCACCGAGCTCTCCGAACTTGGCATCATCTTGCTGATGTTCGGCGTCGGGCTGCATTTCTCCCTTCAGGATCTGCTCAGTGTGCGCAAGATCGCCGTTCCCGGCGCCGTCGTGCAGATCGCGGCCGCAACGGTGATGGGGCTCGGTCTTGCAGTTCTGATGGGCTGGAGCATCGGCGCGGGTCTCGTGTTCGGATTGGCCTTGTCAGTCGCGAGCACTGTCGTCCTTCTTCGCGCAATGCAGGAGCGGCGGCTGATGGAAACCGATCGCGGCCGCATCGCCGTCGGCTGGCTTATCGTCGAGGACCTCGCGATGGTGCTCGTGCTGGTGCTTTTTCCGGCGATCGCGAGCCTCCAGGGTGGATCCGATGGCAAGCCTGCCTTCGATCCGCTCGCGGCGCAGCTGGGCCTCGGACTGGCCGGCGTCGTGATGCTGACGGTCGTCAAGATCGTCGTGTTCATCGGCTTGATGCTGGTGGTGGGGCGCCGCTTCATCCCCTGGATCCTGCATTACATTGCGCACACGGGCTCGCGAGAACTGTTCCGCCTGGGCGTGCTCGCGATTGCACTCTGCATCGCGTTCGGAGCCTCGAAGCTGTTCGACGTCTCGCTCGCGCTGGGCGCCTTCTTCGCCGGCATGATGCTGCGGGAATCGCCGCTCAGCGCGCGCGCCGCGCAGGAATCGCTGCCGCTGCGCGATGCCTTCGCGGTGCTGTTTTTCGTCTCTGTCGGCATGATGTTCGATCCGCTCAGCGTCATCCGTGAGCCTTGGCCTTTGCTGGCGACGCTTGCGATCATCATGCTCGGCAAATCCGCTGCGGCATTCCTGATCGTGATCCTGTTCCGTCATCCGGTCGCGACCGCGCTGACGATCTCCGCAAGCCTATCGCAAATCGGCGAGTTCTCCTTCATCCTGGCAGAACTAGGCGTTTCCTCGCAAATTTTGCCGAAGGAGGGCCGCGATCTGATCATGGCGGGGGCGATCCTTTCCATCATGCTCAATCCGCTGATGTTTGCAGCCGTCACCTGGCTGGCGCCGCTGCTAGAGCCGCGCCGGGATGAGCCGCAAGCGGTCGCCGCAGTGCCCGAGCCGATCCGCACAACTGAGCTGACCGACCATACGATCGTGATCGGCTATGGCCGCGTCGGCGCACTCGTTGGCGATGCGTTGATGCAGCGGCAATGGCCATTTCTCGTCGCCGAAGTCGGAGAGCGCGTGCTCGAGAAGCTGAAGCAGGGCGGCATCGAAACCGTCATGGGCAACGCCGCGAAGCCCGAGATTCTCGGTGCGACCAACCCCTCTCGCGCGAAGCATCTGGTGATCGCGATCCCAGAAGCGTTCGAGGCGGGACAGATCGTGCAACAGGCGCGTGCCGCCAATCCGGACATTCAGATCATCGCGCGGGCGCATGCGGATGCCGAAGTCGAGCACTTGAAGGGGCTGGGCGCGGATGTCGTGATCATGGGTGAACGCGAAATCGCGCGCGGCATGATCGAGGAGCTGGAGAGGAGATATCCAGATGCTGCCCAAACTCCCCCTACCATCGCGGCGGGTTCGGTCCTTTGATCTGATGACGCCTGCAGGGCGGATCTACCGGTTTCCGCCGCCGACCTTGGCGCAGCGGCTGCTGCGGTGGGGACTGGCACATGCGGAAACCCTGGCGATCTCGGCGGCTATCCTGGGCTTGATCTATGTCGCGGGCTTTGCCGCCGAGGCCTTGGATCGGTCGATGTTTGACGCGTGCAATGATCGGATTGGGCAGCCCATTGGAATGTCGTAACCCGAGCAAGCGAAGCGATACCCGCGAAAGTGTCGCAAGACCCCGGATGTCGCTTCGCACATCCGGGCTGCGGGCCTATAATCCGCTCCACACGAGTCCAAGGGAGCACGCCATGCAACACACCATGGTTCCCAGTGATCGCGTCGAGCACGTCGCCGTCTATGGCCGTGACGGCACCAAGCTCGGCACGATCGAGAGATTGATGCTCGACAAGGTGAGCGGAACCGTCGCCTACGCCGTCATCAAGACCGGGCGACTGCTCGGCACCCATCACCATTATCCCGTGCAGTGGAGCTCGCTGAAATATGATCCGGGACGTCAGGCCTTCCAGATCGATCTGACGCCGGAACAATTGAGCAGCGGCCCCTGCGAAGCCGATGGCGATGAATTCGACTGGGGCGACCGCTCGCGGCCGTACCAGCATCCGAACTACTGGTCGATCTAGCCGAGCGGCAATCGTTGTTGCCCGGACTAGCGAAGCGAGACCGGGTGCAAGTCATCGCGACGACCGGATGTCGCTGCGCGCATCCGGGCTTCGGCGTCCCGCGCCCGTCCTTACCGCTCGGCCGCCTCGCGCTCCATGTCGCGCCCGGAGAGATCCTCGCCCTGCATGTTGGCATAGTCGCGCGCCATCTCCCGCATCAAGAACTTCGCCGGCACGTCGTGATAGGCGCCGCGGTCGTTGACATATTGCATATAGGCGCGTCCCTCGCCGTCGAGGGGATGTAGCAGCGCGTCGGTGTGGCCGTCGAAATCGAGTGGGGCCACGCCGACCTTGGCGCAGAGCGTGTCGTTGAAGGTTGGCGTCGCCTTGCGCCAGGCGTCATCGACATAAACCTCGGTAAAGCCATGCCAGGTGAAGATGTCCGTCCCCATGCTCTGGCGCAGCTTCTCGGTGGTGAGGTGGTTCTTCACATCCGCAAAACCGACGCGAGCCGGAATGCCGTGGACGCGGCAGGCGGCCGCATAGAGTGCGGCCTTGCCGACGCAATAGCCTTGCCCTGCGGCGAGCACACTCGACGCTCGGAAGGTCTCGGCGGCGCGCATGCTGACATAGGGATTGTAGCGGATGCCGTCGCGCACCGCCTTGTAGAGCGCGCTCGCCTTGCCGCGCACGCTCGCATCCGCGCGCACGGCTGTCTCGGCGAATTGCCGCACGGCGGGGTGGTCGCTGTCGATGTACTCGCCGGGGTCGGTGTAGAGGCGGCGGATGGTATCGGGCAGGGTTTCGGTCATGATCTGAGCTTAGCAGCCGGCTTTGGCCGGGCTCAATTTCGTTCGTTGCAGGCCGCCCATGCTCGCGGCACTACCCCGTCACCGCTTGCGTCGAGCCGCTACGGCTTTTGCAAGCGGCGACGCTGCGCTAGGATTACTGGAACCGTCGACCCCGGGGGAGACGTAGCGTGCTGAGGTGGTGTGCCCATTGCCAGCAGTTCATTGGGGAGATGCCGCCGCACGCGGACCTGAGCATCACGCACGGGCTGTGCCGGAAGTGTTCGGGCGAGCAGCCGGATCTGCTCAGCGACGGTGAGTTTGCCCATGCGGTGGTGCTGCGGGACATCTTTCAGGCGCTGTTTGCCGCCGGTCGCAAGAGCGATTTCGATGCGGCCGGGCCGCTGGTCGACCGGGCCATCGTCGCCAACTGCCGTCCCGTGGACATCCTCGTCGGCATGATCGCGCCGATGCTCTACGAGATCGGCCGCGCCTGGGAGCGCGGCACACTCACGGTCGCGGGCGAGCACGAGTTCACGGCCTTCGCCGAGCGGGTGGTCGATCTTGTCGAGGCGCGGATGAATCGGGCCTCGTCACAACGGGCGCGGTTCGCCGGTGAGGGCCGCTATTTTCTGATGAACGCGCCCGGCAACACCCATGTGGTGGGGATTCGCATTCTCGCGCTCTGGCTGCAGAACCAGGGATGGCAGACGCGTCATGTCGACGAGCTTACGGTTCTCGATGCCTTGTCCGAGCCTTCTCTTGCCGGCGAGCCCAAGACGCTGCTCGTCTCGATCGCATTGCTCGAGCAGTGCGAGGCCGTCAGGGCGCTCGTCGAGCGCGTGCAGGCACTGCCGGCACCTAATCGTCCAAAGATCGTCCTCGGTGGCTACGCCGTCAAAACGCGCCTGGTGCCTCGTATCCCCGGGGTGGTGCTCGCCCGCGACATCAGCGCGCTGGGCCTCGACTGAAAGCGGCTAGGTGCGGTTGCGCATCCAGTCGGCGAGGCCGGACAGCGCCTTGTCGAGATCCTGCCGCGCGGCGCGATCTGCCACCGTCTCCTCCAGCGCGCCGCGCATGCAAATCATCCAGGCGTCGCGCTCGGCATCACCGATGGCAAAGCCGATGTGCCGCTGGCGCAGCCGCGGATGGCCTTTCGCGGGCGTATAGAGCCGCGGCCCGCCGGTCCATTCGGTGAGATAGCGCTTCAAGACGTCCCTGATCAGGCCGAGGTCGTCCGCATGCATGGCACGGATGATCTTCGCTTCCGGCAGCGTGTCCATGCGGTCGTAGAAGCGATCGACGAGACGATCGATCGCGCTACTCCCGCCGATCCGTTCGAACATGGAGACGGTGACGGTGCCGTCGGTCATCTACAGCGCCACGCTGCGCAGGCCGAAGCTGCGCGCCTCGTTCTGCAGCACCGGCCGCACCGCATCGATCAGCCGCACCGCCGCGGCATCGACGCTGAGCCCCGCGGTATCCACCACCGCCGTTGCGCGCGAATACAGCGGCTCGCGGCTCAGCAAGATGTTGCGCAGCTCCGCCATCGCGGAGCGGTCGTCGGCCATCGGACGGAGGTCGCCCTGGCGGCGGACGCGGGCCATGTGCTCCTCGGGCTCGGCCTTCAGCCAGATCGTATAGAACGAAGACAGGATCTGGTCGAAGGTCAGCGGCTCGGAGACGATGCCGCCGCCGGTCGCCAGCACCATCAACTCGTTGCGCGCGAGCAGCTGCTGCAAGGCCGCCTGCTCCATGCGGCGAAAGCCTTCCTGGCCGTAGAGCGCGATGATCTCGGCGACCGAGAGCCCGTTCTGCTGCTCGACCTCCTTGTTGAGCTCGACGAAGCTCCAGCCGATCTTCTTCGCCAGCATCCGCCCCAGCGTCGATTTGCCGGCGCCGCGCAGGCCGATCAGCGCAATGCCGCAGAAAGGCGCGCGCCGCGGCGCGGTTGCGCTGCCGCCGGCGAGCAAATCCTTGGCTTGGGCGATCTGGCCAGGGGTCGCCTTGCGCAGCAGGTCGCGAAACATCTGCCAGTCCGGCGTCGGATCGGCCGAAGGCAGCAGATCTTCGAGATGCGCGCCCATAGCATCGGAGACGCGGCGCAACAGCACGATCGAGACATTGCCCTTGCCGCTCTCGAGCTGCGCGATGTAGCGCTCCGAAATGCCTGATACCTTGGCGAGTACCTTGCGCGACATGCCGCGCAGTGCGCGCATGGTGCGCACACGCTGGCCGAGTTGTTCGAGGAATTGAGATTCGGCGTCGGGACTGTCGGTCATGAGCCTTCTTTAACGGATGTCTTCTTGAAGAAGGTCCGCGTTTTAATGAAACATAGTGCCTGATGGCATTGACAGCAAGCCGTCGCAGTGTCTTTCTATGAATTATAATTCTAAATTCTGGGGAGACGTCCGTGAGCGAGGGATCCTATAACGCGGTGACCTGGCTGCTCGACCGTAACGTCGAGGAGGGCAGGGGAAGCAAGCTCGTCTTCGACGACACCGTTTCGCGGCTCACCTATGGCGAACTCCAGCACCAGAGCTGCCGCGCCGCCAACATGCTGCGCCGGCTCGGCGTACGCCGCGAGGAACGCGTGGCGATGATCATGCTGGATACGGTCGATTTCCCGATCGTGTTCCTGGGCGCAATCCGCGCCGGCATCGTGCCGGTGCCGCTCAACACGCTGCTCACTGCGGACCAATACGCTTACATTCTCGCCGACTGCCGCGCGCGCGTGCTGTTCGTCTCGGAGGCGCTCTATCCCGTCATCAAGGACGTCGTCGGCCGCATGCCCGACCTCGAGCATGTCGTGGTGTCCGGCGCGAAGCAGAACGGCCACAAGCAACTCGCCGAGGAGATCGCCGGCGAGAGCGACCAGTTCACCACCGCGGCGACGCATCCGGACGAGCCGGCGTTCTGGCTCTATTCGTCAGGCTCGACCGGCATGCCCAAGGGCGTCCGCCATCTGCACTCCAATTTGCAGGCGACCGCCGATACCTACGCCAAGCAGGTGCTCGGCATCCGCGAGAGCGACGTCTGCCTCTCCGCGGCAAAGCTGTTCTTCGCCTATGGTCTCGGCAACGCATTGACCTTCCCGATGTCGGTCGGCGCCAGCGTGATCCTGAACAGCGAGCGGCCGACGCCGGCGCGCATGTTCGACCTGATGAATCGCTACAACCCCTCGATCTTCTACGGCGTGCCGACGCTGTTCGCGGCCATGCTCAACGACGAGACGATGAAGACCGAGCGCGGCGGCAAAAACTTGCGCATCTGCACCTCCGCCGGCGAGGCGCTGCCGGAATCCGTCGGCAACAGCTGGAAGGCGCGCTTCGGCGTCGACATTCTCGACGGCGTCGGCTCAACCGAGCTGCTGCACATCTTCCTGTCGAATGCGCCCGGCGACATCAAATACGGCTCGTCCGGCAAGCCGGTGCCGGGCTATGCGGTGCGGCTCGTCAACGAGGCCGGTCAGGACGTCGCCGATGGCGAGGTCGGCGAGCTCCTGGTCGATGCGCCCTCCGCCGGCGAAGGCTACTGGAATCAGCGCCACAAGAGCCGGCGCACCTTCGAGGGCCCGTGGACCCGCACCGGCGACAAATACGTTCGTGACAGCGACGGCCGCTACACCTTCTGCGGCCGCGCCGACGACATGTTCAAGGTCTCCGGCATCTGGGTTTCGCCCTTCGAGGTCGAGAGCGCGCTGATCACGCATCCGGCCGTGCTGGAAGCCGCCGTCGTGCCCGAGGCCGATCCGGAAGGCTTGCTCAAGCCAAAGGCCTTCGTCGTATTGCGGCCCGGCGCCAAGGCGAGCGACCTGCAGGAGATGTTGAAGGAGCACGTCAAGCAGAAGATCGGCCCCTGGAAATATCCGCGCTGGATCGACGTCGTGGACTCCCTGCCGAAGACCGCGACGGGGAAGATCCAGCGGTTCAAGCTGCGGGAAGGGGCGAATTAGTCAGCCACGTGCAACAGGCCGTCATGGCCGGGCTTGTCCCGGCCATCCACGTGCGGCCGCGAACGAGGAAAGACGTGGATGCCCGGGTCAAGCCCGGGCATGGCGACGGAGAGAGAAGAGCGCAAACATGACCAACCTCACCCCTACCGGTTTCCTCAGCATCGGCAACGCCAGCCTCGAATACAAATGGCTGGCGCCGCAATCCGCCGACGCTCCCACCATCGTCATGCTGCATGAAGGCCTCGGCTCCGTCGGCCTTTGGGGCGATTTCCCGGAAAGGCTCCAGCAAGCCACGGGCGCCGGCATCTTCGTCTATTCGCGCGCGGGCTACGGCCAGTCGAGCAAGGTGACGCTGCCGCGGCCGCTCGATTACATGCAGCGCGAGGCGCTGGACGTGCTGCCCAAGCTGCTCGACGCCATCGGCTTCAAGCGCGGCCTGCTGCTCGGTCATTCCGACGGTGCCTCGATCGCGACGATCTATGCCGGCGCGCATCAGGATCATCGCCTCAGCGGTCTCGTGCTGATCGCGCCGCATTTCATCGTCGAGGACATCTCGGTCAAATCCATCGCCGCGATCAAGGCCACCTTCGAGACCACGGACCTCAAGGCAAAGCTGGCGCGCTGGCATCAGGATGCCGACAACGCCTTCTATGGCTGGAACGGCGCCTGGCTCGATCCGAAATTCCGCGACTGGGACATCTCCGAATACCTCGCCTATATCCGCGTTCCCGTCCTGATCCTGCAAGGCGCGAACGACCAATATGGGACATTGCGTCAGGTCGAAATTGCGCAGCAAGAGTGCTACTGTCCGGTGGATTTTAAAGTCATTTCAGAGGCGGGGCATTCTCCGCATCGTGAAGCGCCGGGGGCGACGCTTGACGCAATCGAGCAATTTGCAAGCGCGGCCCTGCGCGACGATCAGGGGCTTCAGGGACGCGCCGCATGATGTTGCGGGGGCGCACCTTCAATGAGTGTGCCTTCGAACGCGAGCGGGCCGCTGCCGTGGCCGCAATGGGCCTATGTGCCGGGCGAGACCGGTGCGCCCGATGCCGATGGCGAGACGCTGGACATCGCCAAGGCGCTGGTGCCTCCGGCGTTCCGCGGCCATGTGCCGGCGCGCCATCCGGCGCTACGGTACGGACTTGCTCTCAACGATCGCGGCTATTTCTGGGAAGCGCAGGAGGTGCTGGAGGCCGTATGGGCCGCAGCCCCGCAAGGCGGCCGAGAGCGCATTCTGCTGCGCGCCTGCGTCCACATCGCCAATGCCAATTTGCGGCTGCGGATGCAGCGGCCGCACTCGGCCGCGCGCCTGTTCGGGGATGCGCTCGGCGAACTGCGCACGCTGAAGTCCCGCAAAGCGGCAGCGGCCGGCGACGGCTTCGTCGAGACCTTCCCGGTCGCGGCCCTGATCGCGCTGTTGCAAGCCAAGCTCGGCCGTTCAGAGCTCTCCAAGGCCGACTGGATCGCGCTCGGGGCGATCGTGCGCTCGTAAGTGGTTTCATGAAACAAAGTGCATGTGACGGCCGTTAAGGACTAGACGGGTTCAAAAAGATGCATTATTGTGCATCTAACGCTACGGCGACAATGCATAACCAAGCTCAGGGATGACCTATGGCCGGGGAAGATCGGCGCCTTGCAGGCGGCGCGACATTCATCGATTTCCAGACCGAACCCTCTCGCTACAAGCACTGGAAGCTCGCGGTCGAGGGTGACGTCGCGACGCTGACCATGGACGTCGACGAGAACGGCGGCCTGTTCGAGGGCTATCTGCTCAAGCTCAACTCCTACGACCTCGGTGTCGACATCGAGCTCGCCGATGTGATCCAGCGGCTTCGCTTCGAGCACCCGGAGGTGAAAGTCGTGGTGATGCGCTCGGCCAAGAACCGCGTGTTCTGCGCCGGTGCCAACATCCGCATGCTCGCCGGCTCGACGCACGCTCACAAGGTCAATTTCTGCAAGTTCACCAACGAGACCCGCAACGGCATGGAAGATTCTTCCGAGAATTCCGGCCAGCGCTTCATCACCGTGGTGAACGGCTCCGCCGCCGGCGGCGGTTATGAGCTGGCGCTTGCGACCGATCACATCATCCTCGCCGATGACGGCTCGTCCGCCGTGGCGCTGCCCGAGGTGCCGCTGCTCGCGGTGCTGCCGGGCACCGGCGGGCTGACGCGCGTCGTCGACAAGCGCAAGGTGCGCCGCGACCACGCCGACTTCTTCTGCACTATCGAGGAAGGCGTGAAGGGCAAGCGCGCGGTGCAATGGCGCCTCGTCGACGAGATCGCGCCGAACTCGAAGCTCGAGGCCAAGATCGCCGAACGTGCCAAGGAGTTCGCAGGCCAGTCGAAGCGCAAGGGCAGCGGCAAGGGCATTGCGCTTTCGCCGCTCAAGCGCGTCATCGACGAAAACAGCATCCGCTACGGCTTCGTCACGGTCGACATCGACCGCACAGCGCGCATCGCCACCATCTCCATCAAGGCACCGGAGGCGGCACCGCCGGCCGATATCGACGGCATGATGGCGCAGGGCGCTGCATTCTGGCCGCTCCAGGTCGCGCGAGAGATCGACGACGCCATCCTGCATCTGCGCATCAACGAGCTCGAGATCGCCATGCTGGTGTTCAAGAGCCACGGCGATCGCGCCCATGTGCTCGCCAGTGACGCTTTCCTCGAAGCCAACAAGGCGCACTGGCTGGTCAACGAGATCAGGCATTATTGGAAGCGCGTGCTCAAGCGCATCGACGTCACCTCGCGCACGCTGGTGACGCTGGTCGAGCCCGGCTCCTGCTTTGCCGGCACGCTCGCCGAACTCGTCTTCGCTGCCGACCGCTCCTACATGCTGATCGGCACGCGCCAGGGCGACAACCGTCCGCCGCCGTCGATCGAACTGTCCGCGATGAATTTTGGCCCGTATCCGATGAGCCATGGGCTGACGCGGCTGGAGTCACGCTTCCAGGCCGATCCGTCCGACGTGGAGCGCGTCGAAGCAACGCTCGGCACCGCGCTCGACGCCGAGCAGGCGGAAGAGCTTGGCCTCGTCACCTTCGCGCTCGACGACATCGACTGGGACGACGAAGTCCGCGTGTTCCTGGAGGAGCGCGCCAGCTTCTCGCCCGACAGCCTCACCGGCATGGAAGCGAGCCTGCGCTTCGTCGGTCCCGAGACGATGGAATCGAAGATCTTCGCGCGGCTGACTGCGTGGCAGAACTGGATCTTCCAGCGCCCGAACGCAGTCGGCGAGGAAGGCGCTCTGCGCCGCTATGGCAGCGGTCAGAAGCCGAAATTCGATATGACGCGAGTTTAGGCGAGTGGGGAGTGGCGAATAGCGAATAGGGGAAATCCATTCGCTACTCGCCATTCGCTATTCGCTATTGCAGTTTCCCACGGGAGGTCCACCATGAACATGAACATCATGAACGTCGACTACTCGACCAAGATTCCGAACAACGTGAACCTCGCCGAAGACCGCCAGGTGCTGAAGGCGCTGGAGGGCTGGCATCCCGGCTACATGGATTGGTGGAGCGACATGGGGCCGGAAGGCTTCCAGGAATCGCTGGTCTATTTGCGCACCGCATACTCGGTCGATCCGCGCGGCTGGGCCAAGTTCGACTACGTCCGCATGCCTGAATATCGTTGGGGCATTCTCCTTGCTCCCCAGGAAGAAAATCGCGTCGTGCCGTTCGGCGAGCATTATGGCGAGCCGGCCTGGCAGGAAGTCCCGGGCGAGCATCGCGCCATGTTGCGCCGCCTGATCGTGATCCAGGGCGACACCGAGCCTGCCTCGGTCGAGCAGCAGCGCCATCTCGGCAAGACCGCGCCCTCGCTCTACGACATGCGCAACTTGTTTCAGGTCAATGTCGAGGAAGGCCGCCATCTCTGGGCGATGGTCTATCTGCTCCAGAAATATTTCGGTCGCGACGGTCGCGAGGAAGCGGATGATCTGCTGCGCCGCCGCTCCGGCGATGCCGATTCGCCGCGCATGCTCGGTGCCTTCAACGAGGCGACGCCGGACTGGCTGTCCTTCTTCATGTTCACCTATTTCACCGACCGCGACGGCAAGATGCAGCTGCACTCGCTTGCGCAGTCGGGCTTCGATCCCTTGTCGCGCACCTGCCGCTTCATGCTGACCGAAGAAGCGCACCACATGTTCGTCGGCGAGACCGGCATCACCCGCGTCGTGCAGCGCACCTGCGATGCCATGCGCGAAGCCGGCATCACCGATCCCACCGACATCGCCAAAGTCCGTGCGCTCGGAGTGATCGACCTTCCAACCATCCAGAAAAAGCTGAACCTGCACTACACCCTGTCGCTCGACCTGTTCGGCTCGGAGGTCTCCACCAACGCGGCCAACGCCTTCAATGCCGGCATCAAGGGCCGCTATCACGAGACCCAGATCGAGGACGATCACCAGCTCAAGAACGCCACCTATCCCGTGCTCAAGTTCATCAACGGCGAGATCAAGCTGGTGGACGAGCCGGCGCTGACCGCGCTCAACATGCGCCTGCGCGACGATTACAGCCAGGATTGCGTCAAGGGCATGCTGCGCTGGAACAAGGTGATCTCGACCGCGGGCTACGACTTCAAACTGACGCTGCCCAACGTCGCCTTCCATCGCCACATCGGCGAATTCAAAGACATCCACGCCACGCCCGACGGCATCTTGATCGACGAGGCCACCTGGGCCAAGCGCAAGGACGAATGGCTGCCCTCGACCAGCGACGGCGACTTCATCACGTCCCTGATGCAGCCCGTCACCGAAACCGGCAAGTTCGCGTCCTGGATCTCGCCGCCGAAGGTCGGCATCGACAACAAGCCCGGCGATTTCGAGTATGTGAAGATCGAGTCGTGAAGGAACTGGCGAATAGTGAATGGCGAGCAGCGAATCGAGCAAGAAGCACTATTCGCCATTCGCTACTCACTATTCGCCCCTTCAACTATCCCACCCGCTCCCCTTGATGCCCGGGTTCGCATAAACGATCCCGCCATCCACCGCGATAGTTGCGCCTACCACGTAATCGCCCGCACGCGAAGCCAGATAGATCGCGGCGCCAGCCATGTCCTCGTCGGTGCCGATGCGACCCACCGGCACGCGGGTCGCAACTTCGTCGGCATGATCGCGCGCGGCGCGGTTCATGTCCGACTTGAACGGGCCGGGCGCGATCGCCGTGACCACGATGTGGTCGGGGGTGAGCTTGACCGCCATGCGCCGCGTCAGGTGGATCAGCCCGGCCTTGCTCGCCGCATAGGAATAGGTCTCGCCGGGATTGACGAAGATGCCGTCGATCGAGGCGATGTTGATCACCTTGGCCGGCCGCTCCGCGCTCGCGGATGCGCGCAGCGTCGGCGCCAGTGCCTTGGTCAGGAAGAACGGCGCCTTCACGTTCAGGTTCATCACCTTGTCCCAGCCGCTTTCCGGAAACTCGTCGAAATCCGCGCCCCAGGCCGCGCCCGCATTGTTGACGAGGATGTCGAGCTTGGACTCGCGCTTGTTGTATTCGCTCGCCAGCAGCTCGGCGCCGGCAACCGTCGAGATGTCGATCGGCAGCGCGATGCATTCGCCGTCATATTGCGCGGTGAGCGCCTTGGCGGTCTCCTCGCAGGGGCCGGCCTTGCGCGCGGTGATGTAGACCTTTGCCGCGCCGGCGCTGAGAAAGCCCGCCGCGATCATCTTGCCGATGCCGCGCGAGCCGCCCGTCACGAGCGCAACGCGGCCTTTGAGCGAGAACAGGTCGTTGAACATGATGCCTCCCTTGGTTGGCGCCCGTTGTCTGCGGGGCGGGCAGGGGAGTCAATCGCGTCGTCGTCCTGGCGAAAGCCAGGGCAACGGCTAGGCCGCCGCAATCCGGCGAAAGCCGTTCCACATCGCGGTCGCGGCGCCCGAGGTCAGCACCGGCAGGATCCGCGCGTCCTGGTAGTTGCCGTTGAGCGAGACGCGCGGCAGCGCAGTCATGTGGCCGGCGTTCTCGGCGAACAGCATGCCGGGGCGCGTAGTCACCGCGGTCTTGAAGCCCGCTGCCGCAGCGAGCGCGAATTCGCGCTCGCCCGCCGCGTCGCGGTCGCCATAGGGATAGGCGAAATGCAGCACGGGCCGCTCCAATGCCTGCTCGATCCGGGCACGGCTCACCGCCATCTCCCGCGCGGCGATCTCTTCCGTCTGTTTGGCGAGATTGCTGTGGCTCACGGTATGGGCGCCGATCGTGACCAAGGGATCGGCGGCCAATGTCTTCACCTCGTCCCACGACAGGCAGAGGCTGCGGCACAGCGCTTCCATGTCGACGCCGTAATTCGTGCAGAGGGCTTCGATCTCGCGGTTGAGGTCGTGCTCGCCCGGCAACGCGCGCAGCCAGTCGTGCAGGCGGTCGAACGCCGCCTGCTTGGCGGCGGGTGTCGATGCATCGAGCCGCAGTGCGGAGTGGCCGATTTGCACGTCGATCTGGTCGGTCCTGGCGATCACCGCTTCCAGCGCGGTCCACCACAGACGTCCGGCGCCCTCGGCGAAGTCGCTCGCGACATAGACGGTCAAGGGCGCGTCAAATTCGCGCAGCACCGGCAGCGCATGCTCCAGATTGTCGCGATAGCCGTCATCGAGGGTGAAGGCGGCGAAGCGGCGTTCGAACCGGCCCTGCACCAGCCGCTCATGCAGCTCGTCCATGCTGACGATGTCGATGTCGCGCGAGCGCAAGTGGCAGAGCGTCGCGCGCAGGAAATCGGGGGTGACTTCGAGATGCCGGTTCGGCTGGAACGCAGCCTCGCGGGCGGGCCGCACGTGATGCAGCATGAAAATGGCGCCGACGCCCGATAGCAACGGGCGCAACAAATGGTGCGCCCCGCTGAAATAGAGCGCTTCCAGCCCGGCGCGGATGACGTTGTTGCGGAGTTGTTTCATTGCAGGCTGGCGGACCCCCGGGCATTCCACCCACAACTTACGGAAGGACCCTTGAAGAAAAAGTTATTCCGGTTGTCCACGCAGGCCCACCGGAAGGGTCCCATTTCCGGTTTGACAGCCTGCCAAGGGTTTGTTTTGTCTCCGGTTCCAGAGTTCGGGTCGTCGAATGCAGAAGCTTTTCAGGTGGGCCAGCAAATGGTGGCCAGGGCTGATTCCCCTGGCCGTGATGTGGGGATTTGCGGCCTGGAATAATACCTTGCCGGTCGAGGCGGACCTGTCGGCCCGCAGCGCGGCGGCGCTGAAGGATACCGTTCTGGACAAGACCCGGATCGCGGTCGATGGCCGCGATGTCAGCCTGGCCGCGGAGGCCTTCTCCGAGGAGGGGCGCCGCGACGCCGTGATGGCGGTGGAGACCGTCCCGGGCGTGCGGCTGGTGGATGACCGGACCCGACTTGTTCCCGAGGCCAAGCCCTTCGTCTGGAATGCCGAACGCGACGTGGTGCGGGTCACCCTCTCGGGTTCCGCGCCGCTGCCCTCGATGCGGGCGCGGCTGACCGAGGCGGCGCGCAAGGAGGTCGCCGGCGTCGAGGTCGCCGATCAGATGGGTCTGGCGCGGGGCGCGCCTCCGCGGTTCGAGGCCGCCGCGACGTTGCTGCTCGACCAGATCGGCAAGCTGAAGGACGGCAAGATCACGATCACGGACACCAAGGTCAATCTGTCGGGCATGGCGCGCGAGCTCGGCGGCCGTGAGGCGATTGCGGCCGCACTGAAGAACCTGCCTGAGGGTTTCTCGATTGCCGCCAACGACGTCAAGGCGCCGCCCTACATCTTCCAGGCCTACAAGGATCCGGTGGCCGCAACGGTGACGATGACCGGCTATGTCCCGGACAACGCTGTTCACGCCGCGATCGCAACCAGCGCCTCGCGAAAGTTCTTCAACGAGAAGGTCGTCGACAGCCTCAAGGCCAGCATCGGCGCGCCCGGCTCCTTCAACACCGCCGTGATCGCAGCGCTCGGTGCGCTGTCGCGGCTGTCCACCGGCACGCTCGTGGTGTCGGACCGCGAGGTGAAGCTGTCGGGCGATGCGCTCTATGAAGGCGCCGCCAACGACATCCGCGCCGGGCTCGGCAAGGATTTTCCGAAGAACTGGCAATACAAGCCGGAAATCACGGTGAAGCCTGCGGCCGGCCCCGTCGACGGCACCGTGTGCCAGCAATTGTTCTCGGACCTGCTGAATAAGGGCAAGATCCGCTTTGCGGCGAAACGCGCCGACATCGATCCGGATTCGGCCGGCATTCTCGATCACCTGATCGAGACGGCGCTGCGCTGCCCTAACGTCAATGTCGAGATCGCCGGGCATACCGATGCCGAGGGCGAGGACGGCTTCAACAGGGCTCTCTCGGAGAAGCGCGCCCAGGCGGTGATCGATTATCTGGTCAAGGCCGGGCTGCCCGCCAGCCGCTTCACGGCGGTTGGTCACGGCAGCACGCAGCCGCTCGCCGGCAACGACACCGACGAAGGCAAGGCGCAGAACCGCCGCATCGAATTCCTGGTGAGGTGATGATGCCCTATCTCGTCTCGTTCCACATGGGCTGGCTGATCGGCTCGCTGCTGCTGGGCTTTTGCATGGGCTGGATCTCGGTGGTTCAGCGCGGCAACGGCACCTCCAAGGTGACCGCACGCTGGCTCGCCGCGCTTGCCGCCGGTCTGGTCGCGGCTTCGCTCGCGCATGTCGTCCCTGGCCGCTTCGGCTATTGGCTCGACCTCGGCCTGATCATGTTCGCCTGCTATCTCGTCGGCTGTACCATCGGCGCATGGCTGCGCGACCGCGTGGTGTCGAGGAGCACCCCGCCGGCTGCCCTGTGAGCGGGGCGCGCGTCGGCCGCGGCCTTTCGGCGCATCGGAAACCCGTAAACGACCGGGCAATGCCCCTCTTTCAACAGGCAGGGGTGCCCCATAGATTGACGTCGACTTAAGCCGTGACGGAACATTGTCTGCGCGAAATCATCAAAACTTCATGGCGCCTGCGCAGGATTGCCAAGGAGATTCGCGTCACGCCTTGCCGCCGAAAGGGTCAAATCGTGCAACAGGAGCCAGAACCCTGCCTAAAATATTGAAGGCACGTGTTTTTGTTCGAATTGGCGAATTCCACTTCGCTCCAAAACGCGCTAGTGGAGGGGCAGGGGGCATGCGCGATACCGTAGCCGGCGGCAAGGGTTCGTTGAGTGCCTGTGCGTCGTCCGCCTGTCTGCCGGCCACCCTGGCCGCTGAAGCGTTGTTCGAGGTCTAGATGCTGGAAGCCATACGCAGGGCGATGACGTTTCTGCGCGAGAAGCAAGTCCTGCATAAGCTTGGAGTTGTGATCAGCGTCGCGGTCATCGGCATCGCTTGCTATGTGCTGTACCACATGCTGCGAGGCATCGATCGCAACGAGGTCGTCGAGGCGATCAAGAGCACCGAGCCGAGTCAGATTGCGATGGCGGCGCTGTTCGTCGCCGCGGGCTATTTCACCCTGACCTTCTACGACCTGTTCGCCACGCGCGCGATCGGCCACCCCCACGTTCCCTATCGCATCAATGCGCTCGCCGCCTTCACCAGTTATTCAATTGGCCACAATGTCGGCGCATCGGTCTTCACCGGCGGTGCGGTGCGCTACCGCATCTATTCGGCCTATGGGCTGAATGCGATCGACGTCGCCAAGATCTGTTTCCTCGCCGGCCTGACCTTCTGGCTCGGCAACGCCGCCGTGCTCGGCCTCGGCATCGCCTACCATCCGGAGGCCGCCGCCTCGATTGACCAGCTGCCGGCCTGGCTGAACCGGACGCTGGCGCTGATGATCATCGTGGCGCTGATCGCCTACGTGGTCTGGGTCTGGACCCAGCCGCGCGTGGTCGGCCGCGGGCCCTGGACCGTGGTGCTGCCGGGCGGCCCGCTGACGCTGCTCCAGATCGCCATCGGCATCGTCGATCTCGGCTTCTGCGCGCTCGCCATGTACGTGCTGGTCCCGGACGAGCCCAATGTCGGCTTCGTCGTGGTCGCGGTGATCTTCGTCTCGGCGACGCTGCTCGGTTTCGCCAGCCATTCGCCCGGAGGCCTTGGCGTGTTCGACGCCGCCATGCTGGTCGGCCTCTGGCAGATGGACCGGGAGGAGCTCCTGGGCGGGATGCTGCTGTTCCGCGTCCTCTATTATCTGGCCCCCTTCGTCATATCTGTAATCTTGCTGACGTTTCGCGAAGTTATGATCGGCGCACGTTCGAAGCGCTTGCAGCAGGCGGCGCTCAAGCTCGATCCCGGTCCGGCGCGTGAGGCCGCCTATGTGAGAGAGCGCAGCGACGGCGGCGCCTGACCGGCGCAAGCCCTGAAGGAGAAGCCCTCCCCGATGGCGATCGACGCCCCATCTTCTCCCAACGCCCAGCCCTGGTCCGATCGGTTGCGGCACTCCACCATCATCCTGATCGCCGCGGCGCTGGCGCTGTCGGTGGTGGTCTCGCTGGGCGAGTTGTCGGCGCTGCACGCCGCCCTCGTGTTCCTCTGCATCGCCGCGGCGGCGCTGATCCCCTGGCGTCTGCACGATCCCGCCGCATCGCGCGACGACGTCAGGCGCATCAACCCGGTCGAGAGTGCGGCGGTGGCTGCCGTCGTCGCCGGCATGCCGGATCCCGCAGTGCTGCTTGACCGCGCCGGCCGCGTCATCCATCTCAATGCCGCCGCCGCCCAGCTCGCGCCGGCGCTGCGCAGGAACGAGCTCGCCCAATTTGCGCTGCGCTCGCCGGAGATCATCACGGCCTTGCGCGAGGCGATCGCGACCACCGAGCCGCGGCGCGCGACCTATCTCGACCATGTCCCGGTCGATCGCTGGCTGGAGCTCATGATCACGCCGGTGCCGGTGCCGACCAGCTTCGGCGGCGCCGACAAATGCATGCTGATGACCTTCCACGACCAGACGCCGCTGCGGCGCGTCGAAGAGATGCGGGCCGATTTCGTCGCCAATGCCAGCCACGAGCTGCGCACTCCGCTCGCTGCCTTGTCCGGTTTCATCGACACCCTCCAGGGCCAGGCCAAGGACGATCCGAAGGCGCGCGAGCGCTTCCTGGGCATCATGCACAACCAGGCCACCCGCATGGCTCGCCTGATCGACGACCTGCTCTCGCTGTCGCGTGTCGAGCTCTCGGCCCATGTCCGTCCCGACACCCTGGTCGACCTGCTGCCGATCATCCGCCAGGTCGCCGACGGGCTCGAGCCGCTGGCGCGGGAACGCCAGGTCGAGGTCGAAACCCATCTGCCGGACGCCCCGGTGATGATCGCAGGCGACCGTGAGGAATTGCTCCGCCTGTTCGAGAACCTGATCGAGAACGCGCTCAAATACGGCGCCTCGGGCGGACGCGTCATCGTGTCGCTGACCTCGACATCGGCCACTGATGGAACTCAGGAAATCCGGGTCATGGTCCGCGATTTCGGCCCCGGCATCGCGCCCGAGCATCTGCCGCGGCTGACCGAGCGCTTCTATCGGGTCGATGTCGGCGACAGCCGCTCGCAAGGTGGAACCGGCCTCGGATTATCGCTGGTGAAACATATTCTTAACCGTCATCGCGGCCGCCTCCTGATCGAAAGCGTGCCCCGCCAGGGTGCCACTTTCACCGCCTGTTTTCCCCAGGCCAAGTCGCAGGCCGTGACCTGAAAATCAAGCGATTCCAGTTGCTTGAGGGTGTCATCCAGCTGTCACGAAACCTTCGTAAAAGCACAGCCGACCGCTCCTAAAGGGGCGGGCGTGGGGAGCGCGATCGGGCGCGGATGGCGCTTCGCTCCCCTGTATGGAGACCAGCATGAATTTCCTCAAAACTATCGTCGCTGCTGGCTTGGTCGCCGCATCGGCGACGGCAGCCTTTGCTGCCGACATCACCGGTGCCGGCGCGACGTTCCCGTTCCCGATCTATTCGAAGTGGGCTGACGCCTACAAGAAAGAGACCGGCAATGGTCTGAACTACCAGTCCATCGGCTCGGGTGGCGGCATCAAGCAGATCCAGGCCAAGACCGTGACCTTCGGCGCCAGCGACGCGCCGCTCAAGGCCGAGCAGCTCGAGAAGGACGGTCTCGTGCAGTGGCCGATGGTAATGGGCGCCATCGTTCCCGTCGTCAATCTCGAGGGCGTGAAGCCGGGCGAGCTGGTGTTCGACGGCGAGACGCTGGCCAGCATCTATCTCGGCAAGATCACCAAGTGGGACGACGCCGCCATCAAGAAGCTCAATCCGAACGTGAAGCTGCCGTCGGACGCCATCACCGTGGTTCGCCGCTCGGACGGTTCGGGCACCACCTTCAACTTCACCAACTACCTGTCCAAGGCCAGCGCGGACTGGAAGAGCAAGGTCGGCGAGGGCACAGCTGTCGAGTGGCCGGTCGGCGTCGGCGCCAAGGGCAACGAAGGCGTGTCGGGTAACATCAGCCAGACCAAGAACTCGATCGGCTATGTCGAGTACGCCTATGCCAAGCAGAACAAGCTGACCTACGCCGGTCTCGTCAACAAGGCCGGCAAGCCGGTGCAGCCGACCGTCGAAGCCTTCCAGGCGGCCGCCTCCAACGCCGACTGGTCCAAGGCCCCCGGCTACTACGTCATCCTGACCGACCAGCCCGGCGACAAGTCCTGGCCGATCACGGCGGCGACCTTCATCCTCATGCACAAGTCCGCCACCGACAAGGCTGCCTCGCAGGAGGCCATCAAGTTCTTCCGCTGGGCCTTCAAGAACGGCGGCAAGATGGCCGAGGACCTCGACTACATCCCGATGCCGGACAGCGTCGTCCAGCAGGTCGAGAAGACCTGGGCTGCCGAAATCAAGAGCTGAGGCTCTCCTCTCGCGTCCCGGAGGCGGCGGAGCCTGAAGTGCTGGGCCGCTGATCCGCAAGAACCAAGCCCCGGATGGGCTAGCGCCGCATCCGGGGCCCCGCACCAAAAACAAGCGTATACATAAACGGGTACAGGGGATCGGCGTGGCAGAGATGGCCGTTCAGAGCGATGTAATCGACGACGCCGGACCGTATGATCGCGCCAAGGCTTTGAGCGCGTTCAAGCTCGGCGACGTCACCTTCTACTGGATCACGCGGCTTTCCGCAATCTCGGTGCTGCTTATCCTCGGCGGCATCATCATGTCCTTAATTGTCGGAGCCTTCCCCGCGATCAAGGAATACGGCCTGCCGTTCCTGTGGACGCAGCGCTGGGCGCCGTCGGCCGATCCGCCCGTGCTCGGCGCGCTCGGGCCGATCTACGGCACGCTCGTCACCTCCTTCATCGCGATGCTGATCGCCATTCCGGTCGGTCTCGGCATTGCGATCTTCCTCACCGAGCTCTGCCCGCAATGGCTGCGCCGCCCGATCGGCATGGCGGTCGAGCTGCTCGCCGGCATTCCCTCGATCATCTACGGCATGTGGGGCTTCTTCGTGCTCGGCCCGTTCCTGGCCAACACGTTCCAGCCCTTCATGATCAGGGTCTTCGACGGCGTCCCCGTGCTGGGCGCTATCTTCGCAGGGCCTCCGTCCTACCTCAGCCTGTTCAACGCGGCGCTGATTCTCGCCATCATGGTGCTGCCCTTCATCACGTCGATCTCGGTCGACGTGTTCAAGACGGTGCCGCCGGTGCTCAAGGAAGCCGCCTACGGCGTCGGCTGCACCACTTGGGAAGTCGTCCGCAGCGTGGTGATCCCCTACACCCGCGTCGGCATCATCGGCGGCGTCATGCTGGCGCTCGGCCGCGCGCTGGGCGAGACCATGGCGGTGACCTTCATCATCGGCAATTCGTTCCGCATCTCCTCCTCGATCTTCGCGCCGGGCACCACGATCTCGGCGGCGATTGCTTCCGAGTTCGCCGAAAGCGACGGCCTGCACCAGTCCGGCCTGATCCTGCTCGGCCTCTTGCTGTTCGTGCTGACGTTCTTCGTGCTCGCGGCCGCCCGGTTGATGCTGCTGCGCCTGGAAACCAAGGCGGGGAAGTGAAGCCATGAACCCGATCTATTTACGCCGCCGCCGCTGGGACATCGTCATTCGCGGCCTCTGCATCGCAGCCGCAGCGTTCGGCGTCACCTGGCTCGCGCTGATCTTGGCAACACTGCTTTACAACGGCCTTGCCGGGCTCAACCTCCAGGTCTTCACCGAGAACACGCCGCCGCCCGGATCGAACGAGGGCGGTCTGCTCAACGCCATCGTCGGCTCGCTCATCATGACCGTGATCGGCGTCGGCATCGGCGCGCCGCTCGGCCTGTTCGCCGGCACCTATCTCGCCGAGTACGGCCGCAACGACAAGCTGACCTCGGTGATCCGCTTCATCAACGACATTCTCCTGTCGGCGCCCTCGATCATCATCGGCCTGTTCATCTACGGCGCGGTGGTGGTGCCGATGCGGGGCTTCTCGGCCATCGCCGGCGCGCTGGCGCTCGCCGTCATCGTGATCCCGGTCGTGGTGCGCACCACCGAAGACATGCTGCTGCTGGTGCCGAACCCGCTGCGCGAGGCGGCCTCCGCGCTCGGTCTGCCGCGGTCGCTGGTGATCAAGCGCATCGCCTATCGGGCCGCGCGCTCCGGCCTCATCACCGGCGTGCTGCTGGCGACTGCCCGCGTCGCGGGCGAGACCGCGCCGCTGCTGTTCACGGCGCTGTCGAACCAGTTCTTCAGCCTCGGCCTGAACAAGACGATGGCCAACCTGCCGGTGACCATCAACAACTTCGTGCAGAGCCCCTACGAATATTGGAAGCAACTCGCCTGGAGCGGCGCGCTGCTCATCACTCTGACTGTGCTTGCCCTGAACATTGGCGCGCGCATCCTTGGCGCCGAGAGGACTGCAAAATGAGCGAAATGTCTGTTTCCGTCAGTGCGCCGACCGTTCACCCCGGCTCGCAGCCGTTGCCCGAGGCGCCCGCCAAGGTCACCGCGCGCAACCTGAACTTCTATTACGGTGAGCACCACGCGCTGAAGAACATCAATCTGGCGCTCGGCACCAACCGCGTCACGGCGTTCATCGGCCCGTCGGGCTGCGGCAAGTCGACCCTGCTGCGCATCTTCAACCGGATGTACGATCTCTATCCGGGCCAGCGTGCCACCGGCCAGCTGTTGCTGGATCAGACCAACATCCTCGATCCTAAGCTCGACCTCAACCTGCTGCGCGCCCGCGTCGGCATGGTGTTCCAGAAGCCGACGCCGTTCCCGATGACGATCTACGAGAACATCGCCTTCGGCATCCGCCTCTACGAGAAGATCTCGAAATCCGAGATGGATGATCGGGTCGAGAAGGCGCTGCGCGGCGGCGCGTTGTGGAACGAGGTCAAGGACAAGCTCAACGCCTCCGGCCTGTCGCTCTCCGGCGGCCAGCAGCAGCGTCTCTGCATCGCGCGCACCGTCGCGGTGCGGCCCGAGGTGATCCTGTTCGACGAGCCCTGCTCGGCGCTCGATCCGATCTCGACCGCCAAGGTCGAGGAGCTGATCCAGGAACTGTCCGAAAATTACACGATCGCGATCGTCACCCATAACATGCAGCAGGCGGCCCGTGTCTCCGACAAGACCGCCTTCATGTATCTCGGCGAGCTGATCGAGTTCGACGACACCAGCAAGATCTTCACGTCGCCGAGCGACCGGCGCACGCAGGATTACATCACCGGCCGGTTCGGCTGAGGAGACGGGACATGGGTTCTGAACATACCGCAAAGGCCTTCGACACCGACCTCCAGGAGCTCACCCGCCTGGTCGCCGAGATGGGGGGCATCGCCGAGCGCATGATCGTCGACTCCGTCGACGCGCTGATCCGCCGCGACGTCGCACTCGGCCAGCGCGTCGTCACCATCGACGCCGAGCTCGACGCGCTGCAGAAGCGCATCGAGGAGCGCGCCGTGCTCACCATCGCCCGCCGCCAGCCGATGGCGGTCGACCTGCGCGAGATCGTCGGCGCCATGCGCGTCGCGACCGATCTGGAGCGCATCGGCGACCTCGCCAAGAACATGGGCAAACGCGTCGCCGCGCTGGATGCGGACTTCCATCCGCTGAAGCTGTTTCGCGGCCTCGAGCACATGACCGACCTCGTGCAGCAGCAGGTCAAGTCGGTGCTGGACGCCTATGCCGCGCATGACCTGCCGGCGGCGATGGCGGTGTGGAAGGGCGACGAGGAGGTCGACGCCATCTGCACCTCGCTGTTCCGCGAGCTCCTCACCTACATGATGGAGGATCCGCGCAACATCTCGTTCTGCATCCACCTGATGTTCTGCGCCAAGAACATCGAGCGGATCGGCGACCACGCCACCAACATCGCCGAGACCGTGTTCTACATGATCGAGGGTCAGGCGATGACCGACAAGCGGCCGAAGGGCGACATGACGACCTTCGCCACGACGGTCCCGAATACCTGACGACTTAAGGAGCGACGACCACATGGGCGCACGCATTATGGTGGTTGAAGACGAAGAAGCTCTCACCGAGCTTCTGCGCTACAACCTCGAAGGCGACGGCTATGACGTGGAGACGGTGATGCGCGGCGACGACGCCGACACTCGCCTCAAGGAACACATCCCCGATCTGATCGTGCTCGACTGGATGCTGCCGGGGCTGTCAGGCATCGAGCTGTGCCGGCGTCTGCGCACCCGTCCCGAGACCAAGCAGCTGCCGATCATCATGCTCACCGCGCGCGGCGAGGAGAGCGAGCGGGTGCGGGGTCTTGCGACCGGCGCCGACGATTACATCGTCAAGCCGTTCTCGGTGCCGGAGCTGCTGGCGCGGGTGAAGGGCCTTCTGCGGCGGGCAAGCCCGGAGCGGCTCGCCACTGTGCTGGCCTATGGCGACATCGAGCTCGACCGCGACAAGCGCCGCGTCGCGCGCTCGGGCCGGCCGATCGATCTCGGCCCGACCGAGTATCGCCTTCTGGAGTTCTTCCTGGAGCATCCGGGCCGCGTGTTCTCGCGCGAGCAACTGCTCGACAGCGTCTGGGGCCGCGACATCTACATCGACGAACGCACCGTCGACGTCCATATCGGCCGCCTGCGCAAGCTGCTCAATCTCGGCCGCGAGCAGGACCCGATCCGCACGGTCCGCGGTGCCGGCTATGCGCTCGACGATCGGTTTGCGAAGGCGGAGCAGACGTAAGGTTTTTGAGTTTGTTCGCTGGCAGCTGTGGCTACAATCTCAACTGTCGTCCCGGGGCGCGCGCAGCGCGAACCCGGGACCCATAAACACAAGACGTGGTTGGGCGACGACTCGGTGTGACCATCTCGCGCAACACTTGCGCCCTGAGGTTATGGATCCCCGCGTTCGCGGGGGTGACACCGAGCAATTGGAGCCGTCATCGCGCGACGGCTGCTGTCCTTGCAGTCAGTTAAACCCCGCTCACCGCGTGCTCGGCTTGGCCGGCGCGCGCCGACGATCCGCTGCGGGCTGATAGGCGACGCGCGAGTGCTGGGCGCAGTAGGGCAGGCCGGAGAGCGCCTTGCCGCCGCAGAAGAAGAAATCCGGGCTCGAGGGATCGCCGACCGGCCAGTGGCAGGTCGCCTCGTTCAATTCCAGCAGCGACAGCCGCTGGCTCATCGGCACCACGTTGTCGTAGGTGACGGGCTCTGCCTCGACCTCGACCTCGAAGGCCTGCGCCAGCGCGGTGTTGCCGCGTGAGATCGGACGGGTCACCCGCATCATGTGCTGCGCCGGACGCGCCTTGCGCGGCCGGGGCGCGGCCGAAGACGGACTCTTGGCGCGGCCGGACAGGCCGAGCCTGTGCACTTTGCCGATCACGGCATTGCGGGTCACATTGCCGAGCTCAGCCGCGATCTGGCTGGCCGAAAGTCCGGCCTCCCAGAGCTTTTTCAGCTGCTCGACGCGATCATCGGACCAGGTCAAAACCGTCATTGCACCCTTTCCCTCGCTGCGCGCCGCCATCCTGGGGCCTCGCAGCGAATGCCTAAGCCTTGAAAAAACCCGTGCCGCCAGAATCCCTTAAGGCTCGCCGGGCGCGCAACGAGCGCCCGAACGTTTACGCCGGTACATGAGGACTCTTGGGATCAGAACCGCTGCACGAGATGTCGTATCTGACAGTCCAAACGCTACAATATGGCGTGACTCCCGCGCAAGAGTCCGCCGACTCGCTTCCACATGTTCCGTGGTGAAAACCCCGCAAAATCGGCACCGCAAGACTACGGAATCAGCGTTTCGCGAGGCTTTCCGGGCGGCATTGACACCCGTCTTGCCAGGCATAAGATAGTGCCGCGTGCCGCCCTTAAAAGGCGGCACGTTTCGTTTTCCGGACCGGTCAATGGTGCGCTGCGCAAGGCATACCAGGCAGGTCTCAACATTCAAATGCAACATCCAAGTGATGGTCATGACCAACAGCGCCGCGCCGCATCTGCTTCCCGTTTTCGCCAGGGCCGACCTTGGTTTCGAGCGCGGCGAAGGCTGCTGGCTGATCGCGACCAATGGCGATCGCTATCTCGATTTCACCTCGGGTGTTGCGGTGAACGCGCTCGGCCATTGCCATCCGGCGCTGGTCAAGGCCTTGCAGGAGCAGTCGACGAAGCTCTGGCACATGTCGAACCTGTTCCAGAGCCCGGATGGCGAGAAGCTCGCCGTGCGCCTGTGCAACGAGAGCTTTGCGGACTTCGTGTTCTTCTGCAATTCCGGCGCCGAAGCGCTGGAGGGTGTGATCAAGCTGGTCCGCCACCATCACTTCTCCAAGGGCCATCCGGAACGCTATCGCATCATCACCTTCGAAGGCGCCTTCCACGGCCGCACGCTGGCGACGCTGGCCGCGACCGGATCTGCAAAATATCTCGAAGGTTTCGGCCCGCCGATGGACGGTTTCGACCAGGTCCCGCATGGTGACATCGACGCCGTGAAGAAGGCGATCGGTCCGCAGACCGCCGGCATCCTGATCGAGCCGATCCAGGGCGAGGGCGGCGTGCGTTCGTCGACGCCCGCCTTCCTCAAGGCGCTGCGCCAGCTCTGCGACGAGAAGGGTCTGCTGCTCGCTTTCGACGAAGTGCAGACCGGCATGGGGCGTACCGGCGATCTCTTCGCGCACCGGCGCACCGGCGTCACGCCTGACGTGATGTCGCTGGCCAAGGCGCTCGGCGGCGGCTTCCCGATCGGTGCGGTGCTGGCCACTGCGGAGGCGGCCGCCGGCATGGGGCCCGGCTCACACGGCTCGACTTTCGGCGGCAATCCGCTCGCGATCTCCGCTGCGAATGCCGTGCTCGACGTCATGCTCAAGCCCGGCTTCTTCGATCACGTGCAGAAGATGTCGCTGCTGCTCAAGCAGAAGCTCGCCTCTGTGATCGACCGCCACCCCGATATCGTCAGCGAAGTCCGTGGCGAAGGTCTGCTGATCGGCATCAAGGCGGTGGTGCCTTCGGCTGATCTCGTTGCCGCCTTGCGCAACGAAAAGCTGCTCACGGTCGGTGCCGGCGACAATGTCGTGCGCTTCCTGCCGCCTCTGATCGTCACCGAAGCCGAGATCGAGGACAGCGTCGGGCGGCTCGAGCGTGCTTGCGCTGCGATCTCGTCCAGTCAGACCAAGCGGGCGGCAAGCTGATGAGCAAGTCGCCGAGACACTTCCTCGACATCAACGAGCTCCCGTTGTCGGAGCTCAAGCGCATGCTCGCCGCATCCTCCGCCATGAAGGCGAAGCAGAAGGCGCATCAGCCGGTCAGGCCGCTCCAAGGCAAGACGCTGGCGATGATCTTCGAGCGTCCTTCGACGCGGACGCGGGTGTCGTTCGACGTGGCCATGCGCCAGCTCGGCGGTGAGCCCATCATGCTCACCGGCGCCGAGATGCAGCTCGGCCGCGGCGAGACCATCGCCGACACCGCGCGCGTGCTGTCGCGCTATGTCGACGCCATCATGATCCGCATCCTCAATCACGAGGCGCTGCTGGAGCTTGCCGCCTATGCGACCGTGCCCGTCATCAACGGCCTGACGCGCCGTTCGCATCCCTGCCAGGTGATGGCCGACCTCATGACCTACGAGGAGCATCGCGGCCCGATCGAGGGCAAGACGGTGGCCTGGACCGGCGACGACAACAACGTGCTGGCGTCCTGGGCGCACGCCGCCGAGCGCTTCAAATTCCAGCTCAATGTTGCGACGCCTCCGGAGCTCGCACCCAAGAAGGTGATGCGCGACTGGATCAAGGCGACCAACGCGCCCATCGTGCTCGGCACCGATCCGGAAGCCGCGGTGAAGGGCGCCGACTGCGTCGTCACCGACACCTGGGTGTCGATGGGCGACAAGGAGGGCGAGCATCGTCACAACGTGCTCAAGCCGTACCAGGTCAACGGCAAGCTGATGTCGCTGGCCAAGCCCGACGCGCTGTTCATGCACTGCCTGCCGGCCCATCGCGGCGAGGAGGTCACGGACGAAGTGATCGACGGCCCGCAATCGGTCGTGTTCGACGAGGCCGAAAACCGTCTGCATGCGCAGAAGGGCATTCTGGCCTGGTGCTTCGACGCGGTGAAGTAGCGCCGGTGGAAGCCCGGCGACCGCCTTGCACACACTGTCGTCCCGGACAAGCGCCGCACAGCGGCGCGCCGATCCGGGATCCATAGCCACAGGAAGTTGTTTGGCGAGGACTCGGGGTTGTCATCTCGCGTTGTGATGTAATCATGTGGCTATGGGTCCCGGGCTCGCGCTTTGCGAGTCCCGGGACGACACTGATCTTGTCGTGCTTTCGTGTGATCCATTCTGCATCCGGATCGCACCCCCTTCCAATCCCCATCTCAGACCCCAGATAGAGCGCCATGGTTTCCCAATCTCCTGACATGAAAGCCGGGCCCGAAGGCCCGGTTCGCGCACCATCAGCGGTTCCGATCGATGACGCCGTGCTGCCTTACGAGGTCGATGCGCTCGACGTGCGCGGCCGCTTGGTGCGGCTTGGCCCGGCGCTCGACGACATCCTGACCAAGCACGATTATCCCGCGCCCGTCGGCAAGCTGCTCGGCGAGGCCATCGTGCTGACGACGCTGCTCGGCTCGGCGCTGAAATTCGAGGGGCGCTTCATCCTCCAGGCCCAGACCGACGGTCCGGTGTCGTTCCTGGTCGTCGATTACATGGCCCCGGATCGCCTGCGCGCTTACGCGCGCTACGATGCCGCGCGTCTCGGCGAGGCCAAGGATTCTGGCTTGAACTCCGGCGCGCTGCTCGGCCGCGGCCATCTCGCCATGACCATCGATCAGGGCCCCGACATGAGCCGCTATCAAGGCCTGGTCGCGCTCGACGGCGGCGGCCTGGAAGAGGCCGCCCACGAATATTTCCTGCGCTCCGAGCAGATCCCGACGCGCGTGCGCCTTGCGGTCGGCGAGGAATGGCGCTCGAGCGACGGCGGCAAGCATCGCTGGCGCGCCGGCGGCATGCTGATGCAGTTCCTGCCGAAGGCGCCGGAGCGCGCACGGCAGGCGGACCTGCATCCCGGCGATGCGCCCGAAGGCACCGAGGTGCACAGCGTCACGGAAGACGACGCCTGGGTCGAGGCGCGCTCGCTGATCGAGACCGTCGAGGACGTCGAGCTGATCGATCCCGAGCTCTCCGGCGAGCGGCTGCTGTTTCGGTTGTTTCACGAGCGTGGTGTGCGTGTGTTCAACCCGCTGTCGCTGAAAGCGCAATGCTCTTGCTCGCGCGATGCGGTCGCCTCCATGCTGAAGAGCTTTTCGGCTGACGATCGCGCCGCGATGGTGAAGGACGACAAGGTCGTCGTGACCTGCGAGTTCTGCTCGTCGGTGTACCAGTTCACGCCGGATGAGGCGGGCGTGGAGGACGCGTAGGGCCTCGCTGCGCTCGCAAGGACGCGGTCGCGAAGGCTGTTTGCCACACCCTCGCTGTCATCGCCCGGCTTGACCGGGCGATCCAGTACTCCGAGACGGCAGCGATTGAGTCGAGAGGCCGCGGCGTACTGGATTCCCCGCCTTCGCGGGGAATGACACCGCCCCTAGTTCAACACCCGTTTGTTGTCGGGGCTGTCGAGCGAGAACGTCGGCACGTCGATGTCGAAGCGCTCGCCGCTCTCGCTGACCATCTGGTAGCGACCGGTCATGAAGCCGGAGGCCGTCGTCAGCGGCACGCCGGAGGTGTATTCGAAGCGCTCGCCGGGAGCCAGGATCGGCTGCTCGCCGACCACGCCCTCGCCCTTGACCTCCTGCTGCCGGCCGGACGCGTCGGTGATGATCCAGTGCCGCGTCTTCAGCTGCACGGTCTCCTCGCCGGAATTGGTGATGACGATCGTGTAAGACCAGAAATAGCGCGAGCGGTCAGGCGACGACTGCTCCGGAACAAAGTTCGGCTCGACGGTCAC
Organism: Bradyrhizobium sp. CCGE-LA001; assembly: GCF_000296215.2. Lineage (NCBI taxonomy): Bacteria > Pseudomonadati > Pseudomonadota > Alphaproteobacteria > Hyphomicrobiales > Nitrobacteraceae > Bradyrhizobium > Bradyrhizobium sp. CCGE-LA001. The sequence goes on along the minus strand of NZ_CP013949.1, from coordinate 7,546,983 downwards.
TTCGATCTGGCGGGTCACGGCGCGGTACATGTGGCCATCATACCGATTCCCCGGCCGGGAACCAAACGCCGCGAGACGGCCTTGGCGACATCGTCCCGCCAGAATTCGCGGGGAAGGACACCGCGATGTGATCTGGCCGCTTTGCGAGAGATCGGCCGGATCGATACACTGCCTCACACGTCGCGATTTGCGGAAGGGTTTTGAGTCCCCGATGACCATTGCCGACCAAGTGACGGGATCGACGATCGCGGGAACCGCCCAGCCTGCGGGGGCGAGGCCCCGCGTCGCCGCGCCGGCCATCACGCTGCCGGCCATCGGCGAGCGCGAGCTGCGGCTCGATCTGTTCCGCGGGCTGGCGCTGTGGCTGATCTTCATCGACCATCTGCCGCCGAGCCTGCTCACCTGGTTCACCATCCGCAATTACGGCCTCAGCGACGCCACCGAGATCTTCATCTTCATCTCCGGCTACACAGCCGCTTTCGTCTACGGCCGGGCGATGCTGGAGAGCGGCGTTCTCATCGCCACGGCGCGCATCCTGCGCCGGGTCTGGCAGATCTACGTCGCCCACGTCTTCCTGTTCACGATCTTCCTCGCCGAAATCTCCTATGTGGCGACCAGGTTCGAGAACCCGCTCTACACCGAAGAGATGGGGATCATGGACTTCCTCAAGCAGCCGGACGTCACCATCGTGCAGGCGCTGCTGCTGCGTTTCCGTCCCGTCAACATGGACGTGCTGCCGCTGTACATCGTCTTGATGCTGGCGCTTCCGCTGATCCTGTGGTCGATGAAATGGCGGCCCGACGTCACCCTCGGGCTTTCGGTGCTGCTGTACGCGGTCACCTGGGAGTACGATCTCTATTTGTCGGCCTATCCGAACGGCTTCTGGGCGTTCAATCCCTTCGCCTGGCAATTGCTGTTCGTGTTCGGTGCATGGTGCGCACTCGGAGGTGCGCGGCGCATGTCACGTATCCTGGCCTCGCCGGTGACGATGTGGATCTCGATCGCCTATCTCGTTGCGGCGTTCTACGTGACGTTGACCTGGTACGTGCCGCAGCTCTCCCAATTCATGCCGAAGCGGATCGAGCAATGGATGTATCCGATCGACAAGACCGATCTCGATGTGCTGCGCTTTGCGCATTTCCTGGCGCTGGCGGCGCTCACGGTGCGCTTCCTGCCGCGGACCTGGCCGGGCCTGAAATCGCCCTGGCTGCGGCCGCTGATCCTGTGCGGCCAGCATTCCCTCGAGATCTTCTGCCTCGGCGTCTTCCTGGCTTTCGCCGGCCATTTCATCCTGGCCGAGGTCTCCGGCGGCGCAGCCATGCATGCGTTGATTAGTCTCTCTGGAATCCTGATCATGTGGGGGGTGGCCTGGGTGATTTCGTGGTACAAGCGTGTGGCTGACAAGAGCGGTGCGAAAACCAAGAACGCCGTCGGCAACGCCGATCTGGCGGGAGGGGGCTGATGAAGGCGAAGGTTCTCCTGAGCCTGGTCCTGCTATGCGGTAACCTCGCCGCGCCCCTGGCGCGCGCCGGCGATGCTGCGCCTGCTGCTCCGGCCGTGCCCCCGGCATGCGAACTGCCGTCCTATCTGCTTACCAGCGAAAGCCAGCTTCCCAAGGTCGCCGACGCGGTCAAGAGCGGCAAGCCGCTGGAAATTCTGGTCATCGGCAGCCGCTCGACCACGATTCCATCCTCGGAGAGCAGCTCCTATCCAGCGCGCATGGAGGCGACGCTGAAGGACAAGCTGCCGCCCTCGGAGGTGGTGCACGTCTCCGTAGAAGTACAGAGCAAGAAGACGGCAGAGGAAACGGCCGGCACCTTCGTTAAGCTGATGGAAGCAAAAACGCCTACTTTGGTCATCTGGCAGACCGGGACCGTGGATGCTATCCGAGCCATCGATCCCGACGATTTTCGCGGCGCGGTCACCGAAGGGGTTACTGCATTGCAAAAGGCAGGGGCAGACGTCGTCTTGATGAATTTGCAGTACAGCCCGCGTACCGAAACCATGATCTCGACACAGCCTTTTCTCGATAATATGCGCGTGGTGGCGCAGGAGCACGACATCCCGCTGTTCGATCGCTTCGCGATCATGCGGCAGTGGAATGATCAGGGCCAGTTCGACCTGTTCAACCCAACCCGCGGCCCTGAGCTGGCGAAACAGGTCCATGATTGCCTTGGCCGGGCGTTGGCACAGTTCGTGATCGACGCAGCCCGTCTGGAGCCGGCCCAGCAGCAAAATTGAGGTCTAGCGTTAATGAGTTTTCTCCGCCCTTTTTGCCTGACGCCAGCGCTGGCTGCGATCGCAGCGGCGCTGCTGCTGTTGCTGACGCCCGCGTCGCCGTCTCGCGCGCAGACGCACGCTGCACAGACGACGCCCGCGCAGCCGGCTGATCCCGCCTCCGCCTCGCACGCACAAACCACCGTCGCTGCGACATCTCCCGAGCAGCGCGGCATCACGGCCCGCGCCATCGACAAGGTGAAGGAGGTCGCAAAATCCGCCGGCGACATTTTCAGCCGCGTGCCCTGCCTGCCGCCGAAGGGCGGCTCGAAGGCGATGGGCTCGCTGCCGCATGTCGCAAGCAAGCTCGTCGCCGGCCAGCCGGTCGTCATCGTTGCGTTCGGCTCCTCGTCGACCGCGGGATTCGGCGCGAGCTCGCCGGAGTTCAACTATCCGAACCGTCTCGCGGCGCAGCTGCGCCGGCACTATCCGACCGCCGACATCACCGTCGTCAACGCCGGCGTCGGCGGCGAGGACGCGCCCGAGATGATGAAGCGCCTTCAGACGCAGGTGATCGACGTCCATCCGGACATGGTGATCTGGCAGGTCGGCACCAACGCCGTGCTGCGCAACCTCGATCCCGGCGATACCGCCAAGCTGGTCGAGGACGGCATCTCCCGAATCCAGGCCGCAGGCGGCGCCGACATCGTGCTGGTCGATCCGCAATATTCGCCGGCCGTTAACCAGCGCGCCGAGAGCGCCGGCAAGATGATCAAGCTGCTTGGCAAGGTTGCCGAGCTCCGCAAGGTCGGCATCTTTCCGCGCTTCGAGGTGATGCGCGACTGGCACGAGAACCAGTCGATCCCGGTCGAGGGCTTCGTCATCGCCGACGGCCTGCACATGAACGATTGGGGCTACGCCTGCTTCGCCCAGCTGCTCGGCGACGACATCATCCGCTCGGTCGGCCAGATCAGGCTGGGCGTGAACGTGCCGGCGGACGTGCGAGCGTATCGGCCGATGTGACGAGACGCGAATGGGGAATGGCGAGTAGCGAATAGGGATTGCACTCGCTATTCGCAACTCACTATTCGCCGCTCACGCCTTCTCCAGCGCCGCGGTCAGATCCTCGATCAGATCATCGGCATGCTCCAGCCCCGCAGAGAAGCGGATGAAGCCTTCGCTGATGCCGAGTGCGGCGCGGTCTTCCGGCTTCAGGCGCTGATGCGTCGTCGTGGCTGGATGCGTGACGAGGCTCTTGGCGTCGCCGAGATTGTTCGAGATCTTCGCCAGCTTCAATTCGTTGAGCACGCGGAAGGCGGCCTGCTTGCCGCCCTTGACCTCGAAGCCGACCAGCGTCGAGCCGCCGCGCATCTGCTTCTTCACCAATGCTGCTTGCGGATGATCGGCGCGGCCGGGATAGACCAGCCGCGAGACCTTCGGATGGCTCGCCAGTACCTCGGCAATGCGTGCTGCGGTGTCGGTCTGCGCACGCACGCGCACGCCCAGCGTCTCCAGGCCCTTGAGCAGGACCCAGGCATTGAACGGCGAGATCGACGGGCCGGTCTGACGCATGAAATTGTGGATGTGCTCGGCGATGAAGGCTTCCGAGGACAGGATGATGCCGCCGAGGCACCGGCCCTGGCCGTCGATATGCTTGGTCGCGGAATAGACGACGACGTCGGCCCCTAACGCCAGTGGGCTCTGCCAGATCGGGGTTGCGAACACGTTGTCGACGACGAGCCGCGCACCGCCCTTGTGCGCGATCTCGGCGATGGACGGGATGTCGAGCACGTCCAGCGTCGGATTGGTCGGGCTCTCCAGGAAGAACGTCTTGGTGTTCGGCCGCACGGCCCGCTGCCATTGGTCGAGATCGAGCCCGTCGACCAGCGTGGTCTCGATGCCGTAGCGCGGTAGCAGATCTTGGATGACATAGAGGCACGAGCCGAACAGCGCGCGGGAGGCCACCACGTGATCGCCGGCCTTCAGCGGCGCCAGGATCGCGGTCGTCACCGCCGCCATGCCGGTTGCCGCCGAGCGCGCGGCTTCCGCGCCTTCGAGCTCGATCATGCGGCGCTCGAACATCGAGATGGTCGGATTCGAATAACGCGAATAGATGAAGCCGGGATCCTCGCCCTTGAACCGCGCCTCGCACTCCTCGGCACTGTTGTAGACATAGCCTTGCGTCAGGAACAGCGCCTCCGACGTCTCGCCATATTGCGAGCGCAGGGTGCCGGAATGGACCAGGCGGGTTTCGGGGCGGTAGGTGGCAGGTGACTTCGACATAGGACCCTCCGATATGACCGTCTCGTCGAAAACGGTCACAAAAAAACCGGCCTGGATATCTCCACGGGCCGGGATCACAGAGGTCCCCGGCCTGTTTAGCGACTTATTTAACGTGGCTGCAAGCCGGCCGGCTCAAATCACCACGGGATAAGTGATGCTCATATTCCGCAATGCTCTTTCCGTCAAGGCGTCCATCGGATAGCCGTAAAAGGCTAGTATTTCCCGTATGTCGGGATGTGTTTGCTCCCTGATGAGGACCCCCGGTTGACGTTCACGGTCGCTGCCGACGCCAATGGTATCCTGCCCGACCGCATGATCGCGGCGATGGCGGAGGCGGGGCTCATCCTGCCTGCCTACGATTTCGTCGAAAGCCAGATCCAGCCGGCGAGCCTCGATCTGCGCCTCGGCGACATCGCCTATCGCGTCCGCGCCAGCTTCCTGCCCGGTCCCGGCGCCACCGTCGCCGAGCGCATCGACGAATTGAAGCTGCACGAGTTCAGCCTGGCCGACGGCGCGGTGCTGGAGACCAACTGCGTCTACATCGTGCCGCTGCTGGAGAGCCTTGCGCTGCCGCCGGAGATCGTCGCGGCCGCGAACCCCAAGAGCTCGACCGGCCGGCTCGACGTCTTCACGCGCGTGATCGCCGACGGCACCCGCCGCTTCGACATGATCGGCGCCGGCTATCACGGTCCGCTCTATGCCGAGATCAGCCCGAAGACGTTTCCGGTGCTGGTGCGCGAAGGCTCGCGCCTGTCGCAGGTGCGCTTTCGCACCGGCGATGCCATCCTCAACGCCGACGAGCTCGATGGCTTGCATGCCACTGAGCGCCTCGTCGACATCGACGATGCCGACCTCTCGGGCGGCGTCGCTGTGTCGGTCGATCTGTCGGGCGAGAAAGCGAACGGCTTCGTCGGCTATCGCGCCAAGCGCCATACCGGCGTCGTCGACGTCGATCGCCGCTCCGGCTATGCGGTGGAGGACTTCTGGGAGCCGATCTCGGCCCGTCCCGACGGTAGCCTGATCCTCGATCCCGGCGAGTTCTACATCCTCGCCTCCAAGGAAGCCGTTCAGGTTCCGCCCGACTACGCCGCCGAAATGGTGCCGTTCGATCCGCTGGTCGGCGAATTCCGCGTGCACTATGCCGGCTTCTTCGATCCCGGCTTCGGCTATGCCGGCGCGGGCGGGCTAGGATCGCGGGCGGTGCTCGAAGTGCGCTCGCGCGAGGTGCCGTTCATCCTCGAGCACGGCCAGATCGTCGGCCGCCTCGTCTACGAGAAGATGCTGGCCCGCCCCGATGCGATGTACGGCCAGCGTATCGGCTCGAACTACCAGGCGCAGGGCCTCAAACTATCGAAGCATTTTCGGGTGTAGCCCCACACCTTACTGTCATGCCCCGGCTTGACCGGGGCATCCAGTACGCCGCAGCCTCTCGATTCAGTCACTGCTGCCTCGGAATACTGGATCGCCCGCCTTCGCGGGCGATGACACTGAATGTGTGGCAGGATGCGAAACGGGCTCGGGCTGTGTGCGAGGTGACGACATGACCGATCTATCCGATCTCAACGCAAACATCCTCAACGACGTCGCCGACGCGCTGATCTATTCCGATCGCTCCGGCACGATCATGCGCTGGAATCGTGCGTCGACCGCGCTGTTCGGTTTCACGGCGGACGAAGCGCTCGGCCAGAATCTCGACCTGATCATTCCCGAGCATTTGCGCGCCGCGCATTGGAAAGGTTTTGAGGCGGCGCTTGCCAGCGGCGCGATGAAGCTTGCGGGCAGGCCGACCCTGACCCGCGCGCTGCACAAGAGCGGGCGCAAGCTCTACATCGAGATGACGTTCGCGCTGGTGCGTGATGCAGGCGGTGCCGTGCAGGGATCTGTGGCGATGGCGCGCGATGTCACCGAACGCGTCGAGCGCGAGCGGGCGGCCAGGTCGGCACAAAATTCGTGATGCGGAATTGACGGGCGTGCTGCGCAGAGCGGCCTGCACGCGCATCATGTTGTCTGCAAACTGACGCAGTGACACACTCGATCAAAACAACGATCGGGAGCGAACATGACTGCTGCATCAGACACGGCGCAGGAAGCCCAATGGAAGCGCTGGCGGGCGATCGCTGATCTCTATCACGCCTACTTCACCGGCCTCATTCTTACCGTGGTCACGCGCCGTGGCGCCGCGGATGCCGCCGAATTCGTCTTCCGCGTGTTCCGCCGCCAGCAGCAGGAGCGCTTCCTGCCCGGGCTCGAAAAGCTCGGCCTCAGCCATCTGCCGCCGGCGGTCGCGGCTGCGCAATATCACTATCTCTCCAACTGGATCGGCGGCGTGCATGTCGAATACATGTATGAGAGCGACACCAAGGCCTGGATCCGCTATCCGCCGCCACGCTGGATCTGGAAGGGCACCGCGATCTGCGGGGTGCCCGGCGAGGTCTCGCGGGCGATGTTGCGCGGCTGGCACGCCAACAACGGCGTCGCGCTCGGCGATATCAGGCTGGGCTTCGTTTGCACCAAGCAGAGCGTCGATGGCCAGGACGGCCTCGAAGGCTACTATCATCAATACGACCATCCGCTGGAGCTCGACCAGCGTCTGGTGTTTGCGCGTCACCTCGAGGCGCCGCTGTTCGACGCGATCACCGCGCCGGCGCTGCCGGTTGCGAGCTGGCCGAAACCACGACTCGAGAAAGCCTATCGCAACTATGCGATGGAGTATGTCCGGACTGCCGCGCCGGTGATGGTGCAGCTGTTCGGCCCCGAGGACGCCGGCTATCTCCTTCACCTCACCGGCAAGCTGATCGGCATGCAGTATTTCGACGAGGTCGCAGCCGCGCTGTCGATGAGCCGCGGTGGTGCGCGCGAATTTGCCTCGTTCTTGAACGCCTTGTTCGCCGCGCAGGATGATGCCGCCGAGATGGCGCAATCCGAAGGCACGTTCGAAATCAGTCAGCAGAGCTGGAAGCTGATGGACGACGTCACCGACTATCACCCCGCTTGCGCCAAGGTGCTTGAGGGGCTGTTCGAAGGCCTGGCTGCGGGATGCGGGCGGCACATCGGCGTGCACATGCGTCCAGCCAAGGGCGGCCGCCCGCCGCTGGTGTGGACACTCCAGTAATTTCACCCTTGGAATGCGCTGCCGCAGAGCACGCCTGCACCCTGCGCAGGAGGAATCGGCGCGCGCCGTGCTAACAAGCCCTGCCGCGCCTCGCGCGCGAAGAAATTGATTGGCACACCTGTTCATTGCCGCGCCGCAAATGGCGCTCGTGCCCGGGAGAGGACATGTCCGACATCGCCGAAATCCCGGTCGATGAACAAGAGCGTCCGTTGCCGCCGCCTCCGCCGCCGATCAAGAGCGCGCTGACGGATGGACCGATCCTGCGCACGCTGCTCTCGCTGGCTTGGCCGAACGTGATCGGGCTCTCAGCCGGCATCTGTGTGGTGATCGCGGAGACGTCCTATGTCGGCCGGCTCGGCGTCGAGGCGCTGGCCGCGATGGCGCTGGTGTTTCCGACCGTGATCCTGACCATGACGATGTCGGGCGGCGCCATGGGCGGCGCGGTGGCCTCCGCCATCGCCCGCGCGCTCGGCGCCGGCAACCGCGAACGCGCCGGCACGCTCGCGATGCATGCGCTGATGATAGGCATCAGCTTCGGTCTCGTCTTCATGCTGAGTATGCTGATCTTCGGGCCGCGCCTTCTTGAATTACTCGGCGGCCGTGGCGATGTGCTGACGCACGCCATCGCCTACACTCAGGTGTTTTTCGGCGGTGCGGTGCTGCCCTGGCTGCTCAACACCATGGCGGGCGTCCTGCGCGGCACCGGCAACATGAAACTGCCGTCGTTCCTCATTCTCAACTCCGCGGCCTGGCAGATCGTGCTCGGCGGCACCTTGGGCCTCGGGCTTGGCCCGGTGCCGCAGTTCGGCATGCGCGGCGTCGCCGCCGGTGCGTTGATCGCCTATTGCATGAACATCGGCATCATGGGCTGGTACCTGTTCTCCGGCCGCGCCGGAATCGTGCTGAGGCTGCGGGGCTTGCGCATTCAATGGGCGATGTTCTTCGACATCCTCAAGGTCGGCGCCATCGCCTGCTTCTCGCCGCTGCAATCGGTGCTGACGATCTCGATCTTCACCCACATGCTGGCGCAGTTCGGCACCGCGATCCTTGCCGGCTACGGCATCGGCGCGCGGCTGGAATTCTTGCTGACCTCGATCGCGTTCTCGTTCGGCATCGCCTGTGTGCCGATGGTCGGGATGGCGATCGGCGCCGGCCGCATCGCGCGGGCCCGGCGCATCGCCTGGATCGCCAGTGCTGCCGCCTTCGTGGCGGTCGGCGCGCCGGCATGCCTCGTTGCGATCTTCCCCGATCTGTGGGTCAACATGTTCACCGACAACGTGGCCGTGCGCGCGGCGAGCCATCAATATCTCTCGACGGTCGGACCGTTCTACGCCTTCTTCGGCCTTGCCACGACGATGTATTTCTCCTCGCAAGGCGCGGCCAAGGTGATCGGGCCGGTGCTGGCGCAGACCGCGCGGTTGATCTACATCGCCGCGATCGGCTGGTGGCTGTCGACCCACGGCGCCACCGCGCAGAGCTTCTTCTGGCTCGCCGCAAGCTCGATGGTCGTGCTCGGCCTGCTCTCGTGCTCCAGCGTGGTGCTGACGCGCTGGGGACCACGCCAGACAAAACCTGCGATCAGGCCTGCTCTTTCGACGGTCGACTAGCGATGCTTGTGGCGAGGACGGCCGGCACCGGAAACGCCCGGTGCATCGCGGCCACGGCCTCCTTCGTCTGTCCCTGAACATAAGGCGCAAGCTCGTTCGGCAGCATGTCGATGGTCCAGAGCAGGCGACACCGCGTCTCGCCGTCGGCAATCACCAGCACCGAAGCGCTGTAGTGCTTCAGCCGCTCATTGTTGATGGCATAGACGAGGCGCTGCCGCGCATCGTCGCAATCGACGAGCACCTCGCGCGCCACCGAACCGTTGGCGAAGGTGACGATCCGCGCATCGCCATCGCGCGTGCAGGCGGTGACGAAGCCCGGGACAAGCCGATGATGCAGCGCGCCGAAATCGCGCACCGCATCCCAGACGTCGTGCGCGGAGGCGGGGAGGGGGATGTCGTTGTGGATGGAGGCCATGAAGGTGTCCTTGATGATGTTTGGGTGGTTGCCACACACGCCGTCATTGCGAGCGCAGCGAAGCAATCCAGAGATATCTCTGCGAAGGCAGTCTGGATTGCTTCGTCGCAAGAGCTCCTCGCAATGACGAGGAGAACTCACGTACAAACCGCCTCGACATTGTTGCCGTCGGGATCGATCAGGAACGCCGCATAGTAGGTCGGGCTGTAATCCTTGCGCGGCCCGGCGCCGCCATTGTCGCGGCCGCCATTCTTCAGGCCTTCGCTGTGAAACGCCTTCACTGCGTCGTGGTCCTTGGCGCGGAAGGCGATGTGGGCGCCGTCGGCTTTGCGACCCTTGTTCAGGTGCAGCCACAGCGCCGGCTCGCCCTTCGGCCCGAAGCCGGCATAGCCGTCGCCGCTGGAGCAAAGGGCGTAACCGAGCGGCGCCAGCACGGCGCTGTAGAAGCGCGTCGCGGCGTCGAGGTCGGCAACGCGAAGTCCGATGTGGTCGTACATGTTCGTCTCCATTGCGAAAGCGCGCCGCAACTGGCGCGCGCCGGAGACGACCCTAGTCAGCTGAGGGCAAGCTGCTCTTGGAGAATCTTGCGCTCGCCCTTCGAGGCCTGGCGAAACTTGCCCGGCGACACGCCCGCGGCGCGATGGAAGGTGCGGACGAAATTGGAGAGATCGCCGAAGCCGACGTCATAGGCGACGTCGGTGACCGCGATGTCCTCGTCAGCCAGCAGCCGTGCGGCATGCCGCAGCCGCGAGCGCACCAGATATTGATGCGGGGTGACGCCGAGCACGCTGGAGAACATTCGCAGGAAATGGAATGGGCTGAGGCCCACCTGCCGCGCAGCCTGCTCAAGATCGACCTCGCCCTGCGAATTGTCGTCGATCCACAGCGCAGCTTCCACCGCGCGCCGGCGGTCGCGCGCAGTCGGCAGGGTCTGCTTGCGCGTTTTGCCGGAGGCAACGTCGACGAAACGAGCGGCCAGGATGTGACCGATTTCGTCGAGGCCGAGATCGCTGTTGCCATCTGCTGCCGTTTGGGCGAGCTCGCCGAGTACCATCAGCTCGGGGAGCGGCGGCGTCGCGCCGAGTTGCCACACCTCGCAGCGCCCTCCGAGGCCGTCGACCAGGTCCTCACTGAGAAAGAAGGACAGGCAGACGTCGCCGGAGACGTGCTCATGCGTGCAGGTGTATTCCTCGCCGGGAGCGCCGACCAGCATCGAGCCCGCCACCAGCTCGAAGAAGCCGGCGCGGCAATGGCAGCCAAAGCTGCCGGAGCGGACGTAGGCGATGGAGTGGCCGGTGCGGCATTCCGCAAACGGCGTGTCCTCCGGTCCCGCATCGCAGCGAAACTCGGAGACGATCATCGAGCGTGTCGTCAGCAGCGTGGTCGCGTCCATTCCGCCTATCTAGGCATGATCCGGACAAGTGTGTAGCGGTTGTCCGATAAGATCATGCCCGCAAACCAAAGCTAAGGTGCGGTCAAGACCGCGCCTTAGGTAGGAGGGCGCGGCGGAGCAACGGGCAGCAGCACCTCGAACAGCGTCTTGCTGGCGATCGGATGAGCGCCTTCGAGCGCCAGCAGCCGCCGCTTGGAGATGACGCCGCCATAGGGTGACAGCCGGTCGGTGTAATTGCCGGCCTCCAGCGCCCGGTGACAGGGCACGATCAGCATGTAGGGATTTTTCGCGATTGCCTGCGCCACAGAGTGCGCGGCACCGGAGGCGCCGAGCGCCTTGGCGATCTCGTGGTAGGTGCGCGTCTCTCCGCGCGGGATCGTGCAGGTGTATTCATAGACGCGCCGGTTGAAGCCGGGCACGCCGCCGGCATCCAGGCTGACGTCGGAGAAGTCGGGATCGCTGCCTTGCAGCAGCACCGTGATGCCCTCGATGGCAAGCTCAGCGTTCTCGGACGGCCGCTGCTCGCGCGCGTCGGGATGCACTGCAAAAATCCGGCGGCGGGTGTCGATCTCCCGCGCCTCCGGCAATTGCACGGCAACCACGCCGGTGCTGCTCCAGATGATGCCGCAGCGGCCGATCGCCGTGTCGAATATCGCGTAAGCGCGCCCCACCATGCACACGCCCCACTCAGTGCACGTTTCTCCCCAGACAAGCGATCATATCACCGCCACAATCCGGCGCATCTGGAATCTTACCAGAAAGTTAAGCAGTGTCGGGTGCGCCACGCCAAAGCGCTTGGCGGGACGCGCCGTCTCGGCTAATCAGGATGGGCGCGAAGCAGCGCATCCGCGGGCGTAGTTCAATGGTAGAACGGCAGCTTCCCAAGCTGCATACGAGGGTTCGATTCCCTTCGCCCGCTCCAGCTTCTCCTCTCCGCGTGATTTGAGCTCAAGCCGGGATTGACTGCTTTCGACCTCGCCTGCCGCGCTCAAGATTCCAATATATTAGCCCTTCATTCCCGGCGTTCGATTTCGCGTGCGCTAAGCTCAGCCGTCTCGGCGAGCGCGGTCCTCGCACCGGGCGCTATCCTGAAGAGGGACTATGGACCAGCAGAAACTCGATCGCGCCATCGGCCGCCGCCTGAAGACGCTGCGGACGCAGGCGGGCATGACGTTGAACGAGCTTGCAGGCCGGTCCGGCGTCAGCCGGGCCATGATCGGGCGGGTGGAGCGGGCGCAGAGCAGTGCGACGGCGGCGCTGCTCGGAAAGCTCTGCGCGGCGCTCGATGTCTCGCTCAGCGATGTGGTCGCGCTCGCCGAGAAACCGCCGGAGCGGCTGGTGCGGCTCGCCGACCAGCCGCATTGGCGCGATCCCGACAGCGGCTACCGGCGGCGTCATGCCTCGCCGCCGGATGCGGCGAGCGGCATCGAGATCATCGTCGTCGACCTGCCGGCCGGAGCACGCGTCTCCTACAGTCCCTGGGGCCGCAACGCCTTCACCCAGCAGCTTCTGATGCTGGAGGGCACCATCGCCGTGCATATCGATGCCAAGGCGGTGCGGCTGCGCGAGGGCGATTGTCTGGATTTCGACGTGATGCGCGCGGTGATGTTCGAGAACGAGACCAGGCAGGATGCGCGCTACGTCATCATCACCAGGCGCGGCGCTTCCTACGGCAAGATGTGAGACCATGGATAAAATGATGATGCAGATCCGCACCGGCGACACCTATGATCCCCGCGTCATTGCGCTGCTCGATCATCACGTCACGGCGGCGCGGGCGCAGACGGCGCCGGGCAGTGCCCACGCGCTCGATCTCGCGGGGCTTCGCGCGCCCGACATCGCATTCTGGACCGGCTGGGAGGGCGAGACGCTGGTCGCCACCGGCGCGCTGAAGACGCTTTCGGCCGAGCACGGTGAAGTCAAGTCGATGCACACGCTCCAGACCACGCGCAGGCAGGGCTATGGCGGCCAGATGCTTCGTCACATCATCGCGGAAGCCCACGCGCGCGGCCTGCAGCGCCTCAGCCTCGAGACCGGATCGTGGGATTATTTCAAGCCGGCGCAAGCGCTCTATCAGGCGCACGGCTTCGTCGCCTGCGCGCCGTTCGAGGGCTATGTCGAGGATCCCAACAGCGTGTTCCTGACGCTCGACCTGACGTCCGGGTAAGCCCGCGGGCCAGCGCTAAACGCACTCAGCCTCAACCTCGTCGCGTCTCCTCGAGCTTGTCGAGCACGCGCTCGGGCGCAATGTCGCGCGCCGCTTCCTCCAGCTCGCGCTTGGAGTCGGGTTTGACGTCGAGCCGTTCGGCGACCTGGGTGAGCAGGCGGGCGACCTTGGTCAACTCGTGCTCAGCGAGCAGGCTGATCTGGAGGTCGAGATCGGCGCGCTTGTCTGCGGCCGCCGTCATGCGGTTCTGCGAGATCAGCACGAAGGTCGAGAGGAATATCGCCTCCACCGAAGCGATCATCGCCAGCACCACGAAGCTCTCGTCCCAGGCCGGGACCCCCGGCACCCAATGCAGGTTGGCGATGATCCAGAAGCCGAACAAAGCGAGGTGCAGATAGACGAAAATCATGCTGCCGGTGAAGGCCGTGATGGCGTCGGCGAGCTTTTCCTGGCCCTTGGCAGCGCGTTGCTCACCGCGGCGGCGCTCGACCAGCGCCTGGATATTGCGCTCGAGCGTCGGGCTCAGTCCGTCGCCAGGATCATGGGTGATGTCGTTATGCACGCGGCGGCAACGGTCGAGGGGAGGAGCCGTTCCTGGGGCCCGCAATCCAAAATGCCGGCCGCCCCTCAAAATGAGTTGCGTACCTCAAAACACCTCTGCTAGCCTTCAGCCATGGCCGAGACGCTCACGCCGACCGCACTGACGCTGAAGGACATCGCGCGCGAGGCCGGGGTCAGCCTGGCAACGGTCGACCGCGTCCTTCATAACCGCCCGGGCGTGCGCCCGGACACGGTCCGGCGCGTGAAGGCGGCGATCGAGCGCAATTCGTTCCAGCCGCATGTGGCCGCCGCCGAGCTCGCGCGCGGCCGCGCCCGCCGCTTCGCCTTCGTGATGCCGTCGGGGCCGAACCCGTTCATGCAGCAGATCGAGGCCTATCTCGGCGAAATGGCGTCCTGGCTGTCGGCGCGCCGGATCAGCGTCGAGATGGTCGCAACCGACGTGTTCGAAGTTTCCGCGCTTGCAGCCTCGCTGGAGGCGCTGTCGGGCGATTACGACGGCGTCGCTGTGGTGGCGCTGGATCATCCGAGCGTCCGCGCCGCCATCAACGATCTCGTCGATGGCGGGACCAAGGTGGTGACGCTGGTCTCGGACGTGCCGTCCTCGCGCCGGCACCATTATGTCGGCATCGACAATATCGCCGCGGGCCGCACCGCCGGCGCGCTGGTGGGACGGCTGGTCGGCCAAAGGTCAGGCAAGGTCGCGATCATCGCGGGCTCGCAGGGCCTGCGCGACCATGCAGAGCGCATCTTCGGCTTCAATCAGGTGATGGCGGCGGAATTCCCTGATCTCAGCGTGCTGCCAGTGCTGGAAGGGCGCGATGAGGACGAGCGTTCGGAGCAGCTGCTGGCGCGCCTGTTCGGCAGGTACGCTGACATCGTCGGCCTTTATAATGTCGGCGCCGGCACGCAGGGCGTGGCCAAGGCTTTGGGTGATAAGGCTTTGAGTGATAAGGCGTCGGGCGACAGAGCATCGGGCGATGTCGGCCGCGACAAGCAGGTCGTGTTCGTCGGACACGACGTTACCGCGCTGACGCGGCGGCTGCTGTTGCAGGGCGTGATGGATGCGGCGATCTCGCAAAATCCGGGACATGAAGCGCGCGCCGCGGTGCGCGTGCTGCTCGCGCTCGCCCGCGGCGAGCCGATTTTGCACGAACAGGAGAAGATCAGGATCGACATCGTGATGCGGGACAATCTGCCCTAGCGGCAGGAGATTTCGACAGCTGCACCGGTGAACCCGGCTCCAAGATCGCGCACCGCGACAGGTGAATGGGAGGATGGCATGTATCTCGGACTGGACATCGGCACGTCCGGTGTGAAGGCAGTGCTTGTCAGCGACGCCGGCGCGACTATCGCGAGGAGCGCGCGCGAGCTTGCGCTGTCGCATCCCGCGCCGCTGTGGTCCGAGCAGGATCCCGATTCCTGGGTCGATGCCGCCACCGCTGCGGTCGACAATCTCGCCGCCCGCCATCCGCACGAGGTCGCGCGGGTCCGCGGCATCGGGCTGTCGGGCCAGATGCATGGTGCGACGCTGCTCGGGGAGGATGGCCGGCCGCTGCGCCCGGCCATTCTCTGGAACGACGGCCGCTCGCAGGCCGAATGCGCCGCGCTGGAGCGGCGCTGCCCGTCGCTGCACGCGATCGCGGGTAATCTGGCCATGGCCGGCTTCACCGCGCCAAAGCTGCTCTGGGTCGCGCGGCATGAGCCGAGGATCTTTGAGCGTGTCGCAAAGGTGCTGCTGCCCAAAGCCTATGTCCGCTATCGCCTCACCGGCGAGATGGTCGAGGATATGTCCGACGCAGCCGGCACGCTGTGGTTGGACGTCGGCCTGCGCCGTTGGTCGGCCCTGCTGCTGCACGCCACCGGGCTCGATCTGCACCATATGCCGCGCCTCGTCGAGGGCAGCGCGGCGAGCGCGGTGCTTGCGCCTGACTATGCGCAGCGCTGGGGAATGACAAAAGACGTCGTGGTCGCCGGTGGCGCCGGCGACAATGCCGCGAGCGCGATCGGGCTTGGCGCGATCTCACCGGGCGATGCCTTCCTGTCGCTGGGCACGTCGGGCGTGGTGTTCCGCGCCACCGACCGCTTCGCGCCGGCGCCTGAAACGACTGTGCATGCGTTCTGTCACGCGCTGCCCGGCCTCTGGCACCAGATGGGCGTGATGCTCTCGGCGACGGCGTCTCTGACTTGGCTGGCCGGCCTCATGGAGACGCCGGCTGCAGTGCTGTTGGTCCCACTGGGTAAGCGCGTCGACGGGCCGAGCCCCGTCTCGTTCTTGCCGTACCTCGACGGCGAGCGCACGCCGCACAACGATGCCGGCGCCAGCGGCGCCTTCGTCGGCCTGCGCGGCGCGACCTCGCGCAGCCAGATCGTCCAGGCCGTGCTCGAAGGCGTCGCCTTTGCCGCGCGCGACAATCTGGCGGCGCTGGGCGCGGCCGGTGGGGCGATCACTGAGCTCGATCTCGTCGGCGGCGGCTCGCGCTCGCAATTGTGGGCGCAAATCTGCGCCGACGCGCTCGGCATCCCCGTCCACCGCGTCGAGGATGGCAAGGTCGGAGCGGCGCTCGGCGCCGCGCGTCTCGGCCGGCTCGCCGCAACAGGCGAGGATCCCGCGGAGGTCTGCACCCGTCCGCGGCGGTTCGCGAGTTTCACGCCTCGCCCGTCCGTCACCGCAGCCTATGACGAGGCCTATCGTCGCTGGCGCGCGCTTTATCCTGCATTGAAGGAGCTAGCTTAAGTGAACGCGTCAGCCAAATTCTTCGAGGCCAGCGCACCCGTCGCCTTTGCCGGCAAGGATGCGGACAACACGCCCGCCTTCCGCTGGTACGACAAGGACCGCCTCATCCATGGCCGCCGGCTTGAGGACCATCTGCGCTTTGCGGTCTGCTATTGGCATTCCCTGTGCTGGCCGGGCGGTGATCCCTTCGGCGGGGAGACGTTCCTGCGGCCCTGGCACGGCGGCACTGATGCGATGGCGCAGGCGCGCGCCAAGGCCGATATCGCCTTCGAGCTGTTCCGCCTGCTCGACGTGCCCTTCTTCACCTTCCACGACGTCGACGCGGCGCCGGAAGGCGCATCGCTCGCCGAGTCGGTCGCCAATCTCAATGCCATCGCCGATCTGATCGAGCAGAAGATGGCCTCGGCAAGAGTGCGCCTGCTCTGGGGCACCGCCAATCTGTTCACCCATCGCCGCTACATGGCGGGCGCAGCGACCAATCCGGATCCCGAAATCTTCACCTATGCCGCCGGTCAGGTCCGCGCCGCGCTGGAGGTGACGCATCGGCTCGGCGGCCAGAACTATGTGCTGTGGGGCGGGCGCGAGGGTTACGAGACCTTGCTCAACACCGATCTCAAGCGCGAGCTCGACCAGCTCGGGCGCTTCGTCTCCCTCGTCGTCGAGCACAAGCACAGAATAGGCTTCAAAGGCCCGATCCTGATCGAACCGAAGCCAAAGGAGCCGACCAAGCACCAATATGATTTCGATGTTGCCACCTGCTACGGCTTCCTCGAACGCTATGATCTCCTAAAAGACGTCAAGCTCAACATCGAGCAGAACCATGCCATCCTGGCCGGTCATTCCTTCCATCACGAGGTTGCGCTGGCGGAGGCGCTCGGCGTGTTCGGCTCGCTCGACATCAACCGCGGCGACGATCTGCTCGGCTGGGACACTGACCAGTTCGCGATGAATGTGCCGGAACTGACGCTCGTATTTCACGAGATCCTGAATCGCGGTGGCTTCACCTCGGGCGGGCTGAATTTCGACGCCAAGATCCGCCGCCAGTCGATCGATCCCGACGACCTCATTCACGCCCATGTCGGTTCGATGGATGCCTGCGCGCGTGCCTTCCTCGCCGCGGCCGACATGCTCGACGCCGGCGCACTCACCGCGCCGCTCGCCAAGCGCTACGAGGGATGGGCAGGCCCCGAGGGCCGCGCCATTCTCGGCGGCCAGCGTTCGCTCGCCGATCTTGCCGACCGTGCACTCAGCCCCGGCTTCGATCCGCAGCCGCGCTCGGGCCGGCAGGAATATCTGGAATCCCTGGTCAACCGCTACGTCTGAGGAAGTCCGCTGATGGCACATGCTGACGCGACCCCGGTCCTCGAGCTCTCCGGCATCGGCAAGGAGTTCGGCGCGATCCGCGCGCTGCACGACGTCGACATGCAGGTCTTCCCGGGGGAAGTCGTCGGCCTGATGGGCGACAACGGCGCCGGCAAGTCGACGCTGGTCAAGATTATCGCCGGTAATTTCCGTCCGAGCCATGGCGAGATGCACTTTGCCGGCAATGCCGTCCATTTCAACCGTCCGGTCGACGCCCGCGCCGTCGGCATCGAGGTTGTCTACCAGGACCTCGCACTCGCGGACAATCTGACGGCCGCGGCCAACGTCTTCCTCGGGCGCGAGCTGAAGCGCAGGTTTGGTCCGCTCGCCTTGCTCGACCACAAGGCGATGGCGGCGCGCGCGCTGGCGCTGTTCGGCGAGCTGCGCTCGGAGACGCGGCCCGACGATCTCGTCAAGCAGATGTCCGGCGGCCAGCGCCAGGCGGTCGCGATCGCGCGTACCAGGCTCTCCAATGCGCGGCTGGTGATGATGGACGAGCCGACCGCCGCGATATCGGTGCGCCAGGTCGAGCAGGTGCTCGGCCTGATCCACCGGCTGAAGGAGCAGGGCGTCGCCGTCATGCTGATCTCGCACCGTATGCCCGACGTCTTCGCCGTGTGCGACCGCGTCGTCGTCATGCGCCGCGGCGAGAAGCGCGCCGACAAGCCGATCCACCAGACCTCGCCTGAGGAGATCACCGCCCTCATCACCGGCGCGAAGGAGGCGGCGTGATGGCCATGCCCATGGAATCCCCGATAAGCTTCACCAATGTCGGCCGGATCAGATGGTGGCAGCGCGGCATCTTCGCCTCCCAGACCGGCTATGTCCTGCTGGCGCTGGCCGTGCTGCTGGTGATCATGCATTTCGCCAGCCCGTACTTCTTCACCGAAGGCAACATGCAGAACGTGGCGAAGAATTTCTCCTTCATCGCCATCGCCACGCTCGGCGTCACCTTCGTGATCATCACCGGCGGTATCGATCTTTCGGTGGGATCGATGATGTGCTTCTCCGCCATGATCACCTCCATGGTGATGACCGAGCTGTCGGCGCCCGGCTCGCCCGCGGGCTCGCTTTTCGTGCACATGGCGGCGGACGGCAAGACTGTTGTTGCCAACGTGCCTGGGCTGATCCTGCTGGTCTCTGTTCTCGCCGGCCTCGGCGTTGCGCTGATCGCCGGCCTCGTCAACGGCTTCTGCATCGCCGTGCTCGGCCTGTCGCCCTTCGTCACCACGCTCGGCATGCTCTCGATCGTGCGCGGGCTCGGCTATGTCGTCTCCAACGGCCGCGGCAGTTTTCCCGGCGGGCCGGACGCCGATTACTTCTATGCGCTGACCTCGGGCAACATGTTCGGCCTGCCCGCGCCTTTCATCTATCTCGTGATCCTCGCCCTGGCGATGGCCCTGGCGCTGCACCACACCGCGTTCGGCCGCCACGTCTTCGCGCTCGGCGGCAACGAGAAGGCGGCCGAGCTCACCGGCATTCCCGTGGTGCGCGTCAAGATCGAGGTCTACGTCATCTGCGCGCTCGCCGCAGGCTTGCAGGGCATCATCATCTCCGGCTGGCTCGGATCGGCCCCGGCCAACATGGCGACGTCCTACGAGCTCAACGTGATCGCGGCCGCCGTGATCGGCGGCGCCAACCTCGCCGGCGGTATCGGCGGCCCGCTCGGGGCCATCGTCGGTTGCGTGTTGCTGGAGGTGATCCGCAACGGCCTCGTGCTGGCGCAGGTCAGCTCCTACTGGCAGCAGACGCTGGTCGGCGTGATCATCATCCTGGCCGTGCTGGTCGATCGCATCCGCTCGCGGATGACCTGACGTGACGAATGGTCCGGGACGGCAAATAAAACGCCGCCTGTCCGCTTCCCGGACACCTCTAGACAGGGCAGGCGCCTGACAAGAGTGGAGGAGACAATGAGGAAACTTCTTCTTGCCGGCATCGCGGTTGCGATGATGGCCACGCCGGCGTTCGCCGCGAATTACCGCTTCGTCATCGTGCCCAAGGCGATGAACAATCCGTTCTTCGACTTCGCGCGCGACGGCTGCTTGAAGCGGGCCAAGGAGCTCGGCAATATCGAGTGCATCTACAAGGGGCCGGTGGAGCACGAGCCGGCGACGCAGGCGCAGATCATCCAGGACTTCGTCACCCAGAAGGTCGACGGCCTCGCCATCTCGGTCGCCGACGTCGCGGCCATGACCAAGTCGATCGAGGCGGCGACCGCCGCCGGCATTCCCGTCATCACCTTCGATGCCGATGCACCGGGCTCCAAGCGCATTGCCTATATCGGCACCAACAACAAGGAGTTCGGCACGGCGCTCGGAAAGCAGCTCCTGAAGATGCGGCCCGACGGCGGCAAATACGCGATGGTCTCGGGCGGACCGGGCGCCAAGAACCTCGCCGAGCGCGTCGATGGCGTGCGCGAGGCGCTGAAGGGCTCGAAATGGACCGAGGTCGCGGGCTCGCCGACCTTCTGCAACGACGATCCCGCGCTGGCGGTGCAGCAGATGACGGATATGCGCACGGCCACGCCCGACCTTGCCGCCATCGTTCCGATCGGTGGCTGGCCGATGTTCGCCCCCGAAGGTTTCAAGGCCTTCGCCTCCCGGAACAGGAAGGACATCGATTCCGGCAAGTTCACGCTTGTGGTCGCCGATACCCTGAAGATGCAGCTCGAGCTGCTGCGCGACGGCTATGCCAATGCGCTGGTCGGGCAACGTCCGTTCGAAATGGGCGAGAAGGCGATGGACACGCTGCTCGCTATCAAGAAGGGCGAGAAGGTGCCGGAGATCGTCTACACCGGCCTCGATCTCGTGACCAAAGACAACGTCGCGCAGATGTTGAAGTAGGAGCGCCGCCAGCCCCGCGCTCCTGCATGCCTCCCCCGCTTGCGGTTTTCGCGAGCGGGGGAGATGATCCGGAAGACTCTTGGAAGGCACTGGGAATGAAACGGTCGCGGCTTGGCTCTCTCGACGTCACCTCAATCGGCCTCGGTTCCGCTCCGCTCGGCGGATTGTTCAGCCCAGTCAGCGATGCCGACGCGCAAGCGACGATGGAACGTGCATGGTCGGCTGGAATCCGCTTCTTCGACACCGCGCCGCTTTACGGTTTTGGCCTCGCCGAGCGGCGGCTCGGCGCCTTCCTGCGCCAGCAGCCGCGCGACTCCTACGTCATCTCGACCAAGGTCGGGCGCCTGTTGCGCGCGCCCGAGGGCGCAGCTGCCGAGGACGAGCACTACAAAGGAACGCCGCGCGAGCGGCCGGTGTTCGATTTCAGCCATGACGGCGTGATGCGCTCGGTCGAAGAGAGCCTCGCAAGGCTCGGGCTCGACCGCGTCGACGTTCTGCTCGTGCATGATCCCGACGACCACTTCGACGACGCCGTCAACGGTGCGTTCCGCGCGCTGCAGCGGCTGCGCAGCGAGGGCACGGTCAAGGCGATCGGTGCCGGCATGAACCAGTCGGAGATGCCAGTTCGTTTTGCCGAGGCCGTACCGGTTGATTGCTTCCTACTGGCCGGCCGCTACACGCTGCTCGATCAGGGCGCGCTGGATGCGCTGTTTCCTCTCTGCACGGCGAAAGGCATCGGCATCCTGCTCGGTGGCATCTACAACAGCGGCATTCTGGCCAATCCAAACACCAGCGCCAAGTTCAACTATCAGGACGCGGATGCGGCACTTGTCGCGCGGGCGCGCGAGCTCGACGCGCTCTGCCGCGAGCACGGCACGGAGCTGAAGGCCGCCGCGTTCCAGTTCTGCATGACTCACCCGGCCGTGACGGTCGCGGTGATGGGCGCACGCAATGAAGCGGAAGTTGCCGACAACATGGCGATGTCGGAGCGCGCGGTGCCGCCGGCGTTCTGGCGGGAACTGCGCGCGAAAAATCTTGTCGATGCCCGCGCGCCGCTGCCGGGCGGGGCGTGAGCATGATCATCGACGGCCATCAACACTTTTGGGACCCGGCGCGCGCAGACTATCCCTGGATGGAGGCGGATGAGCTCACGCCGATCCGCCGCGCCTTTGGTCCTGCCGATCTCGCGCCCTTGTTGAAAGCCAACGGCATCGACGCCAGCATCCTAGTGCAATGCCGCTCCGCGCTGGAGGAGACCGAGGAATTCTTGCGGATCGCAGATGCGACGCCGTCGGTGATCGGCGTCGTCGGCTGGGCTGATCTGACCGACGCTGCGCTTGGCGAAACCCTGGACCGGCTGCGCGCCTCACCCGGCGGCGACAAATTGGTCGGCATCCGCCATCAGGTCCATGACGAGGCCGATCCCGACTGGCTGCTGCGCGAGGACGTTCAGCGCGGCCTCACCGCCGTGTTCGCCCGCGATCTCACCTATGACTTGCTGGTTCGCACCCGCGAGCTGCCCTCGGCCGTCGCAACCGCGCAGGCCTTTCCGCAAGCACGTTTCGTGCTCGATCACGCCGCCAAGCCGCCGATCGCCGACGGCGGCAGCGAGGAATGGACCGATCGCATCACAGCGCTCGCCACCTGCGGCAATGTCTGGTGCAAGATTTCAGGGCTCGCAACGGAAGCGGTTTGGAACGACTGGGATGCGGAGCGTCTGTTTCCGTTCGTCGAACATGCCGCGAAATGCTTTGGCGAGGATCGCCTGATCTTTGGCTCCGACTGGCCGGTGTGCCTGCTTGCGGGCAGCTACGGCGAGATCAAGGGCGCGCTCGAGGCGTGTCTGGCAAGGCTTGGACCGGGCGTGCGAGAGAAGGCATTCGGCGCGAATGCGAAGGCGGCGTATCGGTTGGCAGTGAGCTGAGCCGCGCACGCGCTCCCTTCTCCCCTTGTGGGAGAAGGTGGCGCGCAGCGCCGGATGAGGGGTTCTCTCCGCGATATCACCTCTCAAAATTCGCGCGCGGAGAGATACCCCTCACCCTACCGAGCTTGTGTCTACGAGAGGTGATGCCCTCTCCCACAAGGGGAGAGGGCGCAGCAACGAGCAGCGCCCCTCACGCCCCCGCGGGCACCTGATCCAAAAACCCCGTCACGCTCCTGATCCGCCCATCCTTCAGCACGGCGAAATCCGTCCCCTTGATCGGGCTGTCGACGCCGTCGGGACCAAGTCCCCACGAGAATCGCACATGGTCGCCGTAGCCGTTGGGCTCGCCGATCAGCTTGAATGTGAAATCGGGAAAGCGCTGCTGCACGCCCGCGATCAGCGCGTCGATGCCATCCCGGCCGTCACCCTTCATCAGCGGATCGACATAGCTTGCATCTGCCGTCCAGGTTTCGCTCAGCAGCTCGCGGCGGCGACTCGTCGTGCGCTCGTTCCAGAGATCGATATAGCAAAGGGCGATGGCGGTGTGGTTGGTCATGTCAGTCTCCTTCGATGAAGCCGTGTCCGGCTGACCGTGACTATCGAAGGTCTACGCGCACATATCGATTACCTCGGAGGTCATCGATACGCGAAAAAAATGAAGCGCGATGATGACCTCATCGCGCTTCATTCGCATCGTCTGCGGATTTACTTCGCCGCGGTCACCATGATCTCGACGGTGTATTGCGGCGCCGCCAGCTTGGCTTCGACGGTGGCGCGGGCCGGGGTGTTGCCGGGCGAGACCCAGGCGTCCCACACCGCGTTCATCTCCCCGAAGGTCTTCATGTCGGTGATGTAGATCGTGGCCGAGAGCAGCTTCGATTTGTCGGTGCCGGCCTTGGCGAGGTGACCGTCGATGGTCGCCAGGATGTCCTGGGTCTGCTTCGTCACGCTTTCGCCGGCGGCCTTGTTGGCGACGACACCGGCGAGATAGACGGTGTTGCCGTGCACGACGACCTGGCTCATGCGCGGGCCGGTTTCAAAACGCTGAATGCTCATTGGGGATCTCCTGGTGAAAGGGCGGCCCTGTCTAGCCCAGCGACCTGCCGTGTGCCACCCCAGGCACGCATGCGTTGCCCGGCATGCATGCGTTGCCCGCTCAATGAGACTGGCCGAAGAATGTCCAGATTGTCTCGGCGCCGTCGATGTCGCCGTTCTGCGGGCCGAGCAGCTTGGCCGCGACTTTCGGAAAACGCGCGTCCGGCGCAAATCCCGGCATGCGGTGGCCGCCGCCATTGACGCGATAGAGCACGACCTCGTGTCCCGCCGGACAGCGTGAGGAGATCCGCGTCACCGTGGATTGGTCCGCGGGATTCCTGTCGGGCAGCTCGGTCTCGGTCACCTCGTCCGTCTCGCAGCCATTGAGCTTCCGCCAGAATGCCAGCGTCTCGTCCGTCGACCAAAATCCCTCTGCGGCAAAATAGCTCGATCCTCGCCCGCCCTCATAGGGCACCAGCGGGTCGGCCGTGCCGTTCATGAGCAGCATCGGCAGCGGCCGCGATGGATGGCAGGTCACGGCGGCTTCATCGTTGAGGTTCATGATTACGCTCGCGGCTGCCGCAAACAGATCGGCCCGCGCACAAACCAGCGTCATCGCCATGGCGCCGCCGTTAGAGATGCCCGTGACGTAGACGCGGTTCGCATCCGCCGTGCCGTCGGCCACCAGCTTCTCGACGAGCTTAGCGATGAAGGCGACGTCGTCGGTGCCCGCCGGTGGTCCGCGCAGGGCTGGGCCTGCCTTCGTCCGCGCGTCCGCCCAGGCATTGTTGAGTCCGTCCGGAAAGACCACGGCTAGACCCTCGCGCTTGGCGATTTGCGGCCACGCCGTCCGCGTGATCATGTCGGCGCCACGCTGGGTCTTGCCATGCAGCACGATCACCAGCGGCGCCGGCTTCTTCGCCGGCAGCTGCGCGGTGTAGGAGCGCTTCACGCCGCTGACGTCGATCGTATCGGCGGATGCGGCGGAGGCGGCGGTCAATGCCGCAACCAGCGCCCCGATCTGCATCCACCGCGGCATGATCTAGCCCACGGCTTTCGCCGCCGCGCGGCCGGCATTACGGCCCGAGAACAGGCAGCCGCCAAGGAAGGTGCCTTCCAGCGAGCGGTAGCCGTGCACGCCGCCGCCGCCGAAGCCGGCAGCTTCGCCCACGGCATAGAGGCCGGGAATGACGCTGCCTTCCTCGCCGAACACGCGGGAGTCGAGATCGGTCTCGAAACCGCCCAGCGTCTTGCGGGTGAGGATGTTGAGCTTCACCGCGATCAGCGGCCCGTGCGCGGGATCGAGGATTTTGTGCGGGGAGGCGGTGCGGATCAGCTTGTCGCCGATATAACGGCGCGCATTGTGGATGTTCATCACCTGCGCGTCCTTGACATAGGGGTTAGCGATCTCGCGGTCGCGCGCTTCGATCTGCATCCTGATGTGCTCGAGCTTCAACAAGTCGCTGCCGGCGAGTTGGTTCATGGCCGCAACGAGCTCATCGAGCTTGTCGCGCACGATGAAGTCGACACCATGGCTTTTGAACGCTTCGACTGGCGCCGGCGCGCCCTTGTTGGTGGCACGGCGCAGCGTCATCCGCCAGCTCTTGCCGGTGAGGTCGGGGTTCTGCTCCGAGCCCGACAGCGCGAACTCCTTCTTGATGATGCTTTGCGTCAGGATGAACCAGGAATGATCATAGCCGGTCGACATGATGTATTTGAGCTGGCCGAGCGTGTCGGAGCCGGGGAATAGCGGCGCCGGCAGCCGCGTGCCCGTCGCGTCGAACCACATCGAGGACGGGCCGGGCAGGATGCGGATGCCGTGACGCGGCCAGATTGGCGACCAGTTCTGGATGCCCTCGACGTAATGCCACATGCGGTCGCGGTTGATCAGCCGTGCGCCCGCCTTCTCCGTGATGCCGATCATGCGGCCGTCGACATGCTCGGGCACGCCCGAGATCATGAATTTCGGGGGATCACCGAGCCGCTTCGGCCAGTTCTGCCGCACCAGCTCATGATTGCCGCCGATGCCGCCGGAGGCGACGATCACCGCCTGCGCCTTCAGCGCGAACTCGCCGACCACATTGCGCGACGAGCTCTTGCCGCGCTCGACATTGTCGGGGGCGAGAATGGCGCCGCTGACACCATCGACCGTGCCATTGGTGATGGAGAGCGCATCGACGCGGTGGCGGAACTTGAAGGTGAGACGGCCGCTTCGGGCGGCTTCGCGGGCGCGGCGCGCGAACGGCTCGACGATGCCGGGCCCGGTGCCCCAGGTGACGTGGAAGCGCGGTACCGAATTGCCGTGGCCCATGGCGTCATAGCCGCCGCGCTCGGCCCAGCCCACCACGGGAAAGATGCGATGGCCCATCGCGCGCAACCAGCCGCGCTTCTCGCCGGCCGCGAACGCCACATAGGCCTCGGCCCATTGCCGCGGCCAGAAATCCTCGTCGCGGTCGAAGCCGGCGGTGCCGATCCAGTCCTGGAGCGCGAGCTCGTAGGAGTCCTTGATGCCGAGCCGGCGCTGCTCCGGCGAATCGACCAGGAACAACCCGCCGAACGACCAGAACGCCTGGCCGCCGAGCGACTGCTCGCCTTCCTGGTCGACCACGATCACGCGCTTGCCCGCGTCGGCGATCTCGGTTGCGGCCACCAGGCCCGACAGCCCCGCGCCGACGACGATGACGTCAGTCTCTTCCGCCATGGATCTCCCCCTCCACAGGTTCCTCCCTGTAGTTGCCCGGATTGAAGCCAGCGGTTGCAACTGAGATCAAGGGCGTGACGCGCAAGACATCGTTAACTTGTTCCACTTCGGGATAGAGATCAGCCGAGTGCAGCGCGGGCGCAACACTGGATTTGAATTTGTTTTGAGGAAGCCGGCGCGCCTAGACAAAACCTTGAAGTCGACAGACGCTAGCCGCGCATCACCACCTGACACGCAGATTCGAAGACGACTGGGGCGGGGGACAATGAAGGTTCTGACGGGGTTGCTTGCGGCGGTTTTGCTGGTCGCGAGCATGGGGGCTTCTCACGCGGTGGTTCGAATTGCGGATGACCGCGGCGGCAGGATCGGAACCTACGTCGACAAATATCAGGATCTCAGGCAATCCGGCGAAACCGTCATCATCGACGGTCTCTGTGCCTCGGCCTGCACCATCGTCCTGGGCGCCATCCCGCGCGACCGGATCTGCGTGACCTCGCACGCAACGCTCGGCTTCCACGCCGCATGGGATTTCGGCAGCAACGGCCGCGCCGTCACCAATCCCGAGGCCACCCAGATGCTCTACGCGATGTATCCCTCGCAGGTGAAGCGCTGGATCGCGCAGCGCGGCGGCCTCACGCCGAACATGCTCTTCCTGAGAGGCAAGCAGCTGCAGGCCATGTACAAGCCTTGCTACCTGGACGCGCAAGCTTCGACCAACAGGCCGTCGCGGTAAGCTGCGTACGCGCCCATCTGCCGCTTTCGTATCGTCATGGCCGGGCTTGTCCCGGCCATCCACGTTTTTGGACCTGGGCGGCACGAAGTGCGTGGATGCCCGGGCCTTCGCCTCCTTCGGCCGCGCAGACGGACAAGCCCGGTATGAGGACCGCCGCGCGCCTCCGCACCACGTGATCCCCTCCACCTCCGCCGCGCTTGCCCGGTCCCGCCCCAGCGCCTATTTGAAAGGCAGGGAACCCTTCGCCCCGATCCTTGCCATGGCTCAACCAGTGCACTCCGCCCATCCGCTACAGGACAATTCGCCCACTGCCGGCCGACTGCCGTCCGTGCTGCTGTGGGCGGGCGCAGCTCTTGGCGCGCTCGTCGTGGTCGGCGCCCTCGCGCTCTGGTTCCATTACGGCACCCAGGTGTTCTTCGAAATCATCAGGACCGGCTTCGCCGCCTGCTTCTGATCCCCGAGAGGAAGTGTTCCGCCAATGAGTTCCATGGCCCGTCCGCTGGTGATCGCGACCGCCTTCGCCGCAAGCCTCATCGTTGGGCTCCTGATCATGTTCTGGGCCATGGGCGGGGTGAGCAAGGTGGCGCAGCCGGCCGCGATCGGCGGTCCCTTCCAGCTCACCGACCAGAACGGCAAGGCCGTCACCGACAAGAACCTGAAGGGCAAGCCGACCCTGATCTTCTTCGGCTACACCCATTGTCCCGACGTCTGCCCGACCTCGCTGTTCGAGATCTCGGAAGTGCTGCGCGTGCTGGGCAAGGATGCCGACAAGGTCAATGCCGTCTTCATCTCGGTCGATCCCGAGCGCGACACGCAGGCGGCGATGAAGGACTATCTGTCGAGCTTCGACCCGCATCTTCAGGGCCTGTCCGGCGATCCCGCCGAGATCGCCAAGGTGATCACCTCCTACCGGGTCTACGCCAAGAAGGTCCCGGCCAAGGACGGCGACTACACCATGGACCACACCGCGCTGATCTATCTGATGGACCGCGAGGGCAGGTTCGTCTCGCCATTCAACCTGAAGCGCACGCCGGAAGAGGCGGCGGCGGATCTGAAGAAGTATATCTGAGCCTGATTTAGGCACCGTGCTTCCCACATCGTCATGGCCGGGCATGTCCCGGCCATCCACGTTCTTGAGCGGGTAGGAGAGTTCGTGGATGCCCGGGACAAGCCCGGGCATGACGGCGGAGGGACCTTTCCCATCCACATTCCCCGCTCGCGTTCCCGGCGGGATGGTCTATAAGGCCCTCCGATCCCAACGATATCAGTTCATTTCCGGCCGATGGCTCCATCGCAACAGGCGAAATCGTCCAAATCTGTCCGTGGCCTGCTGCTCGGACTGGCCGCCGCTGCCTGTCTGCTTGCCGGCCTGCCAGCCGCGCATGCCCAGGCCCCAGCCAAGCGACCGCCGGCCGCGCCGCAGGCTTCGCCTCAGGTCACACCCCAGGCCGCCCCGCAGGCCGTGCCGGGCTTCTGGGACCCGCGGCGCCGGCCGGAGCGGCCGGACCTGTCGCGCATCACTGTGATCCGTTTCCTGACCGAGACCGACTACCCGCCGTTCAACTTCACCGGCGCGGACGGCAATCCGGCCGGCTTCAATGTCGATCTCGCACGCAGCCTGTGCGACGAGATCAAGGTGAGCTGCACGGTGCAGATGCGCCGCTTCGAGACGCTGGTCGATGCGCTCACCTCCAACCGCGGCGATGCCATCATCGCCTCGATGGCGGTGAGCCCGCAGCTGCGCGCCCGCGTCGACTTCACCGATCCCTATTACCGGGTGCCGGCGCGCTTCGTCTCGCGCAAGGATGCGGTGATGCCGGAGATCCGCCCCGAATATCTCGAGGGCAAGAAGGTCGGCGTCATCGCGGGCTCGGCGCATGAGGCCTATCTCAAGGCGATGTTCACCGACGCCGAGCTGCACGCTTTTCCCAATGACGATGCGCTACGCACGGCCCTGCGGAAGGGCGAGGTCGATTTCATCTTCGGCGACGCCATCTCGCTGGCGTTCTGGACCAACGGGACCGATTCCGGAGATTGCTGTGCCTTCTCCGGCGGCCCTTTCGTCGAGAGCCGCTTCTTCGGCGAGGGCGTCGGCATCGCCGTGCGCAAAGGCAACGACGTGCTGCGCCAGGCCCTGAACTGGGCGCTGTTCCGCGTCTGGGAAAAAGGCCGCTACACCGATCTGTGGCTGCGCTATTTCTCGGTGAGCCCGTTTTAGTTCGTCGCTGCTCCCTCCGCCGTCATTGCGAGGAGCGTAGCGACGAAGCAATCCAGACTGTTTCCGTGGAGACAGTCTGGATTGCTTCGCTTCGCTCGCAATGACGAGGGAGGCCGTGCTTCGCACAAAATTGCATTCTGCCCGGAAATCGCTATTTTCCGCGGCCCGGAGGCCCTTCTTGATGTCCGTTATCGATCCCAGCATGAGCCCGAGCGATTTGCGTGCGCTCGCCGAACAATCCAACGCCTGGCCGTTCGAACAGGCGAAGGCCATTGTCGCGCGGCTGAAGAAAAGCCCGAAGGACGAGGTGCTGTTCGAGACCGGCTACGGTCCCTCCGGCCTGCCGCATATCGGCACGTTCGGCGAGGTCGCGCGCACCTCGATGGTGCGCCACGCCTTCCGCGTGCTGACCGAGGACAAGATCAAGACGCGACTGCTCGCGTTCTCGGACGACATGGACGGGTTTCGCAAGGTGCCCGACAACGTCCCCAACAAGGAGATGCTGGCCGCGCATCTCGGCAAGCCGCTGACGCGGGTGCCGGATCCGTTCTCCAACGAGTATCCCTCGTTCGGCGCACATAATAACGCGCGCTTGCGCGCGTTTCTGGATCATTTCGGCTTCGACTACGAGTTCGCGAGCTCGACCGACTATTATACGTCCGGCCGGTTCGACGCGACGCTGCTCAAGATGCTAGCCGCCTACGACAAGATCATGGCGATCATCCTGCCGACGCTCGGCCCCGATCGCCGCGCCACTTATTCGCCGTTCCTCCCGATCAGCAAGACGACCGGAGTCGTGCTGCAGGTCCCGATGATCCGCCGCGACGTCGCGGCCGGCACGGTGACCTATCTCGATCCCGATACCAACCAGGAGGTCGAGACGCCAGTCACTGGCGGCAACGTCAAGTGCCAGTGGAAGGCCGATTGGGCGATGCGCTGGGTCGCGCTTGGCGTCGACTACGAGATGGCCGGCAAGGACCTGATCGATTCGGTGAAGCTGTCCGGCGCGATCGCGCGGGCGCTCGGCGCCACGCCGCCGGAAGGCTTCAACTACGAGCTCTTCCTCGACGAAAAGGGCCAGAAGATCTCGAAGTCGAAGGGCAACGGCCTCACCATCGACGAATGGCTGCGCTACGCCTCGCCGGAATCGCTGTCGCTGTTCATGTATCGCGAGCCGAAGGCGGCGAAGCGGCTTTACTTCGACGTGATCCCGCGCAACGTCGACGACTACCAGCAATTCATCGACGGCTTTGCCAAGCAGGACGGCAAGCAGCAGCTCGGCAATCCGGTGTGGCACATCCACAACGGCAAGCCGCCGCAGGGCGACATGCCGGTGACGTTCCAGCTCCTGCTCACGCTGGTGTCGTCGTCGAACGCGGAGAATGCCGAAACGCTGTGGGGCTTCATCGGCCGCTACCGTCCGGGCGTCAGCCCCCAGACGCATCCAAAGCTCGATGCGATGGTCGGCTATGCCATCAACTATTATCGCGATTTCGTCGCGCCGACCAAGCAGTTCCGCGTGCCCACGGACACCGAGCGCGCAGCGCTGCAGGATCTGCGCGAAGCGCTGTCGCAGCTGCCTCAGGACGCCTCGGCCGAGGACATCCAGAACGTCGTCTACGAGATCGGCCGTCGCGAGCCGTTCCTCGACCAGGTCAAGAAGGGCAAGGACGGCCGACCCGGCGTCACGCTCGACTGGTTCAACATGCTCTATCAGGTGCTGCTCGGCCAGGAGAAGGGCCCGCGCTTCGGCTCCTTCGTCGCCGTGTACGGCATCCAGAACGCGGTCAACATGATCGACGGCGCGCTGGCGCGCTCAGCGTAAAATTGTAGCCCGGATGAGCGCAGCGACATCCGGGGCGCCTCGGCGAAGGTCCCGGATATCGCTTCGCTCATCCGGGCTACGGAGCTTCATTCAGGCGAAACTCTCTCACTGGCTCGCCCACACGATCCGCGCCACCCACGCGACGTCAGCCGCCGCGATGGTCCGTGCCGCCTGCGACGCATCGAGCGGCTGCACGTCCAGCGCCTTGGCCGTGCGACGCTTCAGCGTCGCGATCGTCATCTCGTCCGTCCTCGTCCTCACCACCACGCGATCGCCCTTGCGGATCGGTGCATCGGGCGAGACCAGGATGATGTCACCGTGGCGATAGGCCGGCAGCAGCGCATCGCCGGAAATCTCTAGCGCGAAAGCGTGGCCGTCCTCGGCGCTCGGCAGCGTGATCTCGCTCCAGCCCTTGCCGGATGGATGGCCGGCTTCGTCGAAAGCGCCACTGGTGGCGGCCAGCGCGAAGCCGAGCAGCGGTATCGAGCGGCCGTCGACGGCGTCGTCGTCGATCAGCCGCGCAAAGCTGTCGATCGAGCAATCGGCCGCGGCCAGCGCCTTCGCGATCGATTCGGTCGAGGGCCAGCGCTCGCGGCCGTCGGCGGTGACGCGCTTCGACCGGTTGAAGGTGGTGGGATCGAGCCCGGCGCGCTTGGCAAGGCCCGATGGCGACAGACCGGCGCGCGCCGCCAGCCGATCCAGCGCGATCCAGATCTGGTCGTGGGTCAGCATCCTCGGCGCATTGGCCTGTTTGACCATGGAAGGTCCAGCCCGTCGCAACTCAGGAAAACTGTCCTCAAATCAACCGGTTTTCCGTTTTTCGCGCAAGAGGCGGTGGCTAACTCTTGAGTTCGGCAGGGGCCGCCTTTACGGTCGCGCCAGGGCTTTTCGAGACCCGCACGAGACGAAAAAACCCAAAAGACTCAAAGAGCAAACAGGGCTGCGGAAGCGGTGGTCAAGATCTACAAAATCTGTCCGGCCTCGGCCTGGCGCGAGGCGGAACGGCAGGGTGTCTACCGCGGCAGCGCGGATGATGCGCGCGACGGTTTCATCCATTTCTCGACCGCCGCCCAGGTTCCCGAGACCTTGCGCAAGCACTATTCCGGACAGCGCGCGCTGTTCCTGGTCGAGGTCGAGGGCGATGCGCTCGGCAGCGAGCTGCGCTGGGAGCGCTCGCGCAACGACGAGCTGTTTCCGCATCTCTATGGCGAGCTCGATCTCGGCGCCGTGCTCTCGGTGATGAATCTCAACATGCGTTCCGACGGCAGCCACGACGTTCCGGAGCTTGCCCCGTGATCCGTGCTTTCGACGCCTTTTCACTGCCGGTGCTGCGCTGGCTCGATCCGGAGGATGCGCACCGTCTCGCGATCCAGGGGCTGCGCTTTCTGCCGCCGGTCAAGCCGCGTGCGGACGATCTCAAGCTCGCGGTGCGCGCCTTCGGGCTCAACTTTCCCAATCCCATCGGCATGGCCGCGGGCTTCGACAAGAGCGCCGAGGTGCCGGATGCGCTGCTGCGGCTCGGCTTCGGCTTCGTCGAGATCGGCTCGGTCACGCCGAAGCCGCAAGCCGGCAATCCGCGGCCGCGGCTGTTCCGGCTCGAGCGCGACGAGGCCGTGATCAACCGCATGGGCTTCAACAATGACGGCGCCGAGGTCGCGTTGCGCCGGCTCGCTGCGCGCGCGCAGCATGGCGGCATCGTCGGCGTCAATGTCGGCGCCAACAAGGATTCGCCCGATCGCGTCGCCGATTACGTCAAGCTGATCGAGACCTTTGCGCCGGTTGCGAGCTATTTCACCGTCAACGTCTCCTCGCCGAACACGCCGGGCCTGCGCAATCTGCAGGAAGGCGCGCTGCTCGACGATCTCCTCGCACGCGTGATCGACGCCCGCGAGCGTGTCAGGCAGAAGGCCGGCGACACGCCGGTGCTGCTCAAGATCGCGCCCGACCTCAGCCTCGCCCAGCTCGACGACGTCGTGCAGGTCGCGCGATCGCGCCGGGTCGACGGCATGATCGTGTCGAACACGACCATCGCGCGGAACAGCACGTTGCGCGAGACGACGCGGGCCAAGGAGCAGGGCGGCCTGTCCGGCAGGCCGCTGTTCCGCCTGTCGACGCGCATGGTCGCGGAGACCTATGTGCGCGTCGAAGGCGCATTCCCGCTGATCGGCGTTGGCGGTGTCGATTCAGGCGGCGCCGCGCTGACCAAGATCCGCGCCGGTGCCAGCCTGATCCAGCTCTATTCGTCGCTGGTCTACAAGGGCCTCGGCCTCGTCGACGAGATCAAGCGCGACCTCGCCTCGACGCTGCTGCGCACGGGACGGGATTCGCTCTCCGAGATCGTCGGCGCCGACGCCGCGACGCTGACGGCGGAAGACTGGCCGGGGATGTAAGACGGTCTCCTGCCCCGGACGCAGCGCAGCGCGCCACCTTCGGCGTGGTGCGCTGCAGTGCCGGGGCGCATGCTCGCCGCAAACTGGATCCCGGCTCTGCGCAGCAGCGTTTCACGCTGCAGCGCGTCCGGGACACGATCGTTAGATTTTCGAGAACGTCGCCCGGTACAGCGCCGGATACCTTGCCCCCTGCAATCCGCCGCGTGCCACATAGAACGCGATCAGCGCGCACCAAAGTCCGGTATTGCCGAACGATTGCAGTGCCAGCCAGACGCAGAAGAAGATCGCGAGCGAGGCCAACATCAGATTGCGCATCTCGCGCGCCCAGGTGGCGCCGACATAGACGCCATCGAAGCCGAACGCGAACACGCCGGGGATTGGCGCAAGCACGATGAACGGCAGGAACTCGCGCGCGGAGCGGCGGACGTCCTCGCTCGCGGTCATGAAATTGATGATATCGGGCCCGAACGTCGCGAACAGCGCCGCGACGACCGTGGCGAAGCCGAGGCCCCATGTGAGCACCAGCCGGGTCGAATCCGCAAATCCCCTGGCGTCGCGTGCGCCAAAAGTGCGGCCGCAGAGCTGCTGGGCCGCGTTGGCGAGGCCGTCGAGGAAGAAAGCGCTGACCAGCAGGAAATTGTTGAGCACGGAATTCGCGGCGAGCGTGACGTCGCCCGTGCGCGCGCCCTTGGCGGTGAAGAACAGGAACACCGTGATCAGCGCTGCGGTGCGGATCAGGATGTCGGTGTTCACCGCCAGGAGCCGCATCAGCTTGGCGCGATCCAGCAGAATTGCGCGGGGCACCTTGAAGCCGCCGACGGCATAACGGCGGCAGACGATCACGCCGAGCACGAACCCTGACGTCTCCGACAGCAGCGCCGCAATTGCCGCACCTGCGATGCCGAAGTCGTAGACCAGCACCAGCAGGATCGTGGCTGCCATGTTGATGAGGTTGATGACGACCTGGAGCGCGAGTGCCGGATTGGCGCGGGCCTGTCCCACCAGCCAGCCGAGCACGACGTAATTGGCGAAAGCGAAGGGCGAGGACCAGATCCGGATCATGAAATAGGTCTTTGCGGCGCGCGTCACGCCCTCGCTGCCGCCCATCAGGTCGAACAGCGCGGCGGCCAGCGGCAATTGCAGCACGATCAGTCCGGCGCCGATCAGGCCGGCGACGATGAAGCCGCGCACCAGGATCACGGTCTGCTCGCGCGTCTCGCCGGCGCCCATCGCCTGCGCCGTGAAGGCGAGCGTGCTCATGCGCAGGAAGCCGAACAGCCAGAACAGGCAGTCGAAGATCACGGAAGCCATCGCAACGCCGCCGAGCAGCGCGGCATCGTCGAGCCGTCCGATCGCAGTGGTCGAGACCACGCCGATCAGCGGCGTGGTGAGGTTCGCCACCATCGCAGGGCCGGCGATGGCGAACACCTGGCGGGAGCCGATCTTGAGGGGAATGGGGGCGTGCATGTCAGAACACGAGCACCATGCCGTCTTCGGCGGCGAGATGGTCGATGTCGTCGAGGCGCGACAGCACGTCGTCGCTCATATGGGTGAGGACGAGGCGCTTGGCGCCGATCTCGGGCAGATGCTGTTCCAAGGTCTTCAGGCTGAGATGGTTCTTGACCACCTTCTCGTACATATAGGCTTCCGCAATGAAAAGGTCCGCGCCATGCGCCAGCGGAATGAGCGTCTCCGTCCATTCGGTATCGGCGCTGTAGGCGAGCGTGCGGCCCTCGGCTTCGACGCGATAGGCCAGGAACGGCCCGCCGGATTCGCCGTGCACGACCGGATAGGGCGTCACCGTCACCGTGCCGAAGCTTTGGCTTTGCCGAGGCGCTAGTTCGACCACGTTGAGCTCGAAACGCTGCTTGGTCTTGGAGGAGTGCTCGAACAGCGCTTCCATCACTGCGCGGAGCCGCGTCTCGGTGCCTTGCGGGCCCGCAATCGTCAGCGGCCGCGTCCGCCGCGAGAATTGCGCATCGAGCAGAAAAAACGGCAGCCCGGCAAAATGGTCGCCGTGGAAATGCGTGATGAGGATGAGATTGATGTCGTCACAGTCGATCTCGAGCCGCTTCAGCGCCGGCAGGGCCGACGCGCCGCAATCGATCAGGAAATTGCTCTCGCGCCCCGAGATGTGGAAGCAAGTGTTGAGCCTGCCACCCGAGCCGAAGGCGTCACCGCAGCCGACAAAGCGCAGTTGCATCGGCTGCGGGCTCCCTAACTATGATCCGGAATCAGCGTCGCGGCGAACCGAACACGCGCGAGAGCAGCCAGATCGGGATCACGATGACAGCGCCGAGCAGGAAGTAGCGCCACAGCCAGTTGATGGTGTCGAAGCCGAGATCCCAGAGCCGCTGGAACAGCAGCTGGATGCTGTAGAGGATGTTCCAGGGATCGAAACCGATCGCCGCCAGCACGACGCCGACCAGGATCGAGAGCAGGACCAGGCGAAACGCGACTGCCAGCGGCGTGCCGCCGAGAAAGCGGTTCAGGCCATCGCTGCGGCCGGCCGGCAAATCTCTGACGTCTTGGACCATCTCAAACTCCTCGCGGGGATTCGTCCCCATTATAAGTCACGGCGGGGCACATGGGGAACCCGGGTCCGGCCGTCAATCGGGTTACGGGAGTTTAATTCGCGAGTCATCTCTCCCGCGGCCTGATAAGAGTGTTTTCCCGGCCGCCATGCTTCGAGACGCCGGCTTTCGGCGGGCTCCTCAGGATGAGGACGGAGTGCGCGGCAGCAGTTCAAACAGGCGCCGGCGCCGATTAGCCTCATCCTGAGGAGACCGCGAAGCGGTCGTCTCGAAGGACGAGGCGCGCGCTCAGGCGCCGCCAAAATCCGGCGCAGCACGCGCCTCACATCTCCACCTCCGCCGGCTCCGCCTTCAGCATCCGCTCCAGCGTTTCCAGCCTGTCCGCTTCCCGCGGCGGCTTGTCCCAGCGCAGGCGGCTGATGCGGGGAAAGCGCATGGCGACGCCGGATTTGTGCCGCGGCGAGCGCTGCAGCCCCTCGAACGCGACCTCCAGCACGAGACCCTTGTCCGGCTCGTGCACGACATGGCGGACAGGGCCGAACTTTTCGGTGGTGTTGCGGCGGACGAAGCGGTCGATCTGCAACAGCTCCTCGTCGGTGAAGCCGAAATAGGCTTTGCCGACCGGCACCAGCTCGTCGCCGCCATCGCCGCCGGTCCAGACGCCGAAGGTGTAGTCGGAATAATAGGACGAGCGCTTGCCGTGGCCGCGCTGCGCATACATCAGCACGGCGTCGATGATGTGCGGGTCGCGTTTCCACTTCCACCATTGCCCCTTCGGCCGCCCCGGCAAATACGGCGCATCGCGCCGCTTCAGCATCACGCCTTCGACCGCGTCGGCGTCCTCGCCGGCGCCGGCACTGGCGGGATCGGCGCGCGCGGCGGTCAGCGCCTCCCAGCTTGCGAAGGGCACGGTGGTCGACAGGTCGATGCGGGGATCGTCGAGCTTTGCGATGAAGGTCTCGAGCCTCTCGCGCCGCTCCGCGAACGGCAGCTCGCGCAGGTCGTTCTGGTCGTCGCCGAGCAGGTCGTAGGCGCGCAGATGGATCGGAAATTCCTTGATCAGCTTTGGCGAGACCACCTTGCGGTTGAGACGCTGTTGCAGCACGTTGAAGCTCTGCACGCGACCCTCGCGCAGGATCAGGAGCTCGCCGTCGATGGCGCCAGGCAGGCGCAGCGACGGCACGAGATCCGGAAAGCTGCCGGTGATGTCTTCGCCGGTGCGCGAATAGAGCCGCGCGGTAATGTGCCCGCGCTCATCGCGGCCTGCCACCGCCTGCACGCGAATGCCGTCCCATTTCCATTCGGCGATATAGTCGGCGGGATCGAGCGAAGCGAAATCCGTGTCCTCGATCGCATGCGCGAGCATCACCGGGCGGAACGGCGCGGGATCGCGATTGACCGGCTTGTCGCCGCGGCCTTCGAGCCAGGCGAACAGGTCGAGATAAGGCGGCGCAAGCCCCGGCCAGATCAGCTCAACCTCATGCGGGTCCTTGTCGCCCAATGCTGCGGCAGCAGTCTTGGCAAGGCGCGCGGAAATGCCGATGCGAAGCGCGCCGGTCACGAGCTTCAGCAGCGCCCAGCGGCCGGTCTCGTCGAGCTCGTCGAGCCAGCGTTCGAGCTGCTTTGGCAGCTCGGTCTTGCCGAGCGTACGCAGCGTGGTGACGACTTCGGTGAGGGACGGAGGCGGCGGGTTGTTATGGGCGGCCAACGGCGCCTTCGGCCACATCAGCGCCACCGTCTCCGAGAGATCGCCGACATAGTCGTAGGATAGCCCGAACAGCACCTCATCCGTGCGCGCCGCGATGAGGTCGCGGATCAATGCGGGCTTGGCATGCTTGAAGCTGAGTGCGCCGGTGAGCGCGGCCAATGCGTAGCCGCGATCGGGGTCGGCGACCTCGCGGAAATAGCCGGTGATCAGCCGCAGCTTGTTGTTGCGGCCGGGCTCGTAGGCGAGGCGATCGAGCAGCTCGGCGAAGCGGTTCATGCCTCGGCCTCGTTTTGGATCGACGTCTCGCTCTCCTCCTCGTCGCCATAGCCGACGAGATCCAGCGGCTGCGCTTTGAGGCCCTTGCTACGGCACCAATGCACCAGCGCGTCTTCCTGGCCGTGCGTGACCCAGATCTCGCCGGCGCCAGTCGCTGCGATCGTCGCGGTGAGGCCGTCCCAATCGGCATGGTCGGAGATGACGAGCGGCAGCTCGATGCCGCGCTGCCGCGCGCGGGCGCGCACGCGCATCCAGCCCGAGGCGAAAGCGGTGACCGGGTCGGGAAAGCGCCGTGTCCAGAGATCTGATGTCGCCGACGGCGGCGCCAGCGTGATGGTGCCGGCAAGCGACGCCTTCTTCATGCCCTTCGCCGGCCTGAGCTCGCCGAGGTCGATGCCGCGGGTCTGATAGTAATGCGTGATCGTCTCCATTGCGCCATGCAAGTAGATCGGCGCCTCATAGCCGGCCTGGCGCAGCAGCGCGATGACGCGCTGTGCCTTGCCGAGCGAATAGGCGCCCACCAGATGGGCGCGCTCCGGAAACAACGCGACCGAGGCCAGCAGCTTCTTCACCTCGTCGCCGGCATCGCCATGCCGGAACACCGGCAGGCCGAACGTCGCCTCGGTGATGAAGACGTCGCAGGGCACCAGCTCGAACGGCGTGCAGGTCGGGTCGGGTGCGTCCTTGTAGTCGCCGGAAGCGACGATGCAGGTGTCCTTGCAGGTCACGGCGATCTGCGCCGAGCCCAGCACATGGCCGGCCGGGTGAAACTTCACCCGGATATCGCCGAGCCGGATTTCCTCGCCGTAAGCGATCGCCTGTGTCGAGCCGGCAAAATTCTCGCCGTAGCGCAGCCGCATCATGTCGAGCGTTTCCTGCGTCGCCAGCACCGCGCCATGGCCGGCGCGGGCATGGTCGGAATGCCCGTGGGTAATCACCGCCCGCTCGACCGGGCGCACAGGATCGATGTGGAAGCCGCCCGGCTTGCAGCACAGGCCGGCAGCAGTTGGCAGCAGGATGTCTTGGGGGCGCATCGTGGTCATATAGGGAGCTATCACCTCCAATTCACCGGTCATGCGCGGGCTTGACCCGCGCATCCATCCTCTTAAAGAGTTTCATTTTTTGATGGATTGCCGGGCCTACGCCGCGCCGGGGGGGCTTCGGCCCCGCAGGCGGGTCAAGCCCGACAATGACGAGTGGTTCCCCGATGCCCCTGCGCTTGTTCCTGACCTCCGGCGATCTCATGGCCGACCGCCGCTTTGAGTTCGCGCGCGACCTCCAGCTCAAGGGCGATTTGCCTGCAGCCGCGGACCTCGTCGAACAGGCGCTCGAGCTCGCGCCCGATTTCACCTCGGCTTGGTTCACGCTCGGCGAACTCCGTCAGCAGCTCGGCGAGCGCGACAAGGCGCTTGCCGCGTTCCGGGAAGCGCTCCGGTGCGATCCGGCGGACCAGCACGGCGCCGGCCTGCATTTGATGCGGCTGGGCGATGCGCAAGTTGCGGAGATGCCCAAGGCCTATGTGCAGGCGCTGTTCGACCAATACGCGCCGCGCTTCGAGCATACGCTGATCAACGATCTCGGCTATCGCGCACCCGCGCTGATCTTCAAGGCGGTGCTGGCCGCGCGCGTCGCCGCGAAGAAGCCGGCCTACTTCAAGCGAACCATCGACCTCGGCTGCGGCACCGGCCTTGCGGCGGCCGCCTTCGCCAAGCAGGTCGACCATTTCATCGGCATCGACCTGTCGCCCGGCATGATCAAGGAGGCGCGTGCGACTGAGCTCTATGCCGAGCTCGAAGTCGCCGACATGATCGAAGGCCTGCGCGGCAAGGCGGATGCGAGCGCGAATCTCGTCGTCGCCGCCGATGCCTTCGTCTATCTCTCCGATCTCGCGCCGGTGCTCACCGAGGCAAAGCGCGTGCTCGTCTCGGGCGGCGTGCTCGCCTTCACGCTCGAGACGCATGACGGTAGCGGCGTCGTGCTCGGCGCCGGCCTGCGCTATGCCCATTCGGCGGAATATGTGCGCAGCGCGCTGGCGAAGGCCGGACTGAAGCTCCTCACGCTGGAGCCGGCCTCGCCGCGCAACGAGAACAACGAGCCGGTGCGCGGCCTCGTCGTCGTCGCCGAGAAAACTTGAGTCTAGGCGCTGCATCTGCAGCAATTTAAGCGTCATTGCGTCGCAAAGCTGCGACTTCCCACTTGCGAGCTGCGCTGCGATGTCAGCACAATGCGCGCACCAGGGAGAAAACAATAATGACCAAGAATCCATCGCGGCGCGATTTCAGCGCCGCCGCGCTCGCCACCATCGCCGCATCCACTCTGCCCGCGCCCTATGTCTGGGCCGCGGAGAAGAAATACGATGCCGGGGCCAGCGACACCGAAATCAAGATCGGGCAGACGGTGCCTCATTCCGGCCCCGGCTCGCTCTACGGCGTGCTCGGCCGCATCGGCGAAGCCTATTTCCAGATGCTGAACGAGAAGGGCGGCATCAACGGCCGCAAGGTCAAGTTCCTCACCATGGACGACGCCTACAGCGCGCCGAAATGCGTCGAGGCGACGCGGCGCCTCGTCGAGCAGGAAGAGGTGCTCGCGCTCTACGGCTCGCTCGGCACCGCGCCGCAGACCGCCGTGCACAAATACCTGAACTCAAAGGGCGTGCCGCAGCTGCTGCTCAACACCGGCGCCTCGAAGTGGAACAACCCGAAAGAGTTCAAATGGACCATGGCCGGCCTGCCGCTCTATCCGACCGAGGCGCGCATTCTCGCGCGCCACGTCGTCAGCGTGAAGCCGAATGCCAAGATCGGCATCCTCTACCAGAACGACGATTTCGGCCGCGACTTCCTCGGTCCGTTCAAGAAGGTGCTGGCTGACGCCGGCGGCACCGCGCAGGTGATCATGGAGCAGACCTATGATCTCACCGAGCCGACCGTCGATTCCCAGCTCGTCAATCTCTCGAAATCGGGCGCCGACGTCTTCTACAACATCACCACGGGCAAGGCGACGTCGCAGTCGATCCGCAAAGTGGCCGAGCTCGGCTGGAAGCCGCTGCAGCTGCTGTCGGCCGGATCGACCGGCCGCTCGATCCTCAATGCCGCGGGCATGGAGAATGCGACCGGCATCGTCGCGATCCGCTACAACAAGGAGGTCGGCCTGCCCAAATGGGAGAAGGATCCCGATGTGATGGCGTTCGAGGAGCTGCGCAAGAAATACACGCCGGCGATCGATTCCGACAACACCATCGCCTTCGCCGGCTACGGCCAAGCCGCGACCATGGCCGAGATCCTGCGCCGCTGCGGCAACGAGCTCACCCGCGCCAACGTGCTCAAGCAGGCCTCGAACCTCAACGGTTTCCACTCGCCCTATTTCCTCGACGGCGTCAGCTACAGCTACACGCCCGAGGATTACACGCCGATGAAGACGCTGTTCATCTCCACCTTCACCGGCAAGGACTGGGACATCTCCGACAAGCCGATGTCGGAGTAGGGAAGGGCATGGTGCCGTAGGGTGGGCAAAGGCGCTCTTGCGCCGTGCCCACCATCTTCCTGACGACGACCGCGGTGGGCACGCTCCGCTTTGCCCACCCTACGAGAGCATCCACCCCTCGACGAACCCGGCCCCACGGCTTACCTGTCATGCCGTGCCGCCCCGCATCCGCAAATCCCCGGCCGAGCCCGCCGCACTGCTGCCCGACCGCTTCAATGCGTGGTTCGCGGCGCGCGGCTGGTCGCCGCGCGCGCATCAAGTGGCGCTGCTGGAGAAGGCGCGCGAGGACAGGTCCGCGCTGCTGATCGCGCCGACCGGCGCCGGCAAGACGCTGGCAGGATTTCTGCCGACGCTGGTGGAGCTTTCCACGCAGGCGGCCGAGCGGAACGCAGGTGAGAAGAAAAGCCTCGTCTCCACCGGCCGCGACGTGCGGCGCGCCGGCGGCCTGCACACGCTCTACATCTCGCCGCTCAAGGCGCTCGCCGTCGATATTGCGCGCAATCTGGAGCGGCCGATCGCCGAGATGGGTCTGCCGATCAAGGTGGAGACCCGTACCGGCGATACGCCCGTCTCACGCCGCCAGCGCCAGCGGCGCTATCCGCCGGATGTCCTGCTGACGACGCCCGAGCAGCTCGCGCTGCTGCTGTCCTCCGACGACGCGCCGTTCCTGTTCTCATCGCTGAAGCGCATCGTGCTCGACGAGCTGCACGCGCTGGTGACGTCCAAGCGCGGCGATCTGCTCTCGCTCGGCCTCGCGCGGCTCTGGCGGCTAGCGCCGCATCTGCGCGCCATCGGCCTGTCGGCGACGGTCGCCGAACCCGATCAGCTCGCGCGCTTCCTGGTGCCGCAGCCCGACGGCAAGGAAGAGGCGGCCGACATCGTCGTCGCCGGCGGCGCAGCGCCGCCCGAGGTCGAGATGCTGGATACGCGCGAACGCCTGCCCTGGGCCGGCCACAGCGCGCGGCACGCACTCCCTGAGATCTACGAACTGATCAAGGCCAACAAGACCACGCTGGTCTTCGTCAACACCCGCAGCCAGGCCGAGATGCTGTTCCAGAATCTCTGGAGCATGAACGATGACGGCCTCGCCATCGCCCTGCATCACGGCTCGCTCGATGTCGCCCAGCGCCGCAAGGTCGAGGACGCGATGTCGGCGGGACGCTTGCGCGGCGTGGTCTGCACCTCCTCGCTCGACCTCGGCGTCGACTGGGGCGATGTCGATCTCGTCGTCAATATCGGCGCGCCCAAGGGATCCTCGCGCCTGATGCAGCGTATCGGCCGCGCCAACCATCGTCTCGACGAGGCCTCGCGTGCAGTGCTGGTGCCCGCGAATCGCTTCGAGGTGCTGGAATGCCGCGTGGCCATCGATGCCAT
Source organism: Bradyrhizobium sp. CCGE-LA001 (assembly GCF_000296215.2). Classification (NCBI taxonomy): domain Bacteria; kingdom Pseudomonadati; phylum Pseudomonadota; class Alphaproteobacteria; order Hyphomicrobiales; family Nitrobacteraceae; genus Bradyrhizobium; species Bradyrhizobium sp. CCGE-LA001. Next base: position 7,504,091 of record NZ_CP013949.1, on the reverse strand, counting down.
CGCCGAGAATGCGCAGGACACGCCGCCCTTGCGCACCGGTGCGCTCGACGTGCTCGCCCAGCACGTGCTCGGCTGCGCCTGTGGCGAGCCGTTCTTCTCCGATGAACTCTACAATGAGGTCCGAACCGCCGCGCCTTACGCAAATCTCTCGCGCCAGGATTTCGACGATGTCGTCGACTTCGTCGCCTCCGGCGGCTACGCGCTAAAGACCTATGAGCGCTTCGCCCGCATCAAGCAGGACAAGGAGGGCCGCTGGCGCGTTGCCAATCCCAAGGTGCGGCAGAGCTACCGCATGAATGTCGGCACCATCGTCGAGGACGACATGCTGAAGGTGCGCCTGGTGCGCTCGCGCGGCGGTGGTGCGGGATCGACGGGCGTGATCGCGCGCGGTGGCAGGCTGCTCGGCGAGATCGAGGAGGCCTTCATCGAGGGCTTGAGCCCCGGCGACACTTTCGTGTTCTCAGGCGAGGTGGTGCGCTACGAGACCGTGGTCGAGGACCAGGTCTATGTTTCGCGCGCCCATGACAAGGATCCCAAGGTGCCGTCTTACATGGGCGGCAAATTCCCGCTCTCGACCTATCTTGCGGAGCGCGTCCGTCGCCTGCTCGATGACTTCAGCGCATGGGGCGGTCTGCCGGAGCAGGTGCGCGACTGGCTGTCGCTGCAAAAGGACGTTTCGCAGGTGCCCGCCGTGCGCGAGCTCTTGGTCGAGAGCTTTCCGCGCGCCAACAAGCATTATCTCGTCTGCTATCCCTTCGAAGGCCGCCTCGCGCACCAGACGCTCGGCATGCTCCTGACGCGGCGCTTGGAGCGCGCCCGCGCGCGGCCGCTCGGGTTCGTCGCCAACGAATACGCCATCGCGGTCTGGGCGCTCGGCGACATGTCGTTCATGATCCGCGATGGGCGGATCGATCTCGACGCGCTGTTCGACCCCGACATGCTCGGCGATGATCTCGAAGCCTGGCTGGCCGAGTCCGCCTTGATGAAGCGCACTTTCCGCAACTGCGCCATCATCTCCGGCCTGATCGCGCGCCGCCACACCGGCGAAGAGAAGAGCCGCCGCCAAGTGCTGTTCTCGACGGATCTCGTCTACGACGTCCTGCGCAAACACCAGGCCGACCACGTCCTCCTGCGCGCCGCGCGCGCCGATGCCGCCACCGGCCTGCTCGATCTGCGCCGCCTCAGCGACATGCTGATGCGCATCAAGGGCCGAATCTCATTCCGGGAACTCGACCGCGTTTCCCCGCTCGCGGTGCCCGTGATGCTGGAAATCGGCCGCGAGTCAGTTTATGGCGAAGCTGGAGACGAGCTGTTGGCGGAAGCCGCCGACGAGTTGGTCAAGGAAGCGATGGGATAGAGGCAGGTTTCGACGTGACGGCAGGCGCGCTGATTTCGGGAGATATCGAGGACATGCGCGTTTCCAGCGTCACCATCAACGAAGTGACGTTCGCGGCCGATCTCTCCGGCGCGCTGTTCTGGGACGAGCAGCGCCTGCTCGTCGTCTCCGACCTGCATCTGGAAAAAGGTTCCAGCTTCGCCATGCGCGGCGTGCTGCTGCCGCCTTACGACACGCTGGCGACGCTTGGCCGCCT